>DKNC01000002.1:420-1216 GCA_002470135.1 Actinobacteria bacterium UBA7398 | reverse complement strand
GCTACCAATAAAATAATTGGAAGTGTTAATAGATAAGGTAATTTTGCATGAAAAAACCGAGACGATGATCTATTTTTCATAGAGCCATCATCTCGGTTTTCTCTCCTCGTTTTTACTCCCGGTCTACCAAAGCATTCTTCAAATCTTAGAGCTTCGTGGCCAATACCAGAAGTTCTTTTTGCGCCTGATCCATTGCTTGCTTAACTGTCTTCTTTTTATTGACGGCAGATTGCAAGTTGGTCAAGATGATAGTTCCGTACTCATCACTCTTGGTGATGAAGTCACCCATCATGTCCATTGGAGTAATAGGCACGCTTGGTGGTGTTAGGAAGCCATCAATCCAAGGCAAAGTCTTTAGGTATGCCTTGAACGCAGGAACGTTCGCCATTTCTGGGAATGGTGGAATGAAATCTAGACATTGCATAGTTAAATCAGCCATGTTTTCTGGCTTGAATAACCATGTCAAGAATTCAGTTGCAGCAGCTTTGTTCTTGCCCAACTTGTTTAGTGAGATTGGGTGAACGCGAGATGCAGCTTTGTGGCTTGCATGTGGCAACGCAACGCTACGAAGTTTTGCGTACACAGCTTCGTTAGTGCTCTTAAGCACGTTAACAGCAGCTGATACCCAGAAACCTTGAGCGATACGACCGTTAGCTGCGAGTTGTACTGCAGCTGCGTTGTTAATTCCTTTAGGAATTGCAGCATTGTAAAGGTCTAACCAAAGTTGCATAGCTTTAACAACTTCTGGTGAGTTAGCTTTTGGAGTCTTACCTACAGCCCAAACGCCGTCATACAT
>DKNC01000002.1:0-335 GCA_002470135.1 Actinobacteria bacterium UBA7398 | reverse complement strand
GCCAATAACTCTTCTGGAGTTGTTGGTGGCTTAATTTTAGCTTTTGAGAATAGTTCTGAGTTGTAAAGTAAACCGAAGTTAACGGTCACGATACTTACACCGTAGCAAGCTCCGTCTTTTGTTACATATGCGTGAATCTTTGGATTTGGGGTTACGCCCGCAGCCTTGACCGCATCGGTAAGTGGCAAGAAGTAGCCGCTCTTAAATAGACGAACAGCTAAGTCAGGTGTTGACATGATTAGGTCGTCAGTAAGAGTTCCAGCTTCTAAACCAGTTAGAACTTGGTTTACATATTGCGCAAATGGCCAACCAGTTAATTTAACTTCGCTAGTTGT
>DKNC01000064.1:4937-5958 GCA_002470135.1 Actinobacteria bacterium UBA7398 | reverse complement strand
CTTTACGCGCCTTCTTCATCGTATAAATAAACTCTGCCACGAGGAGAAACCTTATCGGAATCTCTCGGTACAATACGCATGTTCCATTTCACATCAATGCGCCTGTAGCTCAGTTGGATAGAGCACCTGCCTTCTAAGCCGGTTGTCGCAGGTTCGATTCCTGCCAGGCGCACATTTCGTTATAAAAGTAATAACTTGCAGAAATTTCAGGGATTAAAAAAGGACCGCCCCTCGACGGTCCTTTTTATTTTCTACCAAGGAATCAGATGTGAAACTACTTACCTAGTTTCGCAAGCTGAGAAGTAATTTTCTTACCAAGTGGTGTTGTTGGATCAATTGTAATGAATCCAGAATCTGCAACTTTCTTTGCGCAAGTGAAAGCGTGGTACTCAATTGCTTTCTTAACTGCAGCAGCCTTTGTGGCATCGCCATAGTTAGTTAGCGCTAGCGCGTAAGTAACAACAGTGAATGGATAAACGCCAGGGTTTTTATTTGTGTAATCAAGAGTCACAGTTCCATTATCAGCAACTACTGAAGTTGAAACGAATGCAGCTGCACCGTCATCAGTTGCAGCTACAAGGTCACCATTTGGGTTGATAACTTGTACTAGCTTCAAGCCAGCAGATTTTGCGTAGTTGGTCTCGTCGTAAGTAATTGAGTACTTAGTCTTAGCTGCAAGAGAAGCTACTAGAGCTGATCCTGAAGCGCTCTGGAAGTGGATTGGGTCTGCAGCAATTGCAGCCTTTGTTGATGCTAATGCGTTAAATACCTTGCCAGCATCAGTGAAATTTGTTGGATCTAGCGCCTTCAATGCAGCAGTCAAGTTATCGGTAGTTCCTGAAGAATCAAGACGATAGACAACAGTGATTGGTTGGTTTGGCATAGAGATTTTTTGAACAAGACTGGATGTACGTAGTACTACAGCTTTACCAGTCGCGTCTTTAATGATTTTTCCAGCGGTGTCTTTCTTATAAACAGTAACCGTAACGGTACGGTTGTTATCAGCAACGATTGCTGGATC
>DKNC01000064.1:4402-4882 GCA_002470135.1 Actinobacteria bacterium UBA7398 | reverse complement strand
GCCGGGATATGAATTTCAGATGGATCAATTGCGATTCCGCTCTGAGACTTCAAGTGAGTGCTATCAGAGAATGCAAAATCAATTTTCTTTCCTTCAAGATCTTTTTGACCTTGACCTGATCCAACAGAGTTGTATGGGAAAGAATCACCAGTATCTGTGTTGTAGAAGCTCTTGCATGCTTGCACAAGATTAGTTACTGATGTTGCGCCGCCTCCTGCAAGTGTTGTGCCGGCAAATGCGCTTGGTGCAATTGCAATAGATAGCGCTGCTACAGCTACTACTGCTGACTTAGTAAATTTTGAAACCTTCATAACAACCTTTCATAGAGGTAAAAATCGGAGGGATATTTACAACGCAATGTTATTTTTTAAACGTAACACTGGCTTTATAAAATTCAAATTGCCACCATCTATTAGATGAACAATTGGTTAACGAATTTTGGTTAACCAAACCGTCCAGAAACATAGTTTTCGGTACGTT
>DKNC01000064.1:3062-4369 GCA_002470135.1 Actinobacteria bacterium UBA7398 | reverse complement strand
GTGTAATCGCTCACGCGCGCTGCTTGTTGCATGTTGTGAGTCACAATGATGATGGTCATGGTCTTTGAGAGTTCGTGGATTGTCTCTTCGATTCGGAGCGTTGATCCTGGGTCAAGTGCAGAACATGGTTCATCCATTAATAACACCTTTGGATTTACCGCTAGCGAACGGGCAATACATAAACGTTGTTGTTGTCCGCCTGATAGTCCGCCGGCATGTGCACCAAGTCGGTCTTTTACTTCACTCCAAAGCCCAGCTCGCTCTAAACAATCTTCCATCAAGTCATCTTTATTGGCGACCTTTAATTGTGCCAATTTCAAGCCAGAAAGTACGTTCTCACCAATTGTCATAGATGGGAATGGGTTTGGTTTCTGGAAAACCATACCTATTTTCAAACGAATCTTCGTTACATCGACACCACGCGCATAGACATCTTCACCGTTTAGTAGAACTTCGCCAGCCATTGCTGCGCCAGGAATAAATTCGTGCATTCGGTTGATGGTGCGAATGAAAGTTGATTTTCCGCAACCAGATGGACCGATTAACGCGGTAACAGTTCCGGCATTGAAATCAAGGGATACATCTTCTACTGCAAGATGTTTAGAGAACCAAGCATGGATATTTCGAGCTTCTAGGCCGGTGCCAATCGGGATATTGCCAGGTACCGAATCTCGCAATCGGCTCGCCGCAACATCCGATAGCGCTTTCGAACCAGTCACATTTGCTGTGGACATATTTTCCCCATCTTTCATTTCATCGCTCATTTACTTCATCCTTTGCCTTGAAAAATATCTTGCGATTGAGAAGAAAAAAAGCACAATCATTAGCAAGACCAAGATCGCTGTCCAGGAACGTTGCACAGCCTCTGGAGTTCCTGAAATTAAGCCTTTCCAGACGTAATAAGGAAGCGCACTTTGTGGGCCATTAAATGGGTTCCAGTTAACTTTATCCGAACCACCAATTGTGAAAAGTAGCGGCGCGGTCTCTCCAGCAATACGAGCAACTCCAAGAATTACCGCAGTAACTAAACCGCTTCGAGCGGCAGGTACCACAATCGTAATTACAGTTTTCCATTGAGTTGCACCGAGCGCTTGTCCAGCCTCGCGTAAATCATTTGGGATAAGTAGTAAAACTTCTTGTGCCGTACGAGTTACTGTCGGAATCATCAAAATTGCTAACGGCAGCGCTCCGGTAATTCCAGATCCACGGAAACTTGTATTTAACAATAGCGCTGCATAAATAAAGATACCTGCAACAACTGATGGCACACCGCTCATCGCTTGGACTAAGAATTGAATGAATCCAGC
>DKNC01000064.1:508-3025 GCA_002470135.1 Actinobacteria bacterium UBA7398 | reverse complement strand
ATAATAATCATGTACATCGTTCCAACTATCGCATGCAAAATTCCGCCCATGCCTATTGGGTCAAGGTAAGAAGAGTTCTCCATAGAATCTGTAAACAAAGTCCAATGTAGACCTTTAACACCTTTACTAATCGTCGTGTATAAAATACTTACAACTGGCAAGAAAACTATTACAGAGCCAGTAAATGCGATGGAACTTGCAAGACCATCTATCGCAGCCATTCGTCCGCGCGATATCCACTTCATACCCACTTGGATAACCGTTGCGGAGATAAACAAAACTCCGGCATATGCCAACTTGCCCTTCATCGGCGTTAATTGCACAACCACAAATGAGACAACTAGCGCTATTAATAAACCTAATACATTCTTACTAATATCAACCTTTGTTGGTTGCCATGGTTTAGTAGGCGCGTAAGTAGTCATTTACTTACCTGACTTAATCGCACGTTTTACGATGAAATTCGCTAAAAAGTTAACCGCCAAAGTCATCATGAACAATACAAAGCCGGCCGCTAATAGCGCTTTGGATTCTAATAAAGTTGATTCGCCCCATCTTGAAACAATCATTGATGCAACGTTTCCACCAACACCATATAGAACTTTTAAGTTTGCACTAAATGCAATATTTAGCACCATATATACCGCAACAGTTTCACCCATAGCGCGACCAAGACCGAGCATCGCACCGCCGACAACGCCACCAGATCCGAATGGCAACACCACTGTTTTAATCATCTTCCATTTTGTAGCACCAAGTGCGTAAGCGGCTTGGATTCGATCAAGTGGAGTTTGCGAAAATACTTCACGTGAAACTGAAGTAATAATTGGAATGATCATGATTGCAAGTACTAAGCCAGCCACAAATGGCGAGCGCGTAAAAGCTGGTTGTGGCACCGAAAACGCTGGGATCCAACCCAAATATTTATTAAGCAACTTCGCCCAATATTCAGCCATCGGCATCAAAATAAAATATCCCCATAACCCGTAAAGGATTGAAGGGAAGGCGGCCATTAAATCTAAAATTGTTACCATGAATTTACGAATTTGCATCGGCGCATAAAAGTTTAAATACAGCGCAGTCAATACTGAGAGTGGAACACCAATTACGAGCGCGGTTCCGGATATCAACAATGTGCCGATTAACATCGAACCTAAGCCAAATGTTGAAGTTTCAACGCCATCGTTTACAGTGCTAGTCCATTCGAACCCAGTAATGAAATGTAAGCCTTCACTCTGAAATGTTTGGAAACCTCGTAACATTAAGAAGGAACCAATCAGGGTTAATATTGCGAGCGAAGAAAAACTCATAACATTTAAGACGCTTCTAAAAATCCGATCCGATACTCGCGGTTTAGTGAAAATTTCCCGCGGCGATACCGTCGTTTGACTAGGCGAAATTGAACTCACGCCGCGATACTGCCCCCAACTAGGTTGCGCCGCCTGTCTCGTTGGTTAATACCAGGTGAACGAATAGTGAATTCACTTGTCGAGCAAAACCGCTCCCACCCCATAAGGTTTCCCCATGGCTATCGACAATCCGCACCTAATTTGGATTGATTGCGAGATGACCGGGCTCTCTCTTGAAAACGATGCCCTCGTCGAAATCGCAGTGCAAGTTACCGATTCTGAATTAAACCCAATCGGCGATGGCATCGACATCCTCATCGCCACTACCCCCGAAAAACTTGCCGGGATGAACGAGTTCGTAACCAATATGCATACCGAATCTGGGCTCTTACCTCTTATATCTAGCGGAACCACCCTCGCCGATGCAGAAGCGAAAGTTATCGCGCACCTCGAATCAGTTGGCGTTGAATCCGGCAAATCCCCACTCGCTGGCAACTCCATCGCAACCGACCGGAACTTCATCGCCCGCGATATGCCGCTCCTCGATGCCTTCCTCCATTACCGAATCATCGATGTCTCCTCTATTAAGGAGCTCGCGCGCCGTTGGTACGCATCCGCCTATTTCAACGCGCCAAAGAAGACCGGCAATCACCGCGCAATGGGCGATGTGAAAGATTCGATCGAGGAGTTGAAGTACTACCGGAGCGTGATTTTCGCGAGCAAATCCAGCTCCGAAAAGTAACAGGTACAATCAGCACTTCTACAAAACTTAATAACGAAACATGGTGGGCGTAGCTCAGCTGGTAGAGCACCCGGTTGTGGTCCGGGATGTCGCGGGTTCGAGCCCCGTCGCTCACCCCACTATTTAAAGCAAAGCGTAAAACTAATTTGGTAGCGCCAACTTAGGACAGCTACTTAACACTTTCACCATTGCAACTTTTTCTGGCGCAGTTACCCACAATTTATATTTCAACTTAACCGCAACTTGTCGCGCCACATATGTACATCTAAAACTCTTCAACGGTGGCAACCATGTTGCGGCATCACCATCGCTCTTCTGTTGATTTAGCGATCCCTTTACTGCCAATAAATTCAACGGATCATTTGCAAATGCCTTTCGCAGATCAGCACTCAACCCAAATGCACCAGTTTGCCAAGCATTAGAGAG
>DKNC01000064.1:0-428 GCA_002470135.1 Actinobacteria bacterium UBA7398 | reverse complement strand
AATACGCCAGTAAGTGCCACACAGTCATGCGTCTTAACTTTATAAATAACCGTAGTTAAATCCCGACGCAAAATATCGTTCCGAGTATCGCAACCATTCTTATCTACATCAGCCCATGCGCTCCCAAATTCGGCCCGCGAATATCCCGTTTTCGGTGCGCGACCTTTAACCGGTAAATTCTCAATCGCGGCGAGGGCATTTAACCCAACGCCGAAAACACTTTGCATTCCAACGCCACTTACATGTATTCCAACGCCTAGCGTCAGGGCAATAACCACCTGCCATGCGCTGAATTTCTTCATATATCGATGATGCCGCACCCATTCGCGATTGTCATTAGCGCAGGCTTGGCGCTGGTAGGGTTTCGCCTTACGTTGAGCGCACTCTCCCCAAGTACGCAAAACATCCGGGTTGTTAGCTCAGTTGGT
>DKNC01000040.1:12332-13104 GCA_002470135.1 Actinobacteria bacterium UBA7398 | reverse complement strand
GTTGAAAGTGATGCGCCATATTTAGTTGTTTATGACCAAGATCCAGAAGGCGTTTGTGTGGAACCGCAAACTGCGCCACCTGATGCGGCGAATTTAGGAATTACTGGTGAGAATTATTTAGAAGCACTATTTGTATTTGATGAAGTTTGATTACAGAAAGTAGTTTTTAATTAGTTGTGGAGAAATATCTTTTGTTAAATAATTCTGTTATCTTTAGTTGTCCCTTTGCGAGATTTATTCTCAGTCTGCGAACTTAGGGATAGCATTAAAATCTAAAAATAAGGGCCTGAAAACTCAGGTCCTTATTTTTGTGCCCACGGCGGGAATTGAACCCACATCTCTAAACTGCGAATTTTAGACTTTATCCAATTAAGTTACGTGGGCCATTCGCAAGATAAAGCCCAAGCGCGCAAGCAAAATTCTGAATTCCAAAAAATGTGGATGAGAGATAGATTGTGAATATGGTTAATCGTGAGCGGCTTACGAAGTTGATGGCGCATGAAGAAGCGCGCTTTCTTGCGTTACACCCTAAGAGTGGCGAAGCGTTTACGAACGCTCAAAAAGTTATGCCGGGTGGAGTTCCAATGTCGTGGATGGCGAAGTGGCCCGGTGCATATCCGATATTTGTAGATACGGCCCAAGGTGCAAAATTTGTTGATCTTGATGGGAATAGTTACATCGATTTTTGTTTAGGCGATACCGGTTCTATGACGGGCCACTCGCCTGCACCAACTGTTAAAGCGATTTCAGCACAGATGGAACGTGGAATTAC
>DKNC01000040.1:7216-12279 GCA_002470135.1 Actinobacteria bacterium UBA7398 | reverse complement strand
GATGCAAATCGCCATGCAATTCGCTATTGTCGAATGATCACCGGTAAATCAAAAGTAATTGTGATTGATCGGTGTTATCACGGAAGTGTTGATGAAACTTTCGCAACGTTGGATGAAACCGGAAATACAGTTGCACGTGAAGGAAATATCGGGGCTCCGGTTTCGTTAAGTGAAACAACGCGAGTCGTGGAATTTAATAACTTAGCTGCGATGGAAGCTGCGTTAAAGCACAGCGATGTAGCGGCAATCTTGATGGAACCAGCGATGACAAATGTTGGAATTGTGTTGCCTGAATCAGGATATTTAGAAAGTGTTGGTGAGCTTGCGAAGAAGTATGGTGTGGTTTGGATTATCGATGAGACCCATACGATCTCGGTGGGTGCTGGTGGAATGACCGCGCTACATAATTTGAAGCCAGATTTCTTGACGATTGGTAAAGCAATCGGTGGTGGAATTCCGACTGGAACATTTGGCATGACTACTGAAATCGCTGCGGCGATTGCTAAGAAAATTGATCGTGAAGTAATCGATACTGGTGGAATTGGTGGCACGTTGGCTGGAAATGCGCTTTCGCTAGCTGCAATGCGCGCCACATTAAGTGAGGTTTTAACTGAAACTGCATTTGTGAAAATGATTGAACTTGGCGATCGTTGGTCTGACGGCGTCGCAGCGGTAATTAATGAGTGCAACCTCCCATGGCATGTAAATCGCTTAGGAGCTCGAAGCGAGTACATGTTTTTGAATCGTGCACCTAGGACTGGCGCGGAAGCTGCGAGCGTGGGCGATTTCGAGCTTGAACAGTACCTACATTTGCGCTTACTTAATGATGGCTTTTTATTAACGCCGTTTCATAACATGGCGTTGATGTCGCCATACACAACCGAATCCGATGTCGATGCGCACACTGAAGCTTTCCGAAAAATGTGCGTTGAACTAACTTCCTGAAATCTTATAGAGCACGTCACGTCCCCACTCAGTAAAACCGAGTTTGCGATAAAGTTTTAGCGCGCTCTCGTTTTGAGACTCAACGTAGAGCATCGCCGAGAAAATTCCTTGATAGCGTATATGTTGCAACCCAGCAATTGTGATTGCGCTACCGAATCCACGACCGGAATAATCTGGATCGACTCCCATGATATAAATTTCTCCGATTGGATCGTGAGCATGGGTTTCTTCATGATTCGCATGTTTATGTGAATGACCACCATGGATCTTGGTCCAACAGAATGCCACCATCTTGCCGTTTTCGGTCGCAACTAAAAATCCTTTGTCGTCGAACCAATCTTCACGAATTCGGATATCCAAATCGCGATTACTCCAACTCGATTGCTCTGGATGGTCATTGAAAATTCGATTGTTTAGCGCAATCCATTCATCATTATCGATTCCGTTTAAGAAATTTCTAATTTCAATACTGTTATTGATATCAGCGATTGGGTCATTTAGTGAACGGCGCATCTGAATAATGGTGCGAACTCGTTTGAAACCTCTGTTTTCTGCCATCTTTTGGGCGTTAATTGAATCTCCATGTGACCACAAGCGCAGCCGGTCGCCGGCAATTTTGGTAACTTCCGCTAAAAGTTGACTGCCAAGTTTCTGATTGCGATGCTTAGGATGAATAACTAATTCCGCACTTGGGCCTTCAATTTCATCTGTTAGATCTATATGGGCGTAGCCAATAACTTCTTCGCCCGATTCCATAATTAAATGGCGAGCGGCTTTATCGCCACCATAACGTAAGTGCAACAAAACGTGTTCAGCTACCGGAGGAGCTCCATCTTGCTTTGTTGCATCAGCAATTAAAGCTAAAACTTTTTCTTGGGTAGTGGTGCCGAGATGTTCGAGTAACTTCACGAGTTCTGCTCAGAGAGCGAAGTTTCCTTGCCGTTTATGGTAAATCGGTAGCCGACGTTTCGAACTGTTCCAATAATCGCTTCGAATTCTGGACCAAGCTTTGAACGCAAGCGACGGATATGAACATCAACTGTGCGAGTGCCACCGAAATAGTCGTAGCCCCAGATTTCTTGGAGAAGTTGGGAACGNNTCCAATGAGTTTCCGCGAATTTTTGCAGTGTAACTACGTTCATCAATTACAACTTCACCACTTCGAATCTCACCTGAAGTTGGATCAGCCGCAATACGTTGGGCTTCGATTTTTCCGATTGCAATTCGAATTCGCGCTTCAACTTCGGCTGGTCCTGCAGTATCAAGAATTACATCGTCAACGCCCCACTCGGCGCTCATCGCAGATAGGCCACCTTCGGTTGCGATGACAATTACTGGACAACCGATTCCGGTTGAAGTTAATAAGTAAGTTAAAGCTTTTGCGGCGGGAAGTTCGCGGCGAGCATCTAAAAATACGCAATCAACTTCAGGAACATCAACTAATACTGAACCTTCGGCAGGCAATATCCGCACCTGATGTTGCAATAGCGCGAGAGCAGGCAATACCTCAGCGCTGGCTCCCAGCGTATTTGTGAGGAGAAGGATGCGTGCCATAAGAGTGCTAAGAGTACTCGGCGTAAAAGCAGCGCACCACCTCGTTAATTTCCCGCGATCTGGATGCCGCCTTAGACTTCACTCATGGCGCAACAACACGAACTACGCGAAAAGGGCTTACGTTTAACGCCGCAGCGCGAATTGGTGTTGAACGCAGTCCGCGAATTAGGACATGCAACTCCGGAAGATGTTGCGGCCAAGATTCATTTAACTCATCCGGGGATTAATCTTTCAACGGTATATCGGAATTTAGAAACGCTAGAAAATGTTGGGTTAGTGCAACATACCCATTTGGGCCACGGCGGTGCTACTTATCATGCAGCTGAAGAATTAACTCACCTGCATTTAGTTTGCGGTAATTGCGGATCTGTAGGAGATGCTCCAATTGATGCGGCCGCTAATTTTGTAAACACGCTCTCCGATGATTATGGATTTAAGACTGATGTAACTCACTTTGCGATTTACGGAACTTGCGCCGATTGCGTGGCGAAAAAGTGAGCGCAGTATTAGTAGAGGATGGTCCTGATAAAGGCGCGATTTGGCATTTTGGCGAAGTAGCGCAGGAACAACGTGCGCTAGCCGCTGGGAAAGCATGGGCGGATTTATCACACCGCGCGGTAGTTTCGATTTCCGGTGAAGATCGATTGACCTGGTTGCATGCAATTACTACGCAGCATCTTGAGAAGTTACAACCTGGCGAGTGGAAAGAAGCCTTAGTTCTAGATGCCAATGGCCATGTAGAGCAACAGTTTTTCTTAGTAGATGATGGCGTTACAACATTTCTACATCTTGATACAACAAATTTGGCGGCGTTAATAAAGTATTTAGAATCAATGAAATTTATGCTTCGAGTTGAAGTTAAAGATGCGTCAAACGAGTTTGCAGTTTTGCGAGCACCTGGTAAAACCGATGCAATCGGTGGACCGTATGCGCTGTTACCTCGAAATGAGTTAGCTGAAACTATCGCTGCATTTAATTCGACAAATACTCAAGTTGGAACTTGGGCGCTAGCGGCAGAGCGCGTAGCTAGTGGCCGCGCTCGATATGGCTTTGATACTGATCATAAATCGATCCCTAATGAACTTGGGTTTTTAAACGGTGCGGTNNACCGTTGCGAAAGTATTTAATTTAGGACATCCGCCGCGACGTTTAGTCTTATTACACCTTGATGGCAGTGCAGTTTCGATTCCAGCTCAAGGAACGCCAGTTTTAAACGATGGCAAAGAAGTTGGTTTCGTTGGAACCGTTGCGCGCCATTATGAATTGGGAACTATCGCGCTTGCAGTTATTAAACGAATGACACCTGCAGATGCAGTTCTAACAGCCGATGGAATTCCAGCGACGCAGGAGATTTTAGTTCCGCTAGATTAATAGATAACTACTTGGGTATTTGCGCCCATAATCTCTTCAACGAACGCTGCTGATCCGGCAATTCTAATTCCGTTAATTTGATCGCCATCTTTAATATTTCTTCGGGTTGCGCATTGGGTGCAGAGTGTGACCGTTGCATTTAAAACCAAAGTTTCGAGAAGTTGGTGAAGTGGCGCTGCATGTTCTAGGACAAACTCTTCCGCTTTACCGGGAAGTGCAAACCAAGATGCTTCACCAGCTAACCAAAGCGAAACTTCTATTCCTGATGCTAATGCGGTTGCGGCAACGTTAAAGGCTTGAGCGCATCGTTCCGGATCTTCTTTGCCAACGATTACCTTTACAACGAGCTTGCGGTACGGTGCTCCCGAATTCATGTATGAAACTCTATAGGCTTACTGCGTGGAGTTCATTACTTCGATCGCACTTGCCGCAGCAGCGCTCATAATTGGTTTATTTATGGTCGGACAAGGTTTAAAGGTTTTGCGAAAGTTAAGAAAAGAAGCGAAAGGTCAAGGTTTATAAATGGTTTTTACAATTCCAGAAGGGCTGCATCCTGATTTAAATCCGCTCGCCTGGATCGTTGGCACTTGGCGCGGTAAGGGGCATGGTGAATATCCAGGAATCGAACCATTTCAATTCGCGCAGAAAGTTACCTTTGGCCACGATGGTCGATCTTTTTTAACTTACTCTTCAACATCTTGGATCATCGATGACAATAACGAAATCATTCGGCCAGCTGGTTCTGAGACTGGTTTTTGGCGAGTGAAACCAGAGAACAAATTAGAAGTAGTAATTTCGCATAACACTGGAATTACTGAAGGCTGGGTTGGCATATTTGATGGTCCGAAAATTCAATTAGCAATGGATCAAGGTTATTCCGCGCCAACCGCAAAGATCGTTACTGCTGGTTCCAGACTTTATGGTTTAGTAGAAGGTGAATTGTTTTATGCATATGACATGGCGACAAATGGTCATCCGTTGCAAGCACATATCTGGTCAACTATGCCGAGGTCGGAATGATTAGCAGTGGTGAAATTCTTGTCGAAGTAGTTAGAAACGAACTTGTTGAGTCGGTTCATAGTGGGCATTTACTAATTCTTGGCGCTGATGGTCGCGAAGTACTTGCATTGGGTTCTACTAAGCATGCGATGTATCCAAGATCTGCCATCAAAGCAATTCAAGCATCTGCAATG
>DKNC01000040.1:0-7170 GCA_002470135.1 Actinobacteria bacterium UBA7398 | reverse complement strand
GAACATATGGATGGCGCAGTAGCGATTTTAAAGTCCGCCGGCCTCGATGAAAGCGCTCTGAAAAATACCCCAGATAAACCGCTGGGCGACAAAGAGCGAAGGGCGTGGGGAAATAGCGCCCCAACCTCGTTAGCTGCTAATTGCAGCGGAAAACACTCTGGGATGGTGGCTACTTGTGCGATAAATGGTTGGGATGTTGCAACATATTTAAATCCAAACCATCCGTTGCAACTTGCTTGTCGAGAAGAGTTTGAGCAATTATCAGGCGAGAAAGTTTCGCAAATTGCGGTAGATGGCTGCGGTGCACCGCTATTTGCAATCACGCTATCTGGGTTAGCAAAAGCAATTCATGCGCTTACAGTTTCAAAGGATCCAGTACATCAAGAAGTTGTAGAAGCTTGCCGGGAGTTTCCAATAATGGTTTCTGGTGAAGGGAGATTACCAACACTTGCAATGCAAAAAGTTCCAGGATTGTTCTGTAAAGATGGCGCTGAAGGCGTAGTAGTTCTCTCGTTGCAAGATGGTCAAACTCTGGTTTGGAAAATTAGCGATGGATCATTCCGCGGCGCAGCACAATTAATGGCTGCTGGCTTAGCAAGAATGGGAATCAAGGTTGAATTTGAGCCTGAAAAGGTATTCGGCGGCGGCCAGGTTGTGGGAGAAATTCGCGCTAGTACACTTTTGCGTCATGGCTAAAAAATCTGCAAACCGAATCGCAACTTTAATGTTGCACACCTCGCCGCTTGAACAAGCGGGTACCGGTGATGCTGGCGGCATGAATGTTTATGTCGTGGAGAGCGCTAAAAAAATGGCAGCTTCCGGAGTCGAAGTAGATATCTTTACTCGGTCAACGAAATCTGGGTTACCCGAGAAAGTTGAAATTGCTCCTGGAGTGAATGTTCGACATATCGAAGCTGGACCTTATGAGGGTATCTCGAAAGATGATTTGCCATCGCAACTTTGCGCGCTAACTTCTTCGTTTATGCATGTGGAAGCGAATTTACCGCGCGGTTATTATGATTTGATTCATTCACATTATTGGATTTCCGGACAACTTGGTTGGATGGTTTCAGAACGCTTAGGAATTCCACTAGTTCACACAATGCACACTATGGCTAAAGTTAAGAATTTAGCGCTTGCTGATGGCGAAGCGCCAGAACCAACCACTCGTGCAATTGGTGAAGAACAAGTTGTGCATGCAGCAAAAGCACTGATTGCAAATACTGACGCCGAAGCGGCTAGTTTGGTTTCACTTTATGATGCCTGCCCAGATAATGTTTTTGTGGTTACACCTGGAGTTGATTTGGGAAGATTTAAAATTGGCGTTGGCAAAAAAGCATCGCGCGAAAAGTTAAAGATTGCACCAGATGCACTGGTTCTAACTTTTGTTGGGCGGATTCAACCGCATAAAGGTCCGGATTTATTAGTGCGTGCGGCTGCTGAAATGGTGATGCATTCACCACATCTCCGCGCAAAATTAGCGATAATGATTATTGGTGGTGCTTCTGGAAACGGTCCATCCGAACCAATAAATTTAAAAAATTTAGCAAAGTTTCTCGGTATCGAAGATATTGTGCACTTTGTCCCCCCAATAGCTCGCGAAGATTTGCCAGATTGGTATCGCGCAGCAGATTTAGTTTGCGTTCCTTCGTATAGTGAATCATTTGGCTTAGTTGCACTGGAAGCCCAAGCTTGCGGGACACCTGTTGTAGCAACTGCAGTTGGCGGACTAAGAACTGCTATCTCTGACGGTATCTCTGGGTCCTTAGTTGATGGCCACGATCCAAAAGCTTGGTCGGCCGTTATTTCACGCCTACTTTCCGAGCCACAGAAGCGGTTGTTGCTCTCGATGGGAGCGGTCGAACATGCATCGCACTTTGGTTGGGATGCAACTGCCCGCGGAATGCTCGATGTTTATGACCGAGTACTTTCCAATGAAGCTCAAAGTTCGCAAGTGCGGCTTGCTTAAATATGTCGGCACAATCTTTAGCAATTGCCACAATTGAAGAGTTCATCGAATCGCACGACATTGATGCCGAACGCAGTAGCGATTCAACTTACTTAATTACTTTGCCTGGTGAAGCGAAACAACAAACCCATTGCGCGCTAGTAGTTGGTGATCACTCCTTAAGTTTTAGCGCGTTTGTAATAAGAAAACCGGATGAAAATACTGCCGCGGTACACCAATATTTATTAACTAAGAATGCAACTATGTATGCCGTTGCGTTCGCGATTAATGAATTGGGCGACATTTATCTAGTGGGTCGATTACCTTTAACAGCAGTTTCGGAACAGGAGCTAGATCGAATTTTGGGAGCAGTTCTGCAATATTCTGATTCTTCTTTTAATCCATTGCTCGAATTGGGCTTTGCTAACGCGATTAGACGTGAGTGGGCTTGGCGGGTTTCGCGTGGTGAATCGTTGGCAAACTTGCAAGCTTTCACACATTTGGTTTAGAAAGTATAAAATGAATAAGATAGCGCTATGACTTATTCGCTAATTCTGCTCCGCCATGGTGAGAGTGAATGGAACGCAAAGAATTTATTTACCGGATGGGTCGATGTCGAACTTTCGGATAAGGGTAGAGCTGAAGCAAAACGCGGTGGCGAACTTTTGAAGTCCAAAAATTTACTTCCGGATATTTTGCACACATCGGTATTACGCCGTGCCATCGATACTTCACAAATTGCGCTAGAAGCGTGCGAACGTGCTTGGATTCCAGTTCGGCGATCATGGCGCTTAAATGAACGACATTACGGTGCTTTGCAAGGGAAGGATAAAGCTGCAACTTTGGCCGAATATGGCGAGGCTCAATTTAAATTATGGCGCAGATCATTTGCTGTGCCACCACCACCGATTGCTGATGACAATGAATATAGCCAAGCAAATGAAGCTAAATATGCGGAGTTAGGCGCAGCCTTACCAAAGAGTGAATGTCTGAAAGATGTTGTGGCACGGATGATGCCTTATTGGAACGAATCGATAATTCCAGATCTTAAAAGTGGGAAGCGAGTTCTAGTCACTGCACATGGGAATTCACTTCGAGCCTTGGTAAAACACCTTGATGGAATTTCAGATGGCGATATTGCGGAGTTAAATATCCCTACCGGCATTCCATTGCGCTATGAATTAAATGAAAATTTCATGCCAATTAAAAAAGGTGGCGAGTACTTAGATCCAGAAGCGGCCTTAGATGCGATTTCAAAAGTTGCAAATCAAGGCAAAAAATAATTTATTCGGCGTTTGAATACTTTCCAGTTACTTGAAAATAGACTCGACGCGCAACCGAAACTGCATGGTCTGCATAACGTTCGTAATATCGACCAATCAAAGTAATATCGATAGCAGTTTCAATGCCATGAGCCCAATTATCATCTAAAAGTGCTACAAAAAGTTGGCGATGTAATTTATCCATCTGGTCATCATCTGTTTCAAGCTCAACGGCTTTTTCTATATCTTTAGATGAGATAACTTCACCAGTTTTTTGAGAAATTAATTTAGCAACCTTGCCCATTTCTTCTATAGTCAGCAAGAGTTCGGAAGGGACCGCACCTTGTGGATGGCGGAGTCGGGTAATTTTTGCAACGTGGTGCGCCATATCTCCCATACGCTCTAAATCCGCACTCATGCGTAGCGCTGTAACTAGGGCACGTAAATCTGAAGCTACTGGTTGTTGGCGGGCGATAATGTCGATGATGCGTGCATCAAGGTCATGTTGAATTTGATCGATCTGGTCATCCGATTTAATAATCGCTTCTGCTTCGGCTAAGTCAGCGGTGAGAAGCGCATGAGTTGCTTTTTCAATTGCATCGGTTACTAGTGCCGAAAGGTCTACTAGGGTTTGAGTTACGCCATCGAGCTCATCTTGGAATGCAGTTCTTAACCAGGCCATTGGCAAACCGTAACGGTGAATTACGACTCTGGCGAGTAACCAAGTGAACGTGTGTTTGCCAATGGGTGAACAATTGGTAACGCGGTATAAAGATGTAAAAATCACTCACTATCTCCGTACGATAGCCCCGTGAAGTTCCTGAGGAGCAAGGGTGAGGCTGAATTTAACGACGCACCCGAATTACTTCCGGAAATATTGACTACGACCTTATTAGCACTTCAAAGCGATTCATTAATTTTATTACCTGGTGAAGTTCCAATATTTCAATCTGCGGGAATTTCAAGCTTTGGCGTAGTTCGGGAAAACCGAGTGGTTAGCGAAGAGTTATTAGCACTAGTGCGAGTAGTACGCAGAACTAGTCAATTACACCGCGGCGCAATTGAATTACCTAGAGGCCCGATTGGCGAGGGTAAGCGAGAGTTAACCGTAACTGTTGCACCATTAGATGTTTCCGGCATGATTCTGGTTCTAATTTCGGATGAGAGTGAATATCAAAAAGTAGATGCAATTCGCCGCGATTTTGTGGCAAATATTTCACACGAATTAAAAACACCAATTGGCGCGCTCTCGCTTTTGAGTGAAGCAGTATTAGGCGCAAAGAATGATCCAGAAGCAGTTATTAAGTTTGCATCAAAAATGCAAAAAGAGTCAAGACGTTTAACTGATTTAGTTCAAGAAATTATCAACTTATCTAGATTGCAAGGCAGCGATCCTCTCCTGTCTGCTTACGCAATTGATGTTGAAGATATTATCAATGAGGCTGCAAACCAGTGTCAGATAAATGCCGAAGGTCGAAAAATAGAGATTGTAGTTGGTGAAGTTTCCGAGACAACTGTATTGGGAGATCGAGATCAAGTAATAATGGCGGTCCACAATCTAATTGAGAATGCAATTAATTACAGTCCGGAGAATACAAAAGTTTCCGTAAGTGCTTCCGTAGTTGAAGGGTTAGTAGAAATTTCAGTTGCAGATCAAGGAATTGGAATTAGCGAATTAGAGTTGGAACGAATTTTTGAGCGGTTTTATCGGATTGACCCGGCGCGATCACGAGAAACTGGTGGCACCGGACTTGGGCTTTCGATAGTTAAGCACATTGCGCTAAATCACGGCGGCGACGTAAAGGTATGGAGCAAGATAAACGTTGGTAGCACTTTCGCGTTGCGGTTACCGATCGCACCAGAAGAAAGTATTGAAGAAGTCGAAATCTAGAATGAGGAGCAAATGGTCCGGATATTAATCGTTGAAGATGAGTCATCGTTCTCTGAGGCGTTGGAATTCTTGCTCGGAAAAGAAGGTTTCTCGATAGTTTCAGCAGCAAATGGCACTGAGGCGATCACAAAGTTCGAGCAAGGCGGCATAGACCTTGTGCTACTCGATTTAATGATTCCGGAGATCTCTGGAACTGAAGTCTGTCGCCAAATTAGAGCTAAATCTAAAGTGCCAATCATCATGTTAACCGCTAAAGATTCTGAGGTAGATAAAGTGGTTGGGCTAGAACTTGGCGCGGATGACTATGTAACAAAGCCTTATTCAACCCGAGAATTAGTGGCGCGAATTCGGGCAGTACTTCGGAGGAATTCAGGAGAGAGCGCAATCGGCGATATTGGAATTATGACCGCCGGTCCAGTTCGAATGGATACTGATCGTCATCAAGTCGCAGTTAACGGTGTAAATGTTTCACTTCCGCTAAAAGAATTTGAGTTGTTGGAATTCTTAATGCGAAATTCTGGACGAGTCCTAACCCGCGTGCAATTAATTGATCGCGTTTGGGGCAGTGATTATGTAGGTGATACTAAAACATTAGATGTACACATTAAGCGGTTGCGCGCCAAGATTGAGGTTGATCCAGCTAACCCAATCTTTATTCAGACTGTTAGGGGGCTGGGGTACAAGTTGGAGCTTTAGGATCTGCGCAAATTACGGGAGTTTTTAATACCACATCTTTAAACTCGCCAGCTTTTTCCCTGACAAGTGCAGTGAAGTTAACGGTTCCAACGCTAGAAAAAGTTATTGAAACTGGAACTCGATTACCAATAGTTGAATTCAATAAAGTTACACCAGCGTTCGCATTTGAACTATCGCCTGCAAATATGACCGGGCTATTCTTTGAGACTATATTTGACCCTGAAATCGTTGCCAAATTTCCATTTATAGAAATACTTCTTACAATTTCAGCTTCTTCGCTGGTATTTACTAAAGTTCCAACCAATACTCCAGAACCATCTGGCTGGGCCACAATTAAAAGGTTACGTACTTTTACAGAACCTAATTCAGCTTCCACGCCATCGGTAACCTGCTTGATATGACGAGTTGGCGCATCAAAGCCAGCTCCACATCCTGTTAGAAATAGTGCAGATATTGCAGAGATAGCGAGCGTAGTAAGCGGCGAAGGTTTTTTCATGAGGGAATCTTATGCGAAAGTATTTATCGCATTGCGCAAAAAATCGCTAAAAATAAGTGATTTAGGCTGGCTTTAGGGGATTTCACCCTCTGCTTACCTGCTGGTAGAATTGCCCTCTATCGAAAGGCAATAAATGTCATTCAAGGTTGGCGAAACCGTTGTTTATCCCCATCACGGCGCGGCTCTCATCGAAGCAATCGAGACCCGGACCATCAAAGGCGAAGAAAAGATCTACCTAGTCCTAAAAGTTGCACAAGGTGACTTAACTGTTCGCGTACCAGCCGAAAATGTTGATTTAGTAGGCGTTCGTGATGTAGTGGACTCAGCCGGTTTAGATCGCGTCTTTGGCGTATTACGTCAGCCATATACCGAGGAACCAACAAACTGGTCTCGTAGATATAAAGCAAACTTGGAAAAACTCGCTTCTGGCGATGTTATTAAAGTTGCTGAAGTTGTCCGCGATCTTTATCGCCGCGACCTTGACCGCGGTCTCTCCGCAGGCGAAAAGCGAATGCTCGCTAAAGCCAAATCCATTTTAGTTTCAGAACTCGCACTCGCTGAGCACACTGACGAAGCAAATGCCGAGTCCATCCTCAACGAGGTACTAGCTTCTTAATTGGTTCTTGATGAGCCAATCTTCAAATAAATCTGCCGCGATCATTGCGGCCGCTGGCATGGGACACCGTCTTGGTGCGCAAATACCAAAAGCGCTAGTTCAACTTGGCGGTATTACATTGTTGGAGCGCGCTTTTACAGCGCTATCTCCAGCAGTGGATGAAATTATTATTACTGCGCCACCAGGATTTGAAGATCAATATCGCGCGATAGTTGGCGAGAGCGCAACCGTTATCACTGGCGGCATATTAAGAAGTGATTC
>DKNC01000039.1:16387-50415 GCA_002470135.1 Actinobacteria bacterium UBA7398 | reverse complement strand
TGTTGAGTTCTCAAGGTACGGGCGCGCACCGATCGAAGACGTCAGTCCGTTCTCGGGGCAACCTGCATCCACCCCTTTTTAGAGGGCAGAAGGAGAAACTTAGCCACCCCCAGGCATAAGGTCAAATTGATCAAATCCCTACAAAAAAGTGCAGGAATCGACCAAAAAACCTTGATTTATAAGGGTTTTAAAGCTTCTAGGGAAGTTCTTACTTCGCTAACCGGCCGTGATACGTCCGTCTCGTAACGAAGAAATGGAGGTTATCGCGCTTTATCGGCGTAGGTCAAATCAAGAAGCGAGTGATCTCGCTCAATATAAGCAAAAAAGGTAGAACTTTGTTGCTTATTTAATCAACTCTACCGCCGCTAGATCGCGCTTTCCTTTGCGTAATATTAAAAACTTTCCAGCAATTAAATCCGCCGAAGTTGGCGCGAAATCTTCCGTCGCAATTTTTTTGTTATTCAAGTAGGCGCCACCTTCTTTAATGATTCGGCGCGCTGCTGATTTAGATTCACAAACACCAGTTGCAACAATTAAATCTACCCAAGTTGGAATATCTGAAGATGAATTTATTGTGGTGCGCGGCAGTTCTGCAAGTGCGCCAGCTAACGTATCTCTATCTAAGTCGGTGATTTCGCCTTGGCCAAATAACGCTTTCGCTGCCGCTTCAACTTTTGTACATGCAGCTTCGCCATGAATTGAAGTTGTCAATTCCTGGGCTAACGCTCGATGGGCCTCGCGTGCGCCTGGATTAATTGCAAGTGATTTTAAAAGTTCTTCAATTTCTACATGCGTCTTAAATGAAAAAATCTTTAACAACTTCGCAACATCTCGATCATCAGAATTAATGAAAAATTGGTAGAAGGCATAGGGAGATGTCATGGCGGGATCGAGCCAAATAGAACCAGCAGCAGTTTTCCCAAATTTTTCGCCATCGCTTTTGGTAAGTAATGGCACTGATAAGGCATAAGCGGTCTCGCCGGTTACTTTACGAATCAAATCCAACCCAGCAGTGATATTTCCCCATTGATCGCTACCGCCAAGTTGCAGAGTGCAGTTGGCGCGTCGAAAGAGTTCTAAAAAATCGTAAGCTTGCAAAACTTGATACGAAAATTCAGTGTAAGAAATGCCGCCGCTTTCTAAACGTGTAGAAACCGAGTCTTTTGCTAACATCTGGTTGACGCTGAAATGCTTTCCGATATCGCGAAGAAAATTCAAAGCTGAAACCGGTGCGGTCCAATCTAGGTTGTTGGCCATGGTGGCGGCATTTTTAGGCGCATTGAAATCGAGAAAACCTTCTAATTGCTTTCGAATTCGCTCTAACCATTGGGCCACGATCTCTTCATCATTTAAGGTACGTTCGGCGCTACGACCACTTGGGTCTCCTACCAACCCAGTTGCACCGCCTACTAAGGCGATCGGCTTGTGGCCCGCTAATTGAAACCGCCGGAGCATCGTCATCTGCACCAAGTTACCTAAGTGCAAACTAGGTGCCGTTGGATCGAATCCGATGTAGAGAGTTCGTGAGCCCGAATCTAGATGTTTCGCTAATTCAACTTCATCAGTTGATTGCGCGAAAGCGCCACGCCATTTCAAATCAGCTATCAAAGCGCTCGTCATTAGTTTCCCGTTCTCATAGCGTCATAGTTCTGATGAATTTTTGCGAGGCAGTCTCGACCCATTTTTTCGTAAGCGCAGCATTGCTCCGTAATTTTGCAATCTGCAGAACCACACTTTTTGGCGCAGTACCGTTAGATGTAGTGCGTGCAGCAATCGCACCCTCAACAGTTAGAAGTTTTATTACATCGCCCGCTAATTGTGAGTGCGCTGATTGCAATTCACTCTCGCTCAAATCATGGAGATCGCAATTTCTTGCTTCCGCTATTTGCACGCATTGGCCCGCGGCATCATGCGCTTGGGCGAAGTTCACGCCTTTGCGGACTAAATAATCAGCAATTTCAGTTGCTAATGTAAAACCTAGTGGAGCAGCGGCACGCATTTTCTCGCGGTTGAACTTTGTGGTTGCAACCATGCCGGCGACTGGATCCAACAGGAGCTGTAAATTTTCCACACTATCGAAGAGCACTTCTTTATCTTCCTGCAGATCTCGGTTGTATGCAAAGGGCAGCCCTTTAAGCACCGTTAGGAGCGCAGTCAAATTTCCAATGAAACGACCGGCTTTACCGCGCGCGAGCTCAGCCACATCTGGATTCTTTTTCTGCGGCATTATTGATGAACCAGTCGAATATGCATCATCTAATTGGGCCCAACCAAATTCAGTAGTGGACCAGATGCTCCACTCCTCCCCGATTCGCGATAAATGCAACCCGATCATTGCGATAATGAAAAGTGCTTCTGCTACGTAATCGCGATCGCTAACGGCATCAATGCTATTTTGCGCAACTGAATCAAAACCCAACCGCTTCGCTGTGCTCTCTGGTGAAATCGGAAGTGAAGAACCAGATAGCGCCCCAGATCCAAGCGGTGAGGTAGAAGATCGCACCATCCAATCCGAAATTCGCGATAAATCTCGCTCTAATGAAACCGCATGCTTTGCTAATTCGTGCCCGAAAGAGACTGGTTGTGCATGTTGTAAGTGTGTAAATCCTGGGGCGATTGCATCAACATACTCCAATGATTTAGCCAATAGCGCTTCCTGTAAATGTAAAACAGCTATCGAAATTTCTAACATGTTATCGATTAAGTAAAGCTTCAAATCAGTTGTTACCTGATCATTGCGCGAACGTCCGGCACGAATGGCGCTACCGATTACACCAATTTTTTCAGTTAGGCCCCGCTCTAGCGCAGAATGCACATCTTCATCTTCTGGTAATGGCAGAAATTTTCCACTCTGCACTTCACTAAAAAGATTCGTGAGCGCACTTCTTATTTTTGCGCAATCTGCTTTTGGTAACAATCCAGAACTTTCCAACACTTCTAAATGCGCAACTGAGCTAACAATGTCATAAGGTGCGAGTCGCCAATCAAATTGCACACTTCTCGATAGCGCGAAGAGAGAATCAGCTGGTGATTCTGAAAACCTACCGCCCCAGAGCGTCATTTATTTTCGCTTCCTTGCTTTAGTTTTACGAATATTGGAACTCTTAGACTTCCGTGCTGATGCTGCGAATTCTTTCAGAACCGCCGCCAATGCGGGGCCTCCGTTTGCCTGTTTCGCAACAACTAATACCGTGTCATCTCCGGCAATCGTTCCGATCGCCGCAGTTAATTCACCAGTTATGGCCGCGCGATCAATTGCGCTTGCCAAAAGATTTGCACCTCCTGGAGGTGTCCGGACAACCGCCAAATTACCGCTACCAACTACCGAAAGAATTAGCTGGTCCGAAACTCTTGTAACTCGGTTCAGCGGTTGCGCATCGCTTTCGAGGAATCGATAAGTCATCGCGCCGCTCGCCGTCTTAGCTCGAATTGCACCAACTTCATCTAAATCCCTACTTGCCGTTGCTTGCGTGACTTTAACGCCAGCCTCAGCCAACAAATCAACTAAATCGGTTTGTGAATGCACCTTGCCAGCTAAAATTAATTCAATCGCCATCGCTCTCCGACCACTAGCGGTAATTCTTCGTTTTGGGCTTTTAACCATTTAACTCACCTAACGACTTTTGGAAAGCGCCTACAAAATCCATCACATTCTTCTTTGAAATGATAAAAGCCGGCGCGATTCTAATTACTTCATCGCTGGTTGCATTAACTAGCACTCCATCGCTAAGTAAGCCAGCTGCTAACGCTTTAGCATTTGCAGTTTTTAGAACAATCCCGATTAATAATCCACGCCCGCGAACTTCCGATATCCCCGGAATTTTTGTTAATTCGTTTTTTAATAAATTACCAAGTACGACATTGCTTTTTAGCAAACCTTTAGATTGAATAACATTGATAGTCGCGTTAGCAGCCGCGCATGCAACGGGATTCCCACCAAAAGTTGAACCATGATCTCCCGGTTTAAATAAATTGTTCGAACCTTCCAACGCAATCATGGCACCGAGCGGCAAACCGCCACCCAAGCCTTTTGCGATAGTTATTACATCCGGAGTTATTTCTTCATTTTCGTAACCGAACCAGGTTCCGGTTCTGCCCATCCCGGTTTGAACTGCATCAATCACAAGTAGGGCCCCAGTTTTATCGCATATTGCTCGCGCAGCTTTCAAATAACCTTTAGGAGGAAGAACAACACCGGCTTCACCCATAATTGGTTCTAAAATAACCATTGCAGTTTTTCTGGTTACGGCGCGATGCAGCGCCGCTATATCGCCATACTTAACATGTTTTATTTTACGGAGCAACGGTTTAAATGGATCCCGTTTAGCTGGTTGGCCGGTGAGTGAAATAGCCCCCATCGTTCGGCCGTGGAAAGCGCCGTGTGCGGCGACAATATTGGTACGGCCGGTCAAGCGCGAGAGCTTAATTGCTGCTTCATTCGCTTCTGCGCCAGAATTACAGAAAAATACTTTGGAGTTCTTATCCCCCGTCATTTTCTGTAACGATTGCGCCAATTGCAAAACCTGCGGATGCATATAGAAATTGCTTACGTGACTAAGTGTTGAAATCTGTTTTGTAACGGCTTTGATTATTGCGGGATGCGCATGGCCCAGTAGGTTTGTGGCTATCCCGCCAAGAAAATCTAAATACTTCTTGCCGTCCGCATCGTAAACAATTACGCCTTTACCTTTTACTAAAGAGATAGGTGGAGTTCCATAATTTGGTTGGAACGTTTTGTTCCAAGTTGCTTGCGCTAATGAATTTCCAAATTTGCGTGGCTTCCTCATGCTGTCACCAACGTTCCACCAGAGTGAGAAAGCGCTGCGATGAAAGCAGCATCGCTCTTCCCATCGATAATTCGAGCTGATTTTGCACCTGAATTTATCGCGTTTATACACGCTGCAACCTTAGGAGCCATACCGCTTTCAAATGTTGCGGCAATGTCGGTTAGCGCTGAAACCGTTATCGCAGAAATCAAAGAACTTTTATCGGGCCAATTCCGATAAATTCCAGGAACGTCGGTCATGAAAATTGTGGCGTCTGCAGATAACGAACCAGCAATAGCACCCGCTGCAATATCGGCGTTTACATTCATGCCAACGCCATCTCGAGTTTCCGATACCGGAGAAACTATTGGAATGAAGCCAGCGTTCATCAATGAAATTAGGATCTCGGGATTAACACCAACAACTTCGCCAACTTGGCCAATACTTTTCATTTCGCCGTTTACTAGGACTAATTTAGGAACAACATCCAGTAACGCCTGACTTTTACCGCTGAGCCCAACTGCGGGCAACCCATTACTTCTAAACAATTTCACGATTTCTCGTAACACATGTCCAGAGAGCACTTCTTCAACAACTGCAAAAATTTCTGGCGAAGTGACGCGATAGCCTCCGACTACTTCTTTCGCTAAGCCACGTGCAGATATTTCGGCATCGATCATCGGTCCACCACCATGCACAATCACAAATCGCTCTCCAAGAGCATGAAGTTTTTTTATCTCGAAGAGCCAATTTCCAGTTTCGGTGTTGGTTAAATCCATTGCATGTCCGCCATATTTAATAACCATCATGTCGCATACGCTGAATTCTCGTGCACATACATTGCGGTCAAATCATTTGTCATGATGGTTGCGCTCTCACTGCCCATATTCAAATCAATCACTATCTCGATAATTTCACCAGACATGTCCACCAAATCACGATCTGCTCCAGGAGAGCTATCGGTGCAAACTTGCACCCCATTTAGATTCACATCAATACGATAAGGATCAAACGTTGCAGAAGTAGTACCAATTGCGGCGAGAATTCTTCCCCAATTTGGATCTTCCCCATGTAATGCGCATTTCAATAGGTTGTTTCTGGCACAAGCCCGACCCACCGCTACTGCATCAGATTCCGATAACGCGTTAATTGTTGTAATGGAAACTATTTTGGAATGACCTTCGGCATCGGCAATTAATTGGAAAGAAAGTTCACTACATATTTTTTGTAAAGCGGATTCAAGTTGGGCATCCGGCAGTGACACTCCCGATGCACCGGAGGCTAAAAAGAGCACGGTGTCATTTGTGGAGGTACAACCATCAGAATCGATTCGGTTAAAGGTTTGATCTACTATTTTTTCAAAAATTAATTTTGCTGAATATTCATCAACTATCGCATCAGTCATAATAACTGAAAGCATGGTCGCTAACGAAGGTGCAAGCATGCCAGCCCCTTTTGCAATTCCCGTAAATGTGGTCCCGGAGATTTCAGAAGTGGAAATTTTCGGTTTGGAATCAGTTGTCATAATTCCGGTTGCACAATCTATGAGGCTGGCATTTGAAAGGTTGGCGATTGCTGAACTAGCCCCATTTAACAACCTATCCATTAAAAGTCGCACCCCAATTAATCCAGTCGAACAAACCACAACATCGCTTGCTGAGATACTTAAAAGTTCAGCCACATGTTCGGCGGTTTTATGCGTATCTACAAAACCATCAGGACCAGTGCATGCATTCGCGCCTCCGCTATTAAGAATTACGGCTTTTACTTCGTTATCTCTTACAACTTCCATACTCCAAGTAACTGGCGCAGCCACAATTTTATTGGTCGTAAATACCGCAGTCCCGAAATACTGCGGACCTTGGTTAACAATTACCGTTAAATCTTTAGCGTCATTACTTTTCAAACCAGCACTAACTCCGGCGCCACTAAATCCGGAAGGGAGATTCATGAGCCAATTCCGATCGAAACTAAACCTGTTTCCTCCGGTAAACCAGAAATTATGTTGGCATTTTGAATTGCTTGACCAGCCGCACCTTTACCCAAATTATCGATTGCAATTGAAATGACTAATCGGTTCGTATGAACATCGATAGCAACTTGTAAATGTGCACTATTTGAACCAAGTACCGAATTTGTTTGTGGCATCTGTCCGTTTGGTAAAAGATGTACGAATTTCGCTGTTGCATAGAAATCACTGTAAATTTTACTGATTTCCAATTGCGAGATATTTTTATTTAGCTTTGCTGTAACTGTGGCCAGGATTCCTCTTGGCATAGGGGCCAAAATTGGCGTGAATGATATTTTTACATTTGAATTTTGAGAAAGTTTACTCAACGTTTCTTCGATTTCCGGAGTGTGCTGATGGATTCCACCAAATTTATATGAGGTAAGTGAATTCATCACTTCGCTGGCTATCAGGTTAATTTTTGCACTTCTACCGGCGCCAGTGGTGCCAGAGGCAGCCACTACAACAATGTCTTCTTGCGCGATCAACGAATTTTGAACTGCAGGCGCAGCTGCTAGCGCAATAGCCGTGGCGTAACAACCAGGATTTGATATCCGATTGCTCTTCGCATCAATATTGAGAAGTTCCGGCAAACCGTATTGCCAAGAACCAGCGTATGTACCACCGTAGTATTTTTCCCACGACGCTTTGCTAGCCAATCTGAAATCTGCACCTAAATCTATGATTTTTACGGTATCAATAATTTGCGCAATCAATTTTGCGGATTCACCATGTGGCAGCGCCAGAAAAACTACATCACATTCGTTGATTTTCGAGATTTCAGTTACCGCAAAATTTTTACCGCTAAACTGAGTTAATTGCGGATGCACATTAGTAATCGGCTCCCCCGCATTAGAGCCGGCCGCGATATAGAAAAGTTCGAAATTAGGGTGCATTGAAAGTAGGCGTAACAATTCGCCACCTGCATATCCGCTAGCCCCTACTACTCCTGTTTTCATGGCATGAGCGTAACATTAGATGTATAAATATACAAAACCGTGCATAATTATGCAGTACGGATTACAGCTCCACATGCTTTAACTGCTGCGCTTCCAGCAGATTCGCGAAGCAATGAGACCTCTTCTGCCGTTAGGGTGCGATCTTCGGCTCGGAAAACTAAAGTGAAAGCTAGCGAGATTTTCCCTTCGCCAACTTGGTCATACCGATCAAAAAGCGTGATGGACTCTAATAAATCACCAGCTCCAGTTTTTAACGCCTCTGAAACATCTGCGGAGCTAACTGTTTCCGCAACTATAAGCGAAATATCTTGAATTGCTGCAGGCATGGTCCAAACTTTAGGAGCAGAAACTTGTTCCCGGAATGGCACTGCGTCTAGCACAACTACAAAAGCTGAAGTTCGTTCCGGCAATCCTAATTCCGAAATTATTCTCGGGTGTAATTCGCCCGCATGAGCTACCGGCTTACCGTCTATTTGAAATTCGGCACATCGACCGGGATGCCAAGGCGCTAATTCAGTATTCGAAACTTTGTAAGTGGCGCCCATTTCGTCAAGCAACGTTGCTGCCATATCGACAGCATCGCTCCATGAAACGGCTCTGCCTTTACCCCACCAACCAGCGTTTTCAATTTGGCCTCCTAAAACCCCGCCTGCATGTAATGGTTGTTTTGGTACCGAATTATAAATTTCTGAGATTACGGTGCCGGTTGGTCTTTTATCCGTGCTAATTACTGCTTCTGGTTTCAACTCAGTTAAGTTTCGGAAAATAGACCCTAATTCAAAAATCGCAATGCTCTTGGCCCCGCGATTTATGTTTCGTTGGGCAGTTAATAAAAGTCCAGGGGTGAGGTGCGTACGCAAGAATGGCGTTTCTTCAGACATGGGATTTGCGATTTTGAATGTCTTGGCTCGATCACCAGTGAATCCAAGCAATTTCATAATCTCAGCGCTTACAAAAGGATATGTTTGAACTTCAGTTAATCCTAAATTTGCCAACTTGATTGCGATTGCGCGCTTACGTTTCTGCGCCGAGTTCAATCCGGATTCTCCAGTAATTCTGACTGGTGGCAGTAATGATGGAATCAATTGATATCCGTATCGACGTGCCACCTCTTCTGCTAAATCTGCAGTATTTTGCAAATCAGGTCTCCAGTTAGGCGGAGTGATGGACCATGTTGCTGTTTTACCTGTTTGATTAACCAAGCAGCCAACCGATTCTAAAGCTATCGCCACTTGGCCATCGGTATAGCCGTAACCAATTAGCGTTGCAATACTCGCGGGATTTAACGAAATCGTTGGCGTACTTTTCATTGCGCCATCTGATTCCACGCCAACATAGTGAGCCCCAGTCAATTCAATTAATAATTGCGCCGCTCTCGCTGATGCGACTTCAGCCAGCGCAGGATCAACGCCACGTTCAAATCTTCTTGATGCTTCAGAGGAAAGCATATGATTCCGAGAATTCTTAGCCACTGCCGACGCTGAAAAATGAGCCGCTTCAATAGTAATTCTCTTGGTTTCAGCAGTTACTTCTGAATCTAGCCCACCCATAGTTCCTGCAATTGCAAGTGCATTTTTATCATCAGCAATTAATAAATCATTTTTATTTAAATTGCGTTCTACGCCATCTAGAGTTTTAATCTTGGAAAATTTTCCAGCGCTTTGCACGCGAATTTTTCCCGATATTTTGTCGGAATCGAAAGCATGTAGTGGTTGTCCAAGTTCAAGCATTACGTAATTAGTAATATCTACCGCAATCGAAATCGATCGCATCCCACATTTTTGAATTCGGCGCTGCATCCAAACCGGTGCGGGTTTATTTGGATTAACACTCTCTAAAGTTCGCAGGAAAATTAAATCTGCGCCATCTAATTCATCAATAACAACTGCGATTGGTTTACTGCTTCCTTGGATCTTTAAATTACCGGATAAAGAGGAATCGGCCGGATCTTTAAACGAAACTTTTAAAGCGCTAGCTAGCTCTCGCGCGGCGCCACGAATTGAAAGTGCATATCCTCGATCTGGGTTCACTGCGATGTCAATAATAGGATCATCAATTCCAAGCGCTGCTACGGCATCGTCACCATTTTTTAAAGCCGAATCGTTGACCACGATAATGCCGCTGTGTTCATCACTTAGACCAAGCTCACGCGAAGAACAAATCATCCCATTACTAGTCTTTCCATATGTTTCTCGGGCTGCGATTGCAAAATCTCCGGGAAGTAAAGCGCCGGGCAGCGCCACAACAACTTTGTCGCCAACTACAAAATTAGTAGCGCCACAAATTACAAATCGATGTTCTTTTTCTGCGCAATCCAATTCGACATACCGAATCGGTTTTTTATGATCCTGCAGTTCTTCAATTGCGATAACGGTTCCAATTACTAGTGGACCTTTAATATTTTCAGCAGCATTTTCTATCGACTCAACTTCAAAACCAACGCTAACGAAGTGCTCTGCAATTGCAGCAATGCTCACATTTTTTGGAATTTCAACGAATTCGGCGAGCCAAGATAACGGGAGTTTCATCGGGTACCTGTGCCAAAAGCTTGAGAAAATCTAATATCGCCCTCAACTATGTCATGCATATCTGCAATACCGTGGCGAACCATAAGAGTTCGTTCTAGCCCCATTCCAAATGCAAATCCAGAGTATTCATCGGTATCGACACCGCATGCCTGTAAAACTTTTGGATTAACCATGCCGCAGCCGCCCCATTCAACCCAGCGACCACGATAGAAGAAATCTACTTCAGCGCTTGGTTCAGTAAATGGAAAAAAAGATGGTCGAATTCTAGTTGTGACATCTGGGCCAAACATTTTCGCCGCAAAGAAATCTAGTGTGCCTTTCAAATGGGCCATGGTTATGCCTTTATCAATAACTAGCCCTTCAACTTGATTAAAAACCGGCGTGTGGGTGGCATCCAATTCATCAGCGCGATAAGTGCGACCCGGACAAATTACATATATTGGCGGCTTCCGATCTAACATTGTACGAATCTGAACTGGCGAAGTGTGAGTTCGCATCACTAAACCTGAATCTAACGGCTCCACAAAAAAAGTATCTTGCATGGTTCTTGCTGGATGATCAGCTGGAATATTTAGCGCATCAAAATTTAACCAACCAGATTCAAGTTCGGGACCTTCGGCAACGGTGTAACCAAGTCCGACGAATAAATCGGAAATTTCGTTGGTGAGGATAGTAAGAGGATGCAGCCCGCCAACACTTCCGCGTTTTGTAGGAAGTGAAACATCAACCCGCTCCGCCGCTAAAATTTTGCTATCCCGCTCGCCGATTAGAAATTCTTCACGTTCTCCATATGCCGAATTAACTTCAGCGCGTGCTGCGCCAATCACTTTGCCAAATTCGGCTCGTTCACTCCCAGGCAAAGATCCAAGAGCTTGATTTGCTTTCGCTAATGGCGACTTATCACCAACGTGAGCCAACCGGGCCATTTTCAAATCATCGAGATTCCCTGCATTCAAAAGCGCGCTGAGGGCTGCTTTCTTATCACTCTCGATAGAAGCTACGGTTAATGACACGATGGAAGTCTACTAAGTGAGTAGCGGGAGATGCGTTATTTAATCGCAGATTAAAGCTTGGTTGCTTGCGAAACTTCGTACATCACAACGGTGGCTGCCGCTGCCAAATTCAAGCTTTCGGCTCGCCCTTCCATGGGTATTGTGACTAAATTCAAATCTGCTGAAACTTCACTTGGTAGTCCACGGGCTTCATTCCCAAAAACCCAGATTGAAGGTTTCTTATTCAATTTTAGTAACGCGTCTGGTAGTGCAATATCGCTATTTCCGTCCGTGCCAAAGATCTCAATTCCATTCTTTTGCGCAAGTTCCTTAAGTTCCGAAATCGCAACGTCTTCGAAAACTGGAATATGCCAGAGCGATCCTGCGGTAGCTCTAACAACTTTTGGCGAATAAACATCTACACATTGGTCTGAGAAAACGATCGCATTAAATCCAAATGCGTCAGCGGTGCGAATTACTGCGCCAGCATTGCCTGGATCTTGAATTTGCCAAAAATAGGCAATGCGAAGCGGTTGTTTTGAAATAAAATTTGGGAAATTGTGTTTGGAGATATCACAGAGAGCCAAGATGCCTTGTGGTGTAACGGTATCTGCCATCGCCCGCATAACTTCATCAGAAACTTCGATAGTTTTGCCAAGTATCGCACTAGTTAAAAGATCTTCATCTTCTAGCTTCGCTTTACCTGTTTCTGTTAAATATAAAGTGTCTAACTTAGGATCTCCGAAATTTATTGCTTCGCGGATTGATTGCAAACCTTCTGCAATAAATTTTGATTCAACTTTTCGCTCTTTGACTCCCCTAGAACCTAAAAGAGCCTTCACTCGCTCAACATGCGGCGAATGAAGGCTCGTAATCATTTTAGATTAGGAAACTTTTACATTTTTGCGAGCAACTTCGACCAAATTAGCAAATGCTTTTGGATCGTTAGTTGCTAGATCTGAAAGGACGCGGCGGTCAACTTCTACGCCAGCTGCTTTAAGACCTTGCATGAAACGGTTATAGGTCAGACCGTTTGCACGTGAAGCGGCATTAATGCGAGTAATCCAAAGTTGGCGGAAATCGCCTTTCTTATCCTTACGGTCGTTGAATGCGTAAACCATAGAGTGCGTGACTTGCTCTTTCGCCTTTGTGAAAAGCCGGGAGCGTTGACCACGGTAACCACTTGCGCGTTCGAGAGTGGTACGACGCTTCTTCGCTGCGTGTACACCACGTTTAACTCTTGCCATTTTATTTCTCCTCTTCTAATTTCTTAAATTTATTTCGGACCGATGATTTCGACTACTTCAAGCCCAATAGGCGTTTTGCAGAAAAAGTATTTGGTTTGCTAGCAGCCGCATCATTAGTGAGGCGACGTGTGTGGCGTGATGATTTACGCTCAAGGAGGTGACGCTTTCCGGCACGCTCATGCATGATCTTTCCGGTACCAGTAACGCGGAAAGTCTTCTTCGCGCCACTATGTGATTTCATCTTAGGCATTTCATTCCTCCGTTTTATTTAGCTTTGAAATTTAGATCGATTTAAAGTTGTTGCGAAGCAGCAGCTTTTTCGGCCGCTTTCTTCGCTTTCTTAGCTTCAGCTAACGCATCGCTCTTACGTTTAACCGGGCCCAGAACCATAGTCATGCTTCGTCCTTCTTGCCTTGGTGCAAATTCAACGAATGCAATTTCCACAACATCTTGTGCAAGACGTTGTAGTAATTTGTAACCTAGCTCTGGCCGACTCTGTTCTCTGCCACGGAATTGAATAGTTACCTTCACTTTATCGCCGCCTTTTAAGAACTTTTCAATATGATTCCGCTTGGTTTCATAATCGTGGCTCTCAATATTTGGCCGCATACGCATCTCCTTAACCACAATGTGGGTCTGGTTCTGTCGAGCTTCGCGGGCTTTCTGCGCGATTTCGTATTTGTATTTTCCGAAATCCATAATCTTGCAGACAGGTGGTGTTGCCTCTGCAGCAATCTCCACGAGATCAAGTCCGATTTCTTCGGCCATCCGAAGTGCGCTATCGATATCGATAACTCCGACTTGTTCGCCAGATGCTCCAATGAGACGAACTTCCGATTCCCGGATTCGATCATTGATGCGTGGTTCAGTGCTGATAATTACTCCCTTTCATGAAAAATTTAGAGCGAATTGTTAAGCTCTTGAATTACAATGAAAGTAGTTTCGCCGCAATGCGCACATAAGTGCTCATGACCGCATAAATTCTGCGATCTTCCTTGACCAGCTCGCTCACTTAGTAGTGGCGACGAAGGTGGGAGCGGCAGCTCCACTTGGCATCGGTTTCAAGAACCGAACGAGCCAAAGGTTATCGCAAGAACCGGTAAAGCCGAAATTGAGCGTAACTACGCGCCCATTCCATGTAATCCACCATCAACGTGGATAATTTCCGCAGTTGTTTTTGGGAACCAAGGTGAAAGCAGCGCAACTACCGCTTGCGCAGCTGGCACTGGATCGGTTACATCCCAATGCAACGGCGCTCGATCATTCCAAACTGTTTCGAAATCCGAAAAACCTGGGATTGATTTAGCAGCCATTGTTCGAATTGGACCAGCCGCGACTAAATTCACCCGAATATTTTCACTTCCCAAATCTCGTGCTAAATAACGCGAAGTAGATTCCAGTGCAGCTTTAGCAACACCCATCCAATCGTATTTGGGCCAGGCCACAGTTGCATCAAAATCTAAACCGACCACGCTAGCTCCCGCTTCTTTTCGGAAAAGCGGCTTTGCTGCCATGGTCAATGATTTAAATGAAAACGCCGAAACTTGCATCGCGACTGCAACATCGTTCCACTCTGTATTTAAAAAATTTCCGCCAAGAGCGCTCTCGGGTGCAAACCCAATCGAGTGAACTACCCCATCTAAATGCGGCAAATGTTCGCGGACCCGATCTGGCAGCGCAGCCAAATCTTCGTCGTTAGTAACATCTAATTGAATTACTGGCGCTAATTTTGGTAACCGTCCCGCAATTCTTTCAGTCAATCTATGAACCCGACCATAAGAACTTAGAATGACATTAGCGCCTTCATCTTGAGCTAAGCGTGCGATATGAAACGCAATCGAGGCGTCGGTTAGTACCCCAGTTACCAAAATATTTTTATCTTTAACAATTCCCATTATGACCCCATTCCTAATCCACCATCTACTGGCAATACTGCCCCGGTTATATAGCGAGCACCATCGGATGCCAAGAATCCGACAACGCTAGCAATTTCTGCGCCACTGGAAAATCTTCGTAGCGGCACTGCAGCTGCAATTTCATCTCTACGGTTTTGATCCAAAGTAGCGGTCATATCGGTTTCCACAAATCCGGGGGCGACCACATTCGCAGTAATACCGCGGCTACCTAATTCTTTTGCTAAAGATTTCGTCATTCCAATCAAGCCGGCTTTGCTGGCCGCGTAATTCACTTGACCGGCGGCACCAATACTTCCAACTATCGAGCCGATAAAAATCATGCTGCCGCGTTTTAATTTAAGCATCGCTTTGCTAGCGCGTCGAGCAACTCGAAAAGATCCCATCAAATTAGCTTGAAAAACATCTTCAAAATCGGCATCACTCATCCGCAGCACCAAACCATCACGGGTGATTCCAGCATTAGCGATTAAAACTTCAATCGCACCGTATTTCTCTTCAATTTCACTGAAGCCAGATTCAACGCTTTCTGTGGAAGTAACATCCATAATTACAGATTCAAAATTACTTGGTGGGTTACCAGATCTGTAGGTCACAATTACATTGTCGCCAATAGCTTTGAAATGTTCTGCGATTGCGAGCCCGATGCCACGGTTTCCGCCAGTAATTAAGACATTGCGTGACATGTGCGAAATCTACCTGTTACTCAGGCGTAAGTAGGAATTTAAGGTGCGAAGAACGGGGTTGCGTCTTAGGCTGAGTGTATGAAAGTTCATCGAATCACCTCGGCACAAAGCGCGCTTAGCGATGATCTTCCGGGACGACAAAAACGCTATTTCATTTCAATGATGATTAGGACGCTTTGTTTCATACTAACTGTTATAACGCCATCACCTTTTCGTTGGTTCTTTCTATTAGGCGCGGTAACGCTCCCGTATATCGCGGTGATCATTGCAAACGCTGGTCGAGAAACCGTTACTGGAAATACCTCGTACTTTAACGCCAATGCAAAGGAAATTGCTTCGGGTTCCGAAGGCCCTAATTAAGTAAGTACGATTCTCTTATGAAACGCGCTTTGCTTTCACCGGTAGCGATTGGCTTAACTCTATTAACGCTTTTTGCTCTTATTGGTTGCGCTAAAGCCGGAATCTGGCAATACCACCGCGGCGTGATTCGCCACGATGCAAACGCACAAGTTAAATCCAATATTGCACTGACACCAATATCTGAAACCGAATTTGGTAAGCTAACTAAGAAACCTTCGACGTTGCCCGCAAACCAATGGCGTAGCGTTACCGTCACCGGATCATTCTCGCCTGAGCATGAATTACTTCTGCGAAATCGTTACGAAAATGGAAAATATGGTTTCGGCGTGATCACGCTATTTACTTCCGTCAGTGGCGATATTTTCTGGGTTGATCGAGGATGGATTCAAGCCGGCAAAGATGCTAAGACACCGCCGAAATCTGAAGCTACCGGAATTACCCAAGTAACCATAACTGCGAGATTGCGAACTAATGATTTAAATAACCGAATTCAAGGCAGTTTCTTTGCAATTCCTAACAATGGAAAATCGGAATTGCAGAATTGGGATAAGTCGCAATCCGTTAATACTTCCAATTTTTCGCTGGATTTGTTAAAAGCAAGTGATCAACGATTAACGCCAAAGTTTCCTAATCCACTGCCAGAATTAACCGATGGCCCACATTTTGCCTACGCGTTTCAATGGTTTCTATTTGCAGCCCTTGCGCTATTTGGCAGAGTATTAATTTTTCGGGAAGAATTACGTGCCAACAAGTGATTGCCGAGCGTAAAGCTCAGAATAAAGTCCGTCAGCATTGACCAATTCATCATGTTTACCTCGTTCGGCGATGTTCCCGTCTTGTAAAACTAGTATCTGGTCAGCAGCGCGAACTGTTGAGAGTCGATGTGCAATCACAATACTCGTTCTACCTTTTAACGCATGCGCTAAAGCTTCTTGAACTAGCGCTTCATTCTCAGAATCCAAATGCGCTGTGGCTTCATCGAGAATTACGATTCGTGGTGCTTTCAATAGCAATCGCGCGATTGCTAGTCGCTGTTTTTCACCACCGGACAATCTATGACCGCGCTCTCCCACGACAGTATCGAACCCATTGGGCAAGGATGCGATTAATTCCCAGATCTGTGCAGCTTCACAAGCAGCGCGCATCTCACTTTCAGTTGCATCCTTTTTTGCATAATAAAGATTTGCTGCAATGGAATCGTGAAACATATGAGCATCTTGGGTTACTACGCCGATTGCTTCCCGCAAGGAAGAAATTCTTAAATCTCTAATGTCATTGCCATCTACTTTAATCGCACCGCCAGTTACATCATAAAGTCGCGGAACTAAAGCACTGATTGTAGTTTTGCCAGCTCCAGATGGTCCCACTAAAGCTGTGAGCGTCCCAGGCGCGCATTCGAAGGAGATCCCTTTTAAGATCTCACCGCTCTCAATTGTTTCTGGTTTTGCTACTGATTCCAGCGAAGCTAGCGAAATTTCATTCGCTTTTGGATAAGAGAATTTAACACCTTCGAAAGAAATGCTTAGCGGTTTCTTTTCCAATAAAATTGCGGATTCCCTATCTTGCACCATCGGTTCTAAATCCAAAACTTCAAAGACTCGCTCAAATGAAACTAACGCCGTCATTACATCCACTCTTACATTTGAAAGCGCGGTCAATGGTCCGTACAAACGAGCAAGTAATGATGTAATTGCAATTAAGGTACCGACAGTCACGGCGCCATTGATAGCTAAATGGCCCCCAATACCATAAGCAAAAGCCGTTGCCACCGCAGCAATGGAGGTAAGTGCGATGAAAAAGATTCGATTCAAAAGTGCGATGCTGATTCCAATATTCGCTACTTTTCTCGCGCGGCTGGAAAAATGCTCGCGCTCTGCAATCGGATCTCCGTAAAGTGATACCAATAGCGCTCCAGAGACGTTGAAACGTTCGGTCATGGTCGATGACATTTCTGCGTTTAAATTAAATGACTCCCGTGTGTATTTCTGTAGTTTTTTGCCCACCCATTTTGTAGGAATTAAAAATATCGGTAGTAAGACCAACGAAACGATTGTTATCTGCCACGAAAGAATCAACATAGTGACAGTAACTAATATCAGACTTATCACATTACTAATTACGCCGGAAAGCGTTGCCGTAAATGCTTGTTGTGCGCCTATTACATCGGAATTAATTCGCGAAATCAGCGCTCCAGTTTGAGTTCGAGTAAAAAATGCAATGGACTGCCGTTGAACATGTTGAAAAACTTGGGTTCGCAAATCATAAATTAACCATTCACCGATGCGAGCAGAAAACCATCTTCCAGCCATACTCAACAAGGCGTCAAAAATTGCCAGCACACCGACCGCTATTGCCAATTTTGTAACTAAATCCGCATTGCCCGGAATAACACCATGATCAATTAACCGACGCAAAAGTAACGGAGTCGCGACCACCAAGAGCGCATCTAAAACAACGGTAATTAAATAAATAACGAGTGAATTTTTATATGGCACCGCGAAACTTACGATTCGCTTAATGGTTCCTGGTTTTAATTTTTGATCTTTTACTGATTGATCTTGAGTGAGCGATCTGAAGGACATCCATGTTGCATGCATTGACATGGGCTATACAGTAAACCCAATCGCACGCAATTGTTCTCGACCATCGTCTGAGATCTTATTTGGTCCCCACGGCGGCATCCAGACCCAATTAATTTTCACATCATTGACTAAATCTTGTAGAACTTGTCTAGTTTGGTCTTCGATAACATCCTGCAAGGGACAAGCTGCTGAAGTAAGCGTCATATCCAACACTGCGACATTCGAAGTATCGATTGAAATGTCGTAAACCAAACCCAGATCAATCACATTTATACCTAGTTCGGGATCGATTACATCTTTCATCGCCTCAGTAACATCATCCGAAGTTGCTATTTTCTCAACCATCATCTCCCCTATTCATCCCTTGTTGGAAACTGCAAAACTATTTTTTTGATAACCCCTGCGATAGGGCATCCTTAAATGCCATCCAACCAATCAAAGCGCATTTCACTCGCGCTGGGAACTTGGAGACCCCCGCGAACGCCACACCATCACCGATGATTTCATCATCTCCGCTTAGTTTTCCTTTGCTCTGGATTACTTCTACAAAACTGTTCAAAATTACCAAAGCTTCATCGATTGGCTTCCCGGTTAGTAAATCCGACATAACCGAGGTACTTGCTTGCGAAATTGAACACCCAATTCCATCCCAAGTTATATGTTCAACTATCTCGCCATTTAGATGCAAATTCAAGACAATTTCGTCACCACAACTTGTGTTCAAGTGCGTTACTTGTGCAATCGGGTTTGGCAAAAGTTCTTTATTAAGGGGATTTTTATAATGATCTAGAATTACCTCTTGATATAGTGAATCCAGGTTCATAAATTTTTTGCTTTCGCTCTTGGGGCGGTAAAGAATTCTTTAGCTTCATAGATCCCCGAAATTAAAGCATCAACATCTGCAAAATCATTATAAAAATATAGAGAGGCTCGGGTTGTGGCCGGAACTTTAAGAGCTCGCATTAATGGCCAAGCACAATGATGCCCAGTTCGAACTGCAATACCGTTTTGGTCGAGCGCTTGACCTAAATCATGTGGGTGAATATTTTCCATTGTAAATGAAAAAACTGCGCCACGATTTTTTCCGTCAATTGGTCCAATAATTTTTAAACCGTTGATGCTCTGCAATTTTTCCAAGGTGTACTTTGTTAATTCTGCTTCATGATTATGAATCTTTTCCATTCCAATACCATTCAAATATCGGATTGCTGCGCCGAGACCAACCGCCTGTGCCATATTTGGTACACCAGCTTCGAAACGTTGCGGAGATTCCGCAAAAGTAGCCGATGACATTGTTACTGATTCAATCATGGACCCACCAGTCAGAAACGGTTCCATCTCATTAAGTAATTCCGCGCGACCCCAAAGAATGCCGACACCAGTAGGTCCTACCGCTTTATGGCCAGAAAACGCTAGAAAATCGATATCTAAATCTTTAACATCAACTTTAAAATGTGGCACTGATTGACAAGCGTCCAGAATAAAAAGCGCACCAACTTGTTTTGCAGCTGCAACTAACTGTTTTATTGGATTTATGGTACCAAGGACATTTGATTGGTGAGTTATTGCAACAATTTTAGTTTTGGCGTTAATGATTGAATTTAAGTCGCTCAGATCTAATCGGCCATCAGCAGTTACCGGAAGCCAAGTCAATTCAGCCCCAGTACGCGCCGCCAACTGTTGCCATGGAATCAAATTCGCATGGTGTTCCATCTCAGTAACCACGATCCGGTCCCCTGGACTCAAATGAAAGCGCGATGCTTTCCGGGAGTTTCCAAAAGAATAAGCTAAAAGATTTAATGATTCGGTCGCACTCTTAGTAAAAACTACTTCACAGCCTTCGCCATTTAAAAAGCGGGCTAATTCCAAACGAGCATCCTCAAATAATTCGGTGGCCTCTTCGGCTAGCTGATGAGCGCCGCGATGCACGGCAGAATTATGGTTTTCATAAAAATCGCGTTCAGCATCAAGTACAACTCTTGGTTTGTGAGAAGTTGCGCCGCTATCTAGATAAATTAAACGCTGCCCATCGCGGATTCTGCGATTAAAGATAGGGAAATCCCGCTTAATCGCTGCAACGTCTAACAATCCCGACATCTGCCCTCTATTTCCGTCATTTAAAACTACTCAATTAACTTTTAATGTATTCAGCGTAACCGTTCTCTTCTAGTTTGTCGGCTAATTCGGCGCCACCTTCTTCAACAATGTGACCGTTAGCAAAAACATGAACGAAATCTGGCTTTATATAGCGCAGTATCCGGGTGTAGTGCGTAATTAATAGAACTCCGATATTTGATTCCGCTTTAACTCTATTAACGCCTTCTGAAACAATCCGGAGCGCATCAACATCTAGCCCGGAATCAGTTTCATCAAGAATAGCTATTTTTGGTTTTAAAAGTTCTAATTGCAAAATTTCATGGCGTTTTTTCTCGCCGCCAGAAAAACCTTCGTTAACGCTACGTTCTGAAAATGCTGGGTCCATATTTAACTTCGTCATTGCAGCTTTCACTTCGCCCACCCAAGTGCGAATCTTTGGAGCTTCACCGCGCAAGGCGGTTGCTGCGGTACGTAGAAAATTCGATACCGAAACACCTGGAACTTCTACTGGGTATTGCATGGCTAGAAATAGTCCGGCTTTTGCGCGTTCGTCTACCGACATCTCTAATACGTCTACACCATCAAGAGTTACGGTTCCGCCCATAATTGTGTATTTCGGATGTCCGGCGATTGAGTATGCAAGCGTAGATTTACCAGAACCATTTGGCCCCATAATTGCGTGAGTCTCGCCAGAATTAACGGTTAAATCCACGCCTTTCAAAATCTCTGTTAAACCAGAATCTGTTTCAACTCCGACGCGCAAATTTTTAATAACCAGTGATGACATTGTATTCCCTATTAGTTGTGGCTGATCGTGACGGTATCTCCGTCGCGAGTTACTGCAAAAACTTTCGCATCTTCGGTGGCTGGTGGAGTTAATGATTTTCCATTTCTAAGATCAAACTCGGCACCATGCAACCAACATTCAATTTTGTAATCAGAAACATCTCCTTCAGAAAGTGATGCTTCGGAATGAGTGCAAACATCACCAATTGCAAAAACTTCATCGCCAATCCGAGTGACACAAACATCTTCACCGCCGACTTCCATTTTCCTCGGTTTGCCAGGGGTTAGTTCACCTATGGTGAAAGTTACTTTTGACATTAAGCGCCAACCTTTGCCAGATCGTTATCGATGCGCGACATTAAACGCTCTTCGATAATTTCATCACCGATTTTTCCAATAATTTCGCTGAAAAAACCACGAATTACTAGGCGACGAGCTTCTTCTGATGCGATACCGCGAGACATCAAATAGAAAAGTTGTTCATCGTCAAATCTACCAGTCGTACTTGCATGTCCCGCACCAATAATCTCACCAGTTTCGATCTCTAAATTAGGTACCGAATCTGCGCGTGCGCCATCGGTTAGTAAAAGGTTACGGTTAAGTTCATAAGTGTCAGTACCTTCAGCAATCGCACGGATAAAAACATCACCAATCCAAACTGATCTAGCTTGATTTCCAGCAAGTGCGCCTTTGTAATTTACTCGGGATTTAGCGTGCGGAACTCCATGATCAACGTGGATCCGATGTTCTAAATGTTGACCGTCAGTTGCGAAATAAACTCCGAGTAACTCCGCGCTAGCTCCAGGTCCGGTGTACTCAACAGTTGGGAGAATGCGGACTACCGAACCGCCAACCGAAACGGTTATTGAATTGAAAGTTGCATCTCGGCCAACGATTGCATGATGGCGAGCTAAATGAACCGTGGTGTTTTCCCATTCTTGTAGCGTCACAAAATTAAGGGTCGCACCGCTATCTAGAATTATTTCAATTTCTTCACCGATTAGTGATCCACCGGTATTTTCAATGATGACGGTGGCCTTACTGTTTGCTCCAGCCCGAATAACGGTACGAGAAAGTTCTTTATCGATGCTATTTTTTCGATTAAATGTAATCGGTTGACTTACTTCAGAATTGCGATTAATTTCCAAGAGCGTCACTCTTGCAACCGATTCTCGAATTCTTTCGACTATTACATCATCAGTGGTTGAAATCGGTGGCACAGAATCAGCAGCTACCAACTTCAAAGAAAAACCGGCTTGATCACCACTCTTCTGAAAAAGTGAAGGTTGATCTACGACATCAGTTTCGCGATCATGTAAGCCAGCCAAGCGCTTTAGCGGCGTAAATCGCCAAGCTTCTTCTCTACCAGTTGGGGTATCAGCGTGCTTTAATAAATTTGAAGTTAACGAACTCACTATCCGACGGCGCCTTCCATTTGCAATTGAATTAAACGGTTCAATTCCAAGGCATATTCCATCGGTAATTCCCGCGCGATCGGTTCGATGAAACCGCGGACAATCATCGCCATGGCTTCATCTTCCGATAGGCCGCGTGACATCAGATAGAAAAGTTGGTCATCGCTTATTTTCGAAACGGTGGCTTCGTGACCCATGGAAACATCATCTTCTCGAACATCAACATATGGGTATGTATCCGAACGTGAGATGGTATCGACCAATAACGCATCACATTTTACGGTGCTCTTAGAATGGTGTGCACCTTCTTCGACTTTGACTAGACCACGATAAGAAGTTCGACCGCCACCACGCGCAACAGATTTCGAGATAATTGTTGATGAGGTGTATGGCGCAGCATGAACCATCTTTGCGCCGGCATCCTGATGTTGGCCTTCACCAGCGAAAGCCACTGACAGAGTTTCACCTTTTGAATGCGGACCCATCAAAAATACTGCCGGATATTTCATTGTTACTTTTGAACCGATGTTTCCGTCGATCCATTCCATAGTTGCACCTTCAGCACATGTGGCACGCTTGGTCACTAAGTTATAAACGTTGTTGGACCAATTTTGAATTGTTGTGTATCGCACTCGCGCATTTTTACGAACGATGATTTCAACAACTGCTGAATGCAGTGAGTCTGATGAATATATTGGGGCGGTGCAACCTTCTACATAATGCACGTATGAATCTTCATCCGCGATAATTAAGGTTCGCTCGAATTGACCCATGTTTTCAGTGTTGATGCGGAAGTAAGCCTGTAACGGAATATCTACATGAACGCCTTTAGGAACATAGATGAAAGAACCGCCAGACCAAACTGAAGTATTTAATGCAGCAAATTTATTATCTCCGACAGGGATAACAGAACCAAAGAATTCTTTAAAAATATCTTCATGCTCTCTTAGTGCGGTGTCGGTATCGAGGAAAAGTACGCCCAACTTCTCCAAATCTTCACGGATGGAGTGGTAAACAACTTCAGATTCATATTGCGCCGCAACGCCCGATACCAAGCGCATTTTTTCAGCTTCTGGGATCCCTAGCCGATCGTAAGTATTTTTAATGTCATCTGGAAGTTCATCCCATGAAGTAGCTTGTTTCTCAGTTGAGCGAACAAAATATTTAATGGTATCAAAATGAATGCCAGAGAGATCTGATCCCCAATTTGGCATCGGCTTCTTATAAAAGAGGCCTAACCCTTTTAATCGAAGGTCTAACATCCATTGAGGTTCATTCTTTTTGGCAGAAATATCGCGCACTACCTCTTCATTAAGACCTCGACGACTGTTCGCACCAACGTCATTCTTGTCAGACCACCCGAATTCGTATTTACCTAATCCTTCAAGTTCTGGATGTGCTACTTGTGTCATGCGCGTTTTCCAACTTTCTCTGTAGTTGTTTTTTTCGTTAACTTTGGAATAAATGTGGTGCAAACGCCATCGCCATGCGCGATAGTTGCTAACCGCTGTACATGCGTCCCGGTTAATCTAGAAAATGCAGCTGTCTCTGCTTCGCAAAGTTCTGGAAATTGCGCAGCTACGTGTGCAATTGGACAATGATGTTGGCAGAGTTCTTGACCAATACCTTGGTCGTGAACATTGGCGACAAAACCTTCACCGCTAAGAAATTCAGCAAGTGCTGTGAATTTTGCAGCGTCTGTTTTTGCTTTAGCCATAAAAGGTTTCGCTCTCCGTTCCAGATCTTCAGCGCGCGCATTAGCAAAACCCGCGACCATCGCTGCGCCAGATTCGGAGTTCATATATTTAATCGCTAAAACAGCGAGATCGTCATAAGAATGTTCGAATTCTTCGCGACCGATATCAGTCATTACGAATACTTTTGAGGGGCGACCACGTCCTCTGGTGTTAGAACTGTGTTGATATGGTTCCCGAGCTACTAACAATCCATCGCTTACTAATGCATCAAGATGGCGGCGTACCCCAGCCGGTGTTATTTGCAATCGCTCCGCCAGCGCCACCGCGGTCGAAGGGCCTGCTTCTAAAATTGCCCGCGCTAACCGATCTCGGGTTTTTAGATCTTCGCTTGGCAGCGTCTGAGTGGTGGTCTTTTTCACAACAGTAGTGTTGCGTAATTCGCCTTAAACCGCCAATCCAACCTCAGCTCATCTAGGCCGTGTCCCCAATAAGGTTCGGGTATGCCCAGAATTGAACGTTTCTTTCTAACTCTTTTGGTCATATTTCAAGCAGCAATTGTCGTTACTGGCGGCGCAGTTCGTTTAACTGGTTCAGGCCTTGGGTGCCCAACTTGGCCAGAGTGCACACCAGGTTCAATTACTCCGCTACCTGATCAAATTGAAGGCAAGTTCCATTCCTGGATTGAGTTCGGAAATCGACTTCTAACTTTTGCGCTACTTCTTGCAGCGCTAGCCGTAATCATTATCGTGATTAGAAACCGAGCAAAAGAATTACGGTGGTTAGCGCTCGGTCAAATCGCTGGCATTTTTGGTCAAGGAGTACTGGGTGGCATCACCGTGCTGACTGATTTAAATCCAATTCCAGTTGCTGGCCACTTCTTACTTTCAATTATATTAATAGCTGGTGCGCTTTCATTACGACAACGAGCGTTGGGCAAAGATCTTAAAATTCAATTACGCCCCACTACAAAGAAATTATCGCAGGCTGTCGTTACACTTAGCGTTTTAGTTATTGGACTTGGGACAATAGTTACCGGAACTGGGCCGCATGCCGGAGATGCGCAAGCTAAACGCTTTGATTTTGATCCAGTATTAATATCGCGGATTCATGCTGAGGTCGTAATTGTATTTGTTCTGCTCACTATCGCCCTGTTTTTCACAGTACGAATGAGCGAAGGTACAGAAGTGCAACGTAATTTTGGCCGAAAAGTTCTGTTACTGCTGATTGTTTCATTCGCACAAGGGTTAATCGGATATGTACAGTACTTCAACGGAGTACCAATTCTCTTGGTTGGCTTGCACTTATTAGGAGCCACGCTTGTTTGGATTTCTGCGTGGAATTTAGCCATAACTGGAAGGGTATTCTCGCGATGACTATGCCATTAAATAAAGTTCCATGGAGTAACGCCGATGATCAAGCGGTCAAAGTAGCTAGGGCGCTAGCTATGGACGCAGTACAAAAGGTTGGGAATGGTCATCCTGGTACCGCGATGACGCTCGCCCCCGTTGCCTATACTCTTTTTCAAAGGTTTTTAAAGCATGATCCCAGTGATCCAAATTGGTTAGGTCGCGATCGATTTATTCTCTCTTGTGGCCATTCATCGTTAACCCTTTATATTCAATTGTTATTCAGCGGTTACGGTGTAGAACTTAATGATCTGAAAAATTTCCGCACTTGGGGTTCGTTAACACCTGGCCATCCTGAATATGGACATACCGCCGGAGTCGAAACAACTACCGGACCGCTAGGTCAAGGGGTTGCAAATGGTGTTGGTATGGCGATGGCCGCTCGATATGAACGCGGTTTGTTTGATCCAGAGAACGCCGGAGTGAGCCCCTTTGATCACAATATTTGGGTTATTTGTTCCGATGGAGATCTCCAAGAAGGTGTTAGCGCCGAAGCTTCCTCACTTGCGGGGGTACAAAAACTTGGAAACCTTAAAGTAATTTATGATGACAATCGAATTTCGATTGAGGGCGACACTCACTTAGCTTTCAATGAAGATGTTTCGATGCGCTACAAATCTTACGGCTGGAACGTGATTGAAGTAGCGGCAATGGGCGATGGCGATGTTGATCGAGATGCGTTAGAAAAAGCAATGGATGTTGCAGTTTCCGAATTAGAAAAACCGACTTTGATTAGATTGCAAACGGTAATTGCATGGCCCGCTCCGGCATTGCAAAATACTGCTAAGAGCCATGGCTCCGCGTTGGGAGCAGAAGAAGTTACTGCCACTAAAAAAGTTTTAGGTTTAGACCCGGAAGTTCACTTCTACTTCCCAAGCGAAGTTGAAAACCATGTCCGAGCTGTTAAAACTCGCGGTGCTGCCCTAAAAGTGCAATGGCAGAAAGATTTTGATCTCTGGCGAAAAAATAATCAAGAACGCGCAAACCTATTACAACGGCTACAACTTAAAGAATTGCCCGCAAATTGGGAAGAAGCGCTCCCAACCTTTGCAATTGAAAAAGAAATTGCAACCAGAAAGGCATCGGGCGACACTATCCAAGCGCTCGCAAGCAAGTTCCCAGAATTTTGGGGTGGTTCCGCAGATCTTGCTGAGAGCAATAACACCACTATTGAAGGCGGCGGATCTTTCTTGCCGTTAACTAGCGGGCTCAAGAACGCAAACCCCTACGGTCGAAATATTCATTACGGAATTCGTGAGCACGCAATGGGTGCAATCATGAATGGCATCGCACTTCATGGGTTAACGAAAACTTTTGGTGGTACCTTCTTAGTATTCAGTGATTACATGCGCGGTGCGGTTCGGCTTTCAGCGCTGATGCAGTTACCAGTTACATATGTTTGGAGCCACGATTCAATTGGGTTAGGCGAAGACGGCCCTACGCATCAGCCGGTCGAACATATCGCTTCACTTCGCGCGATCCCTGGACTAACTGTGGTGCGTCCAGCAGATGCCAACGAAGTTGTATCTGCATGGAAAGAAATTATTCGTCGCAAGAAACCAACTGGAATTTTGTTATCTCGCCAAAACCTCCCAGTATTTGATCGCACCAAGATGGCACCGGCGTCGAAAGTTGGTAACGGCGCTTATATCTTAAGTGATTGCGACAATACGCCAGATGTAATTTTAATTGCAACCGGCTCTGAAGTTGCACTTGCCCTTGATAGCCAAAAATCGCTAACTCAACAAGGAATCGCAACCCGGGTAGTGAGTGCACCTTCCTTGGAATGGTTTGCCGAACAACCACGGAGTTATCGGGATTCAGTATTGCCGCCAAAAGTTCTCGCGCGTGTCAGTATCGAGGCTGGAATTGCGTTAGGTTGGCGCGAACTAATTGGCGATTGTGGTGAAGCCGTTTCGCTCGAGCACTTCGGTGCATCCGCATCAGCTGGAACTCTCTTTAAGGAATTTGGATTCACTACTGCTGCAGTCGTTGATGCTGCACACCGCGCGCTCAAGAGCGTAAAGAATCGTTAAATGTCAGCCCGATTAGGCGATGTTGTTGCGACCGGCACATCGATTTGGCTTGATGATCTTTCTCGAGAACGGTTAATCGAAGCCCCGAGCGGCATTTCATTAAGTTTCTTGATTAAAAACGAATATGTAACCGGAGTTACGACTAATCCGATTATTTTTTCGCAAGCAATCAGCAAATCTGACCTCTACTCCGATGAAATTAAGGCGCTAGCCAAAGCCGGTGAAGACGTTGAATCAATCATCACTAAATTAACAACTGATGATGTGCGAAATGCTTGCGATCTATTTACTGAGATCCATGAAAAAAGCAATGGCATAGATGGTCGAGTAAGTATTGAAGTAGATCCAAGGTTGGCGCGCGATACTGAAAATACAATCATTCAAGGTAGAGCTCTCTGGAAAATAGTTAACCGTCCTAATTTATTGATCAAAGTTCCCGCAACCATCGAAGGTTTGCCAGCAATTACCGCCTTGATTGCCGATGGGATCAGCGTAAATGTAACTATTATTTTTTCAGTTGCCCGATATAAAGCGGTATTGGAAGCATTTATGGCGGGACTCGAGCTACGTCTTTCTCACGGCAAGTCCATAACTGAAATTCATTCCGTGGCTTCTTTTTTCATAAGCAGGGTTGACTCCGAAGTCGATGCTCAACTAAAAGCCCTTGGCACCGAAGCTGCTACTGCACTTCTCGGGAAAACTGCGATTGCTAATGCCAGGTTGGCCTATCAGGAATTTAAGTCTTTAAAAACTACCGCTCGCTGGAAAATATTGGCTGAAAATGGCGCTCATATCCAGCGACCACTCTGGGCATCAACTGGGGTTAAAGATAAGTCTTATGACGACACGAGATATGTAATCGAACTTACCGGACCAGATACAGTCAACACGATGCCACAAGGAACACTTAATGCTGTAAAAGAACATGGAGCTGCGCGCGGTGATGCGCTCACCCCGAATATAGAGAGCGCGATTGCAGACTTAACCGCGCTAGCGGCAACTGGAGTTTCGCTGCAAGATGTCGGAATTAAATTGGAGCTAGAAGGAATTGACAAATTTGTAGCGCCTTGGATTGAATTAATCGAAACCGTCACGAAAGTAGCAAGCAATTGAGCAACGGAATCGGTATCTCGATTTCAGGTACTGCGCTTTCACAAGTAGATCAAAACTCTAAGCTCTATTTGGAGTTATTGCATTCTGCTAAAAAATTGGCTAAAAAAGATGAAAATCTCTGGGGTGAATCTGCTGCAGCGGAAGCCAAAATCCGGATGAATTGGTTGGAGCTGCCGGTTTCATCACGGGAATTACTCCCCCAACTAGATGCGCTTACCGCGTGGGCTCGCGAGAAAAAATTAACCAAAGTATTGCTCTGTGGCATGGGGGGTTCGTCTCTGGCTCCTGAAGTAATTAGCAAAATTTTTCATAAAGAATTAACCGTAATCGACACTACTGACCCGGAACAGATTTCATTGGCGCTGAAAACTGATTTAAGTAAAACCTTGGTAATAGTTGGATCCAAATCTGGTTCCACTATAGAAACTGCCGCACAGCTCGAGCTTTTTAAAAGTGAGTTTGAAATGGCGGGCCTGGACTCATCCGAGCAGATCCTAATAATTACTGACCCAGGATCCCCGCTTGATGTTTCAGCACGGGCTGCGGGAATTCGCGTACTTAATGCTGATCCAAATGTTGGTGGCAGATTTAGTGCGCTCTCGGCATTCGGTCTTGCTCCCGCTGCTCTGATCGGCGTTGATGTCTCGGTTCTATTAGATGATGCGTTCGAAGCTGCGGAAAAATTTCTGGAGAGTAATTCACCTGTTTTGCAGATGGCTTATCTGCTTGCCCAGCCCGCTTATGGTTTCACCGCACTTCTAGATAGCGATAGCGCGGTGCCAGGCATTAGCGATTGGATCGAACAACTTATCGCTGAATCAACTGGAAAAAATGGGAAAGGCGTACTACCAATAGTTATAAGTTCGCCTACTTCTGCAATTGGCGGCTCGCATCCAGTAATCACTTTTAATGGCGATGGTCCACTATCGGTTGCTGGCACTCTTGGATCTCAATTCATTTTTTGGGAGTGGGTCACGGCGCTGCTTTGTGTGGCGTTAAAAGTTGATCCTTTTAACCAACCAAACGTGACTGAAGCTAAAAATCAAACTGGTGCGCTCCTAACAAGATGGATCGATGGCAGAGTGCAATCTCCTGCGCCTGCATTTGTAATCGATTCGATTGCAATCTATTCCGATAAAAAGTTTGACTCGGTTGCGCAATACTTGACGGAAGCAATTAGTGGAGCTGGTTACATCGCCATCATGGCCTATTTAAATCGAGTTTCGGATCATGAGATTTCAGAAATTCGAGAACTTATTGCAGCGAAATCTGAAAAGCCAACTACTTTTGGTTGGGGACCTAGATTTTTACATTCAACCGGGCAGTTTCATAAAGGTGGCCCACAAGTTGGCTCATTCATACAAGTAACTGGCAATTGCGCTAGAGATATCGCCATCCCAAACCAGGGTTACGGATTTGAAACTTTAATTATGGCGCAAGCGCTCGGTGATGGCGAAGCGCTGCAAAAACGAAAATTCCCGCTCCTTCGAATTCACTTACGTGATCGAATGAACGGGATTTCGCAATTACTTGCAATAATTAAATCGCTTTAACGAGCCCGTCTACGTTCACCGGTGCGACTCTTTGGTTTTCCAGCTGCGCCACGATCTGAGCCATATTTTTTTGGTCCAGAATTGCTGCGAGAGCTTTCGCTCCGCGGCGTAGTAGATCGAGGTGTTTCGCTGCGGCCAGATGAATTCCGCGCGTTTGATGTTCGACGCGCTTTCGAAGGGCGATTGCGTTTTGGAAATTTAGGTTGTACTGAATCGCTTTTTGAAACTGTAGTTGCGATCGGTACGCCGCTAGGTTGACGAGAGCCAGTAATTTTTATTAGTTCGCTATCACCAGGCAAGATTGAAGTTGTGGTTGGGCGAATCCCAGCTTTTTCAGTAATTCGCTTCAACTCGCCACGTTGCGACATGGTCACAAGTGAAACTACCGTTCCTTTTTCGCCAGCGCGTGCCGTACGTCCCGCACGGTGTAAATAATCTTTATGGTCAGCCGGCGCATCAACATGCACCACCAAAGAAACATCATCAACGTGAATACCGCGAGCTGCAACATCAGTTGCTACTAGCGCCAAAGTTTTACCGGTTTTGAAATGTTCCAGGGTTCGAGTCCGTACAGCTTGGGTCTTGCCACCATGTAGCGCACCGACTTTTACACCAGCGCGTAGTAGTTTCTCCGTTAACTTATCTGCACCACGCTTAGTCCGAACGAAGAAAATGGTTCGACCATCCCTTGATGCGATTTGTGAGGTAATTTCATCTTTGTGATTAGCTTCATGAACTAATACGTGATGGCTCATTTTAGTAACCGATGCGGTTTCATTTTGGACTGAGTGCGTAGCTGGGTCTTTTAGATATTTTCTAACCAAGGAATCAACGTCACGATCTAACGTTGCACTGAAGAGCATTCGCTGACCATCTGCTTTAGTTTTATTTAGAATTTCGCGAACTGATGGCAAGAAACCCATATCAGCCATTTGGTCAGCTTCATCTAAAACTGTAATTTCAACATCAGAGAGGATTACATCTTTGCGTTCCATCAAATCCATTAAACGACCTGGAGTTGCAACCACGATTGCTACGCCACGACGAAGTGCTTGTTGTTGCTTGTGATACGAAAGTCCACCTGCTACTACTTGAGCGTTCAAACCAACTACTGGCGCTAAGTCTCCGATTACATCGGTGATTTGCATAGCGAGTTCGCGGGTTGGCGAGAGAATTAACGCTAATGGTTTATTCGGAGCGGCTTTGCGATCAGCAAGGCGAGTTAGTAGTGCTAGCCCAAAAGCTAAAGTTTTACCGGACCCAGTTTGGCCTCGACCTAAAATGTCGCGACCAGAGATTGCATCAGGTATCGAAGCAGATTGGATTGGGAACGGTTCCGTTATACCGTTTTGAGTAAGAGTACGTACGAGCGCAGCGCTAACGCCCAATTTAAGAAATGACATGTAAACACCAATCGAGACAACAAGCGCGTCTCGTAAAGATTGGTAGCTAAGACTCGCAAGAGAGCGTATGTGACGCTCGTATGAATAAAACTACACCGCGAATGCGATGCAGGTGAAGTCTACCCTACTTTATTCCTCGTCATCACCACGTAGATTGCGAAGCGCGTCTTCTAGAATTTTCTGCGCTTCTGCTTCAGTTCTACGTTCTTTTACATATGCAAGATGAGTTTTATATGGAGTATTTACTACTGGACTTGGCGGATTGCTCTTATCGCGACCTGCCGGGAATCCGCAACGCGGACAATCCCATTGATCAGGAATAACGACAGTGCCATCTTCAGCAAACGAAGGTTTAGTTTCATGTCCGTTTAAGCACCAATAAGAAACTCGAAAACGTGCGATTGCCTCGCCACGTTCGGCTTCTCCCATTGGACCCGCGCCAACTCTAGATCCACGTATTGCGCTACCACCGGCCATGATTTCCCTTTCTAACTGTTAAGAAAATTAATTCTTTAATAGCAAACTTAGTGCCACAACACTTGCAAACCAGAGACCGCCAACCACAATTGTGATCCGATCTAAATTGCGCTCAACTACAGATGATCCACCATATGTTGAAGAAATTCCGCCACCAAATAAATCAGAGAGTCCAGAACCTTTACCTTTATGTAAAAGTACAAGAAGAATCATTAATACGCTGGTAATAATTAAAAGGAGCGATAGCGCTAACTTCACTTAAGAACCCCTAACAAGTTTAAAATTACAAACTTCATTTAACTGCAACGGACATTTCCAAGGCGTAAGGATACCGCGCTAGAGGACGCGATGAAACTTCGAAATGCGGGCAAATTCTTCGGGATCGAGGCTCGCTCCGCCTACCAAGACGCCATCCACGTCAGGTTGTTTCATAATATCGACGATATTTGCGGATTTAACGGAACCACCGTAAAGGATTTTTGCATTCTCGGCAATTTCATCGCTACCAAATTTCTTAAGATCCTCACGGATAGCGCTGCATACTTCTTGTGCATCTTCCGGGGTGGCAGTTTTCCCTGTACCAATTGCCCAGACTGGTTCATATGCAAAAACAATCTTCTTCAAGTCTGGTTTGTGAAATCCACGTAAACCGATTCGGATTTGATTTAAAACATGCTGCACATGAGAGCCCTCCTCGCGGATTGGCAATTCTTCGCCGATGCAGAAAATAGGCGTTAATTCATTAGCAAGCGCAGCTTTCACTTTCTTGTTGAGTAAATCATCGCCCTCATTATGAATTGCGCGCCGTTCGGAGTGGCCAACCAAAACATAGGTACAACCCAATTTCTTGAGCATGGAACCCGAGATATCTCCAGTAAAAGCACCGGATGAATCTGGTGAAAGATCTTGAGCGCCGTAAGTTAGTTTTAAGCGATCACCATCAACCAAAGTTTGAATTGAACGAATATCGGTAAATGGTGGAATTATTGTGATATCAACCGCGTCATAATCTTTATCGTTAATTGAATATGCTAATTTTTGGGTCACCGCGATCGCTTCGAGGTGATTGAGATTCATTTTCCAGTTACCAGCAATTAACGGCTTACGCACTTTTCACTCCTCTAAGTTTTACGTTTAAATTTAAGATTGTAACGCGGTTAAACCTGGCAATTCTTTACCCTCGAGATATTCAAGAGAAGCGCCGCCACCGGTTGAAATATAACCGAATTGTGAATCAGTAAACCCAAGGGCGCGCACTGCTGCAGCGGAATCTCCCCCACCTACAACAGCCAAACCATCAACTTCTGTGAGCGCTTCTGCAATCGCTTTAGTACCTGCTGCAAAATTGGAGAATTCGAAAACCCCCATAGGGCCATTCCAAAAAACGGTATGACACTTTTTGATTGCTTCGGCGAATTTATTTGATGAAACTGGACCAATATCTAAACCTATTTGATTTACCGGAATTGCGTCGGCGGAAACAACTGTAGGTAATTCATTTGCAAAAGCTGGAGCGACCACAATATCGGTTGGCAATAAAATTTCTACACCTAATTCGGTGGCACGATTTAATAACCCTTTCACAGTAGGGATAGATTCCACTTCAACAAGTGATTTACCAATCTCTTTTCCTTGTGCTGCTAGAAAAGTAAAGAGCATTCCCCCGCCAATTGCCAAAACATCTACTTTCTCTAGCAAGTTCGAAATCACGCCAATTTTGTCAGAAACTTTTGCACCGCCCAGTATTACTCCATATGGGCGAACTGGGTCCATTGTTAATTTCTGCAATACTTCAACTTCAGCTGAGATTAATTTACCGGCAGCGCGTGGCAACATTTTTGCGGTTTCAAAAACGGAAGCGTGTTTTCTATGAACTGCTCCGAACCCATCCCCCACATATGCATCGGCGTAACTCGCTAGTTTCGTAGCTAGCGCAAAACGCTCACTCTCATCCTTGCTTGTTTCAGCGGCTTCGTAACGAATGTTTTCAAGTAAAACTACATC
>DKNC01000039.1:6941-16345 GCA_002470135.1 Actinobacteria bacterium UBA7398 | reverse complement strand
TTCGGATAACCGAATAGAAATTGGAGCTAGAGATAGCTCTGGCTTACGCTCGCCTTTAGGGCGACCAAGGTGTGCACAAATAACAATCGACGCGCCGCTTTCAAGCAGTGCGTTAATTGTAGGAAGCGAAGCTCTAATTCTGCCATCATCAGTTATAGCACCATCTTTTAATGGAACATTTAAATCACAACGCAGAAATACTCGCTTCCCCTTGACATCAAGAGAGGCGAGGGTCGGGATAGGCATTAGAGCGATTTACCTACATAACCGATTAGATCAACTAATCGATTTGAGTAACCCCATTCATTGTCATACCAACCAGCAACTTTCACTGTTGTACCAATTGCTTTGGTTATGCCAGCATCAAAGATGCAAGAGTGTGGGTCTGTAACAATGTCCGATGAAACAATTGGATCCTCGGTGTAAAGCAAGATGCCTTTAAGTGTAGTTTCGGAAGCAGCTTTGATGGCAGCATTAACTTCTGCCGCAGTTACTTCGCGGGAAAGTTCCAAAGTTAAATCTGTAATTGAACCAGTTGGCACTGGAACTCGAAGCGCGTATCCATCTAGCTTGCCTTTTAGCTCTGGCAGAACTAGTGAAATTGCTTTTGCAGCGCCAGTAGAAGTTGGGATGATATTAGTTGCGGCAGCCCGAGATCTACGTAGGTCTTTGTGCGGGAAATCCAAAATTACTTGGTCGTTTGTATAGGCGTGCACCGTGGTCATAAATCCGCGGACGATTCCGAAGGTATCGTTAATAACTTTAGCCATCGGCGCCAAACAGTTAGTTGTGCAAGAAGCGTTGGAAATGATGTGATGTTTGGCGCTGTCATATTGCGTGTGATTAACGCCCATTACAACGGTGATGTCTTCGTCAGTTGCAGGCGCTGAGATAATAACTTTCTTTGCTCCCGCTGCGATATGTTTCCTAGCATCCGCAGCTTTAGTGAAATGGCCAGTCGATTCAAGAACTACTTCAGCCCCAACTGCAGCCCAAGGAAGTAGCGCTGGATCGCGTTCTGCAAAAATCTTAATTGTCTTGCCACCAACTGTGATGGTGTCATCGGTAAAAGTTACTGGGAGGCCAAGTCGACCAAGGATTGAGTCATACTTTAAAAGGTGTGCCAAAGTTGCGTTATCGGTCAGATCGTTAATACCCACAATTTCAATATTTGAAGTTGGAGCGAGCGCTGCTCTGAAGAAGTTTCTACCAATTCGACCGAATCCATTTATCCCGACTTTAACCACAATGACTCCACTTCCTAAGTTCCCAATATCTGGGTTGAAAAATTAATTCAACTTAATTTCTTAAAAGACCACGACTTTGTGGGAATAGCCAATCTTAACAGTCGACCTTGCACGCATCACCCCAGTAGATCGGGTGATAGCCCTGCCTCGGTATCGGGAATTCCTAAATCTTGTGCTCGCTTATCGGCCATCGCCAACAATCTCCGAATCCGACCAGCAATTGCATCCTTAGTCATAGGTGGCGATGCAAGTGATCCAAGTTCCTCCAAGCTCGCTTGACCATGTTGAATCCGAAGTTCGCCTGCTTCACGCAAATGATCTGGAATATCTGCGCTTAAAATTTCCATGGCGCGTTGTACTCGTGCTGAAGCCGCAACCGCCGCTCTAGCGGAACGACGCAAATTTGCATCATCAAAGTTTGCTAATCGATTCGCAGTCGCACGAACTTCGCGACGCATTCTTCGTTCTTCCCAGGCCAACACACTCTCATGTGCTCCTAGTCGAGTTAGTAAAACTCCGATGGCATCGCCATCTCTAATTACTACTCGATCAACGCCACGTACTTCTCTTGCCTTCGCCACGATACCTAACCGACGCGCTGATCCGACTAGCGCCAGCGCGGCTTCTGGTCCAGGACAAGTGATTTCAAGAGCGGAAGATCTTCCTGGTTCAGTCAATGAACCATGCGCCAAGAACGCACCACGCCACGCAGCTTCTGCATCGCATAGCGCAGCCGATACAACTTGTGGCGGCAAACCTCGAACTGGGCGACCGTTGCTATCTACCAAACCAGTCTGTCTAGCCAGCGCATCGCCATCTTTTATAACACGAACTACATAGCGACTTCCTTTGCGCAGACCACCAGCGCTAATAACAGCTAAATCACTTTCGTGGCCATAAATATCAGCAATATCTTTACGTAATCTCCGCGCACTCTGCGCCGTATCGAGTTCGACTTCCACCATTATTTTTCCAGAAGTTAGATGCAACCCACCCGCAAACCTTAAAATTGATGAGACCTCTGCTTTACGGCAGCAAGGTTTGGTAATCGAGAGTCGACTTAGCTCATCTTTTACCGATGCTGTCATTGCCATTTATTTACTCCTTTAGCCCTGCCCGTATCCAAGCATCTATCGCGCGAAAATGTGGCTGATTACGGGACCCAATTTTTCGGAATCATGATGAACACTTCCCACAGATGCGATATCCGCCACAACTAATTCACCCCCAATAGCAGAAACCGCGGCTGCCATTGACCCTTTATCTAGCACAACCGATATATCAGCTAACGCAATATCACAGTGAAAATTCGGCGCAAATTTCTGCAATATTGATAAATGTTCTGCAGGTGAACTCCCAGCAAACTCATCGCCGCGCATCGATGGCGCTGTATCCAAATTTAATATCACCAATTTTTTCGCTTTAGAACTCATGATCGCATCAATCTGTTGCTTGATTAAAAAGTGCGGTAGAACACTAGAAAACCAAGATCCTGGTCCGAATGTAATCCAATCCGCACTTGCGATAGCTGCAAGCCCTTCCGGGGTCGCCGTCGCATTCTCTGGGATTAACCGCAATGATTCTAATTTACCTTTAGCGATCGCAACTTCTTTCTGCCCTCGAGTAATTGTTCTACCAACTGATGATTGAAATGTGCCTTCAATATCTAACGGTTCAATTGCCATCGGAAGCACTCGACCAACTACTTTCAATAACGAAGCCACCCGATCAATTCCTTGGACCGGATCGCCATCTTTATCCCAAAGCGCAGCCAAAAGTAAGTTTCCGACCGCATGTCCGTTCATCGCTCCAGTGGATGTAAATCGATACTGCATTATCTCAGCCCAACTTTTGCCCCACTCATCATCTGCACATAACGCAGCTAACGCCATTCGCAAATCACCTGGCGGCAACGTATTAAATTCTTCGCGCAACCGTCCGCTAGATCCACCATTATCCGCAACGGTAACAATCGCAGTTAATTGCGTAGTAATGCGACGAAGCGAAGTCAACGTTGCCGCAAGTCCATGGCCGCCACCTAGCGCCACAACTTTCAAATCTGGATTTAACAACACGGTTACCGTTCACGTCCCAAGTCTCTATGAATTGCCTGTGTTGAAATCGCTTGGCCCCTCGGTAATTTAACCTTTTGCAGTCTACGATCTAACTCATCTGCAATCGCAACGCTTCGATGTTTTCCACCAGTGCATCCCACGGCAAGTGTTATGAATTTCTTACCTTCGCGGATATAACCATCTGCAATGGTTTCAAATAGGGCAATATAGCGATCCAGAAAATCACTTACATTTTCGGCCGCTAAAACTTTCTCACGAACTGGTGCATCCGTTCCATTCAATGGCCGCAACTCTGGAATCCAATGAGGATTGGGTATGAAACGACAATCCATTACTAAATCAGCATCAACTGGAATTCCATATTTATATCCGAATGAAAGTACGTTAACTTTTAGATCTGTACTTCCCTCTTTATGGAAAAGCTCTTCACTCTTCTTCTCCAACTGGTGAATATTCAAATCAGTGCTATCAATAATCAAATCTGCACCAGCCCTTAATTCTCGTAATTTTTCGCGCTCTTTTGCTATGCCATCAACAATTCGATCATTTCCTTGGAGTGGATGCGGACGCCGAGTCGATTCAAAACGTCGAACTAGCACATCATCAGAGGCATCAACAAATAAAATTCGCCGCGAAATCCCTTTTTCAACTAATTCCGCTAACGATCTATTTAGATCATCGAAAAATTGTCGGCCACGAACATCGACTACTACTGCGATAGATTCAACAGTTTTCTCGGTTAAATCAAAAAGGTTAGCTAAGAGCGAAGGCGGCAAATTATCAATTACATACCAGCCGGCATCTTCCATGGCGTGGGCAATGGTTGAACGACCAGCGCCACTCATGCCGGTTATTACTACCAACTCGCGATTCATTGAGATCTCCCCATGCCCAATATCTTGCTATACCTGTCAAGCATCCTAAGTAATTTCACCGGTACTGGTATTTACATTCTCGGGTGCGCTTTGCTGAGCTAAGAAATCCACAATAATTTTCGCGATCTTCTCCCCGATTCCTGGTATTTGAGAAATTTGCGATTCATTCGCTTTGCGGATCGCGGATACTGACCCGAAGTGTTCCAGCAACGCAGAAATTCGCGCAGTGCCCAACGTTGGAATTTCATCCAATAGAGATTCGAGCATCAATTTAGATCGTTTAGATCTATGAAAAGTAATTGCGAATCTATGCGCCTCATCGCGAATTCGTTGGAAAAGATAGAGCGCTTCGCTATGGCGTGGAAAGATAATTGGAGTCTTTACTTCAGGAAGCCAAACTTCCTCAAGCCTTTTTGCTAAACCGCAGAGCGCGATATCGGTGATTCCCAATTCAGAAAGTGCTCGGGCTGCTGCATTTACTTGCCCTACGCCGCCATCAACAATTATTAATTGAGGTGGGTAGGCAAACTTTGGTCGATTAGCACCGCTCATCTCTAGTTCAGTTAAATCAAGATCTTTTTCGGCAAGATATCTTTTAAATCTTCTTGTAATCACGTGGTGCATGGCGCGGGTGTCATCAAATCCAGCTTCATCATCGATTGAGAATCGGCGATACTCACTCTTTTTAGATTGACCATCTTCAAATACCACCATTGAAGCCACTACTGAAGTTCCTTGAATGTTCGAAATATCGAAACATTCGATGCGTAATGGAAGTTCTGCTAGATCTAAAGCAGTAGCAATCTCTTCGAGGGCTCGGCCAGAAACGCCAGCATCGTTTGCGCGCTTACTTAAAAATTGAATTAACGCTTGATTGGCATTGCGCTTAACTGTTTGAAGTAATTCGAATTTCTCACCACGTTGTGGCACTTTAACTTCTACCGAATTCCCATGTTTTTGCGAAAGCCATTCAATAACACCGGCTTCGGAAGTGATTGGTTGATTGATCAATATCTCACGCGGAACCTCAAAATCATGGTAGATCTTAGGTAACGCAGCATCCATTACGGAATCACCCTCTGGAACTTCTTGTAGATCAACAACCCAAGACCGCGAACCGGTGATTCTACCGTGGCGCACGATAAATATTGAGAATGCGGCGTGCGTTATATCTTCGTGCATTGCGATGAAATCTGCAGTAATTTCTTCGGAGAGCGCAGCATCAGTTGATTCTTGTGCCTTGGTCAGCGCTTGCAGTTGGTCGCGGAGTTTTCCGGCCTTTTCAAATTGTTCCGCTGCTGAAGCAGTGAGCATCTCGTCGGTTAACTTCTCAGTCACGCTCTCTGGATTTGAATCTAAAAATTTAATTAGGTTCTTGGCAATTTCTTGGTGCTCTTCTGGAGTCACCCAACCAACGCATGGAGCTGCGCACTTTCCAATATCGCCAAGTAAACACTGGCGATTTGATTTCTGAGCTCGTAGAAAATTGCTTTCAGTGCAAGAACGAACTGGAAATAATTTTAATAAAACTTCATAAGTACTGCGAAGTGCCCAAGCATGCGCGAATGGACCAATATGTTTTACCCCTTTTTGCTTCTGTGACCGCGTTATATAAATTCTTGGAAATTCATCTTTGATAGAAACTGCCAAAAACGGGTAAGACTTATCGTCTTTGAATTGCACATTGAAATGCGGGTTTTCTTCTTTAATCCAACTGAATTCAAGTTGGAGCGCTTCTACTTCCGTATTTACTAAGGTCCAATCCACCCGGACCGCAGCGTTAACCATCTTTCTAGTTTTTTCGGCGAGGTTATTTTGAAAATAAGAGTTGAGTCGGGACTTTAGCGAGATTGCTTTACCGACATAAATAACTACATCTTTCTCATCGAAGAATCGATATACGCCGGGCGAATCTGGAATATCTTTTGGCCGATAACTTTGTGGGTCAGCCATGGCTACTTCTTTAAAATCTCCGCTAAATATTTGCCGGTATAGCTCGCTTTGTTTTTCGCCACAGCTTCGGGAGTTCCTTCCGCGATAATTGTGCCGCCTTTATAGCCACCCTCTGGACCCATATCTATAACCCAGTCTGCGGATTTAATTACATCGAGATTATGCTCAATCACAATTACAGTGTTGCCGGTATCTACTAGCCTCTGTAAAACATGCAAAAGTTTATTGACATCTTCAAAATGTAAACCCGTCGTAGGTTCGTCTAGAACATAAATAGTTCTACCAGTAGATCGGCGTTGCAATTCAGTTGATAATTTAACGCGTTGGGCTTCGCCACCTGAGAGAGTTGGTGCTGATTGGCCAAGTCGTACATAACCAAGCCCAACGTCCATCATAGTTTTCAAATAGCGATGAATTGCTGGGATTGATTCAAAAAATGTAACTGCAGCTTCGATCGACATATCAAGAATTTCAGCGATCGTTTTACCTTTGTAATGTACTTCTAAAGTCTCTCGGTTATATCGGGCACCATGGCAAATTTCGCACGGTACATAGACATCGGGCAAGAAATTCATTTCAATAGTGATGGTGCCATCGCCAGAACAGTTTTCACACCGTCCGCCTTTAACGTTAAACGAGAATCGCCCTTGTTGGTAGCCTCGAACTTTTGCTTCAGTTGTCTCAGCAAATAGCGCGCGAACTTTGTCGAATACACCAGTGTAGGTAGCCGGGTTAGATCTTGGAGTTCTACCAATTGGAGATTGATCAACATGCACAACTTTGTCAAGAAGGTCTATGCCGGTAATAGTGCGATGGCGACCAGGAACTTGGCGAGCACCATTTAATTTGTTAGCTAATACCGTATACAGAATGTCATTTACTAAAGTAGATTTACCAGAACCGCTTACGCCAGTAACAGCGACGAAAGTGCCGAGTGGAAATGAAACCGTAATATTCTTTAAATTATTTTCGTAGGCTTCCTTCACAACTACGGATTTCTTTGGATCTATCAGGCGACGCTTTTTAGGTATCTCAATTTTGCGCTTACCCGAAATATACGCGCCAGTGACCGAGGTTTTCGAGTTAATTAAATCTTCGTAACTTCCGGAAACGACGATTTCGCCGCCGTGCTCACCGGCGCCGGGACCGATATCAACAATCCAATCTGCGGTACGGATGGTGTCCTCATCGTGTTCTACAACAATTAAAGTGTTTCCGATATCGCGTAAATGCGTAAGCGTTTCAATCAATCGTCGGTTATCGCGTTGATGTAACCCGATGCTAGGTTCATCTAAAACATAAAGCACGCCAGTTAGTCCCGAACCAATCTGAGTAGCTAACCTGATCCGTTGCGCTTCACCACCAGAGAGCGTTGCGGCTGGGCGATCTAGCGATAAATAATCGAGACCAACATCTAAAAGAAAACCAAGACGGGAGTGCACTTCTTTTAGAACGCGCTCGGCAATTTGCTTTTCGCGCGCCGTAAGTTTTAAAGATTTTAAGAATTTGGCACAATCTTCAATGGAAAGTTCACAAATTTCTGCGATCGACTTCTCTCCTAATTTAACTGCAAGAACTTCTGGTTTTAATCTAGTTCCATTGCATACTGGGCATGGCGTTTGCCGCATATAAGACTCATACTTTTCCCGACTGTAATCGCTATCGGTTTCACCATGTTTGCGTTGAATAAATGAAACCACGCCTTCAAAGCCAGTAGAGTAATTTCTTACCCTGCCATAACGGTTCTTGTACTTAACATGTACTTCATACTCGTACCCATTCAAAATCGCGGTCTTAGCTTTCTCAGATAATTTCTTCCACGGTGCATCCATGGAAAATTTAACATCGCCTGCTAGCGCTTCCAACAGCCGCAAGAAATATTCGGAAGTTTGCCGAGATGCCCATGGTGCGATTGCGCCTTCGTTAATCGAAATAGAATCATCTGGAATTACTAAATCTTGATCGACTTCTAGTTTGGTGCCAATCCCAGTACATTCTGGGCAAGCGCCAAAAGGCGAATTGAATGAGAAGGATCGTGGCTCCATCTCTTCAAAAGATAGTGAACAATCATGGCAAGCTAATTTTTCACTAAAGGTGCGCTCTTTATCTTTACCTTTGCCGTCAACAAAATCCAAAGTTACTAAACCTTGGGCTAACCGAAGCGCAGTTTCTATAGAATCCGTTAACCGGCTCTTTGAATCAGCTTTGGCAGTTAAGCGATCAATCACAACTTCAATAGTGTGCTTCTCTTGCTTTTTTAATTTAGGTGGCTCGGTAAGTTGAATGACAACGCCATCTACTCGTGCCCTGGAATAACCTTGTGCAACTAAATCTTTAAATAAGTCAACAAACTCGCCTTTGCGCGCCCGAATCATTGGCGCTAAAACTTGGAATTTTGTTTCAGGAGGTAGCTCTAATATTTGATCAACTATGTTCTGTGGCGTTTGTTTTGCGATTGCTTTACCGCAACTTGGGCAATGTGGACGGCCTGCTCGCGCAAATAATAAACGTAAGTAATCATAAACTTCAGTAATAGTTCCAACTGTTGACCGAGGATTTCGGTTTGTAGCCTTCTGGTCGATTGAAACTGCTGGCGATAACCCTTCTATGAAGTCCACATCTGGTTTATCCATCTGTCCTAAGAATTGTCGCGCATACGCTGAGAGCGATTCCACATAACGACGTTGGCCTTCTGCGAAAATAGTGTCAAAAGCTAAACTTGATTTTCCAGAACCGGATAAACCTGTGAAAACTATCATCGAATTTCTAGGTAGATCTAGCGAAACATTCTTTAAATTATGTTCGCGGGCACCACGAATAATTAAACGATCGTGCAATTATTTTACCCCCGCGTCATCCATGCTTCGAAGTTCCTTCTTCAAATCACCAATCTCATCACGTAATCTAGCGGCCAATTCAAAATGAAGTTGGCTAGCGGAATTACGCATCTGTTCAGTGAGCGATTCTATGAGGTTCATCAGCTCCGCTTTAGGCAACGGCACTAAGTGTTTTACGTAAACACCAGCCCCACCGCTCGACGATTTTTTGCCAGCCGCAAGAAGTTGATCGGTATCGTCACTTTCTTTTGCAATTAAATCAGTGATGTCTGCAATTCGTTTTCTAAGTGGTTGTGGATCAACACCACGCTCTTTGTTATATGAAACTTGTTTTTCGCGGCGGCGATTAGTTTCATCAATAGCGCGCTTCATTGAATCCGTTAAATTATCGGCATACATATGGACTTCACCCGAAAC
>DKNC01000039.1:0-6881 GCA_002470135.1 Actinobacteria bacterium UBA7398 | reverse complement strand
AATCCTTCTTTATCGGCATCTAAAATCGCAACTAATGAGACTTCTGGTAAATCCAATCCTTCGCGTAATAGGTTAATGCCGATTAAAACATCGTACTCACCCAGCCTAAGTTCGCGGAGCAATTCAACTCGGCGCAAAGTATCTACCTCCGAGTGTAAATACCTGACTCGCACGTTGGCTTCTGTAAAGTAATCTGTCAAATCTTCCGACATTTTCTTAGTTAAAGTTGTAACTAGGACTCGCTCATTTTTTTCAGCACGAATTCTGATTTCATTTAACAAGTCATCAATCTGTCCTTTGATTGGTTTGATGATGATTTGCGGATCCACTAATCCAGTAGGTCGGATTACTTGTTCCACAAATTCCCCACCAGTTTTCGCTAACTCATATTTACCTGGTGTGGCAGAGAGATAGATTTTCTGCTTCGTTCGCTCTAAAAATTCTGGCCATCGCAACGGTCGGTTATCCATGGCGCTCGGTAACCTAAAACCGTGCTCGACTAGCGTTCGTTTTCGAGAAGCATCGCCTTCATACATAGCACCAATTTGAGGCACCGTGATATGTGATTCATCTATTACACAAAGAAAATCCTCTGGAAAGTAATCTAATAAACAACTAGGTGCAGAACCAGCCGCTCGCCCATCAATTAAGCGTGAGTAATTCTCGATTCCAGAGCAGAATCCTAATTGCTGCATCATCTCGATATCGAATGTGGTTCGCATCCGGATTCGTTGGGCTTCTAAGAGTTTCCCTTGCTTTTCAAATTCTTGATGCTTAATTTCTAACTCAGCTTCGATATTTGCGATTGCTATCTTCATTTTTTCTGGACCAGCCGCATAATGTGTCGCAGGGAATATCAATATCTCTGGAACATCGCTAATAATCTCACCTGTTAATGGATGCAATGTAGTTAAACGCTCAATCTCATCGCCAAACATTTCAATTCGAATTGCAAGCTCTTCATAAACTGGAATTATTTCGATGGTGTCCCCACGCACGCGAAAATTTCCGCGCTCGAATGCCATATCGTTTCGCTTATATTGGATATCAACAAATTGTCGTAATAATTTGTTGCGCTCAATATTTTCACCCACTTTTAGTAACACCATGCGCTCGTAATATTCTTGTGGATGGCCAAGACCATAAATGCAGGAAACCGTGGCCACCACGATCACATCGCGACGAGTAAGTAGCGCGTGTGTGGCGGAGTAGCGCAAGCGTTCAACTTCTGAATTTATCGACGAATCTTTCTCGATAAAAGTATCGGTCTGTGGCACGTAAGCTTCTGGTTGGTAGTAGTCATAGTAAGAAACAAAATATTCAACTGCATTTTCTGGGAAGAGTTCCTTAAATTCATTAGCTAACTGCGCAGCTAAAGTTTTATTCGGTGCAAGCACCAAAGTTGGCCGCTGGAGCCGTTCTACTAACCAAGCTGTCGTTGCTGATTTTCCAGTTCCAGTTGCGCCAAGCAAGACGATATCTTTTTCGCCACGTTCAATTCTTGCCACCAACTCATTAATTGCATCTGGTTGATCGCCCGCTGGCACATAATCACTTATTACTTTAAATGGTTTAAGCGCTTTCGGAATGTAATCTCGTTGGCTCATTCGCTCTGCGCAGCGCGAGGTGAAAGTTCGCTCTCCCAAAGCGCTTCCACTTTTCGAAGCAGCGCATCCTTATCTCCGTCATTTTCTAGGACTATGTTAGAAATGCTGACCCGTTCATCTCTAGAGGCTTGTGCGCTAATCCGCTTTGCAATCTCAAAATCTTTCATGCCCCGCGCTCTTAAGCGTTCATATCGGAGCGATTCTGGAGCTTCTACCGTTACGATGAAATCAAATCGATTAGCACCGTTAGTTTCATAAACTAAGGGAATTTGATTTACAACTACTGCATTTGCTGGTGCAGCTTTAATAATTGCATCACCAGCTTCTTTAACTAACGGGTGAATGATTCCTTCCAAATCTTTTCGAGCGCTCGGATCGTTAAAAACTATCTCGCCTAATTTCCCACGATTTATCTGGCCCTCGATAAGGATTTCATCCCCGAATCTCTCCACAATAAGATTGAAACCGGTCGTGCCGCGCTCAACCACATCTCGAGCGAGTTGATCGGCATCGAAAACTATTGCGCCTAACTCTTCGAGATACTCCCCGACCAAAGATTTACCAGAGCCGATGCCACCGGTAAGCGCTACTTTCAACATTGCTTCAGCCTATCTTTTCCAGTCAATCCACGCCTCTTTAGAGCATACTAAAAAGAAAAAGCCCCGATACAACGTTAAGTATCGAGGCTCTTACTTAGTAAAACTAATCAGCAGCGGCTGTTTCTGCTGCAGGCTCAGTAACAACTGCGGCGGCATCTGCTGCTTGCGCTTCAGACTTTTGCTTCTTATGCGCAACGAAACGTGATTGGGCTTCAGCGTATTGACGCTCCCATTCTTCACGTTGAGATTCAAAACCAGGTTGCCACTCTTGATTTTCAGCATTGAAACCCTCAGGATAAATAAAGTTTCCAGCGGCATCGTAACGAGCTGGCATTCCATATTGAGCTGGATCAAATGCTTCAACTTCAATGTCGTGGCCTTCGTTTGCTTGCTTTAGTGAAAGCGAGATTCGGCGGCGTTCTAAGTCGATATCAATAATTTTTACAAATAATTGATCGCCAACTTGAACAACTTGTTCTGGAATTTCTACGTGGCGTTCGGCAAGTTCAGAGATGTGAACTAGACCTTCGATGCCATCAAATACCCGGATAAATGCGCCAAATGGCACAAGTTTTGTAACTTCACCAGGAACTACTTGGTTGATGGTGTGGGTGCGAGCAAATGCTTGCCAAGGATCTTCTTGAGTAGCTTTAAGCGAAAGAGAGACACGTTCTCTTTCGAAATCTACCTCTAGAACTTCCACAGTAACTTCATCGCCAACTGCTACAACTTCACCAGGATGATCGATATGTTTCCAAGATAGCTCTGAAACGTGAACCAAGCCATCTACGCCGCCAAGATCAACGAAGGCACCAAAGTTAACGATAGATGAGATAACACCACTTCGCACTTGACCCTTTTGTAGTTGATTAAGGAATGTAGTGCGTGAAGCAGATTGAGTTTGTTCTAAATATGCACGACGAGAAAGCACAACGTTGTTTCGGTTCTTATCGAGTTCGATAATTCGGGCCTCAACTTGTTGGCCAATGTATGGTGTTAAATCACGGACTCGACGCATTTCTACAAGTGATGCAGGAAGGAAGCCGCGCAGACCAATATCTACAATCAAACCACCTTTAACAACTTCAATAACTGTTCCGATAACAACTTCATCACGTTCTTTCTTGCCTTCGATATCGCCCCATGCTTTTTCATATTGAGCGCGTTTCTTAGAAAGAATTAAGCGTCCTTCTTTATCTTCCTTTTGAAGAACTAGAGCTTCAACACGGTCGCCAACTTTTACCAATTCACTTGGATCAAGGTCGTGACGGATAGAGAGTTCGCGGGATGGAATTACACCTTCGGTTTTGTAACCAATATCTAGGAGTACTTCATCGCGATCTACCTGGACAACTATTCCAGTTACTAAATCTCCATCATTAAAATTCTTGATTGTGCCTTCGATTGCGGCGAGAAAATCTTCTGCGGATCCAATGTCATTTACAGCTACATTTGCAATACTCAAGATGCTCCGATTGGGGAATTTAAACTAGTAGGTATGCACACAACCCGACTCCAGAAAATCTTTTGGATTTAACTGGGCACTTTCCTACTCTGTCCGAGGTCAGTGCAAGAGATGTGAGCGAGGGCAAAGGTTACTTAAGGCGCGCTATCTAGGTCAATTCGCGAAGCTTTTGGTTAGGTATACTCCAAAAATGGGACGATATTTGGAGCTTTTACGGGTACCGACAGCGCGAACCTTGATTATTGCCGCATTCCCCGCACGAATCGCTTACGGCATGATTTCGCTTTCAATATTCTTCAAAGTTCAACGAGAAACTGGATCCATCGCGTTAGCAGGATTAGCGATCGGAGCAAATTCAATTGCTGGAGCTGGAACCGCAGGTTTGCGTGGTGCATTCATAGATAAGTACGGACAGAAATGGCCGTTGCGAATCATGGTTCCAGCTTTTGCAATTTCTATTTTTTGGTTTAGCACTGCAACCAATAGCAAGCAATTAATTATTATGGCTTTTCTATTTGGGTTATTTTCACCACCAATAAATTTATCAATCAGACCGCTTTGGAGAATTGCGCTCCCAGAAGATCAATGGCGAACCGCCTACGCGCTTGATACCGCAGTGCTTAGCACGACCGGAATCTTTGGTCCAGTAATTGCAACTTCATTATCCTTAAGTTCGCGGCCTAACTCTGCGTTACAAATATGCGCGCTCTTGATGTTTATTGGTGGAATTTCAATAGCTTTTACAAAAATTTCTCGTGAATGGGTTCCAGAGAAGAAAGAAATTGGCACGCTCCCAATTTGGCGTGTTCCCGCTATGCAAATACTGGCACTCGAAGGCGTAGTGATCGGTCTTGGTTGGGGCGCGTTCAATATTGGAATACCGGCTTTCACTACCCAAGAAAATCTTCCTTCGCGAGCGGCATTGCTTTTTGCAGTATTCGGGTTATTTAATGTTTTCGGGGGCGTAATAGCTGGAACAATTTCCAGAAAACTTTCGCCGCTAAAGGGTTTTCTTATAACATATAAATTCTGGATAATCTCAGTAGCGCCGTTATCACTAGCTTATCCAGACTGGTCACTAATTCTCCTTGCAGCCTTAATCGGCTTAGTAGGAGGGGTGCAGCAAGTTTTCTATTGGGAAGTTACTGAAGCGGTTCGCCCTAAAGGTACTGCCGTATCAGCACTTGCGTGGCTATGGACGGTAGAAGGAACATTTNNCTGCAATTGGATCAGCAATCGGCGGTCTTATTGCTGAAAATTATGGGCCGCGCTGGTGTTTTGCAATGACTAGCCTCTCGGTGTTCATTGGTTATTTAATTTTGACTGCCGGGAAAAAACATTTTGTACGAGCGAATGAATTACCTTCTGATGAGTCTGATCTAAATGCGATGGAAGAGAACGCCGATAAGAGCAGATAGATTAATGCGCTGCTAAATCCCAAGTTTTACCGAAACCAACATTAACCTCCAAAGGCGCATTTAACGGATATGCGCTGCCCATCTCTTTACGAACTAATTTCTCCATAATTTCAGCTTCACCTGGTGCAATTTCACAAATTAATTCGTCATGTACTTGCAATAGCAATCTAGATTTCACCCCAGATTCGGCGATTACTTTCCCAACATTTAACATTGCAATTTTTATAATGTCTGCCGCCGAACCTTGAATTGGTGAATTAAGCGCCATCCGCTCCGCAATTTCACGTCGCTGCCGATTATCTTGATTCAAATCCGGTAAGTAACGTCGGCGTCCCATAATTGTTTCGGTATACCCCTTAGCCCGGGCTTCGACAACAACGCTTTTTAAATAAGTTTGAATCCCACCAAACCTTTCAAAGTAGCGCGCCATTAATTCACTTGCATCCGTTGGCGAAAGGTCTAGTTGTTGGGCAAGCCCAAAGGATGATAACCCGTAAGCAAGTCCATAGGACATCGCCTTAATTTTTCGACGCATTTCGGCATCTACTTCACTTCGTGGGACTCCAAAAACTTCGGACGCCACCGTGGAGTGTAAATCTTCGCCACTATGAAAAGCCTCAAGCAGTTTCGCATCCTTGGAAAGGTGCGCCATGATTCGCATCTCGATCTGGCTGTAATCAGCGGTCATTAAATCCACAAACGGAGATTGCGCAATAAAACAATCTCTAATTTTTCGTCCTTCTTCAGTGCGTACTGGAATATTTTGAAGGTTTGGATCAGTCGACGAGAGTCTTCCAGTAGCGGCGACCGTCTGTTGAAAAGTTGTGTGGATCCGCTCATCTTTCCCAGTCGCGGTTAATAGCCCTTCAATTGTGGTCTTTAATTTGCCAGCTTCCCGAATTCTTAACAAACTTTGCAGTACTGGGTGTCCAGTTTTAGTAAATAACCAATCTAGCGAATCAGCATCTGTTGTATACCCTGTTTTAATTTTCTTAGTTTTTGGTAACCCTAGATCATCAAAAAGTACTGCTTGCAATTGCTTTGGTGATGCGACGTTGAATTCTTTACCTGCGGCCTTATGGGCGGCGGCTGTTTCACGCTCTACATCATTTCGCAATAAAGTTTCAAGTTCTTTCAATTTTTTAACATCTACCGCTATTCCTAAAGCTTCCATCTCTGCGAGCAAATTTAGAACTGGAATTTCCATCTCGTTAAATAGCTGCAGTAACTCTCGATTTTTCAATTCTTTTTCTAGAACTGTGGCTAGCTCAGCAATCCAAGTCGCAGAACGAGGTTCAAAATTAGATACATCAAAGAGCGTTTCTGCGGTAGCACCACCTTGGGTATCGGTTGCAAAACCCAAGTACCTTTGGGTTAAATCTGTTAGTTCTAGCGATCTCGTCCCAGGATTAATCAAGTACGCGGCAAGCTCGGTATCAAAGATCAAACCTTGCATTCCAAACTCTCTAAGCAACGGCTTTGCGGCATGTGATATTTTCTTTATTTTTGCATCTGAAAACCAACCGCCTAATTCACTCGATTGGATATGAAAAGTTTTACCACTAGAGAGCTGAACTGCGTATTCCAAAATTTGGTTACCCGTGGATGATATAGCTACCGTAACAGGCGAAGATTCTTGAGATATCAACTTATCTAAATCGCTACTTGAAATCTGTAAAATTGAAATGTCGGCAACTGGAGCAGTGTTTGTTGGCACATCAATTGTTGCTATTCCGATTGCTTTCAAACGTTCTTTTAAAGTTCGAATCTCTAAATGGTCAAAAAGTTTTGA
>DKNC01000071.1:576-2743 GCA_002470135.1 Actinobacteria bacterium UBA7398 | reverse complement strand
AAGCCCAAGCTCAAAAAGTAATTTGGCGCATTGCCAGTATCGGTGGATATAACACTCGCGATTTAACCTATGCGCTTGATTTAGAAAATAATTGTATCCAGATGAATAAATCAAAAGTTTGTACTAAATATGCCACTCGCTCAAATATTACTTTGTGGGCGGAAACTTGGCTGGCGATAGTTGCGGAAAAGACTGGCAGAAAACCATTCCTATATTCTTATTCTGGATTTTTAGAAACTGCCATGAATCGAAGTTCAATTTTACGAGGTTATCCACTCTGGATGGCCCAGTACGCAATTAACCCAGCAGATCCGATTGCAGAACCTGGCCGTAAAATTTCCGGATGTTATGTCAATTCATGGAGTACCTCGAATTGCACATCACTCTGGCAAATTTGGCAGTACACCTCTTGCGGAATTGCTAGCAAATATGGCGTACCAAGTAACCGTCTTGATTTAAACGTATATCGAGGCGATGCAAATTCTTTCTTAAAACTTGCAGCTGGTGAATGGATTCCGCAAGTCGGTGACTTACTCCCCATAAATGAATCCTCAACAATGCGGATAACTGCGATTAAAGCTACTACGAATGATAAATCTGTTGAAGTTACAGTTGAAGTTATTAGAGCCACAGGCACCCCAGTAGTAACGGGCACAGTTGTTTTTAGATCTGATTCCGAAATAGCCAAAAAGCCAGTGCAGACTGTGGTTCGAGATGCAGCTGGTGTCTGGGTACTTTCGATCGATGGGCTAAGCGCTGGAAGCTACACCGGGAAAATTGTTTATGTTGATCAAACCGGGACCCATGCTCAATCGGAACAGATGGTTCAATTCATTTTAGAGGAAGGAATAGCACCTTCTCCAAAACCTTCTGCGACTAAAAAACCAGTTACGCCGCCAACAGATGGTTGTAAGAACCAGATTAAGAATTAACTTACTTTGCTTTTAGCCTTTGGTTTTACAGCTTTAAGTGCGGCTACTTCGCGGGAAATTTGATCTAGATAGAGATTTACAGATTTCTTTTGATCGCTAGCGCTCCAACCAAGAACTGGGGCAATTAGGCTACCAACTTCTTGCGCGATGCTCGCGCCATGATCTCCTAATTCAAATGAAAGCCGAGTTCTTCGGGAGATGACATCGTCAACACTTCTAGCACCTTCATGGGTTGCGGCATAAACAATTTCAGCTTTGATATTTAAAGCTTGACTTGAGATTGGAGTACGCAATTGCGGATCTTCGATAATTAATTCAAAAATATCTTCAATCAGGGAGCCATAACGCTCTAGCAAGTGCGTGACCGTTTCATTAGATAATCTATATTCTTCTGCAAGAGTCTCGACCTTATTTTTTAATACTTGATAACCATCCGCGCCCACAATCGGTAGCGTGGCAGTGCATGATTCGGGAACAATTCGGCGCAAGTCCGATACCGCAACATCTACCGCATCTTGCGCCATCACTCGATAGGTCGTGTACTTTCCACCGGCGATTGATACAAACCCAGGAGCAGGTCGATCAACGACATGTTCGCGCGAAAGTTTTGTAGTTGGCGAGTCTGGTGTTGTTGAAACTAACGGCCTTAGCCCAGCAAATACTCCTAATACATCTTCGACTTTGATTTTTGGATCTAGTACACGATTGGCTTGATCAATTATGTACTGCACATCATCTGCGTTAGCTAAAGGTTCATTTCGATCGTCCACAAAATCGGTATCAGTTGTGCCAACAATCCAGCGGTTTCCCCATGGAATGATAAAAAGGACTGAGACAGGGGTTTTGAGAATTATGCCGCTCTCAGATTTGATTGCAGATTTTGGCAAAACTATGTGAACACCTTTACTCATCCGAACTCGGTAGCCTGGTTTCAACCCCATTACGTCATAAAGCGGGTCGGTCCAAACTCCCGCAGCCATCACAGTAGTTTTAGCTTTAACGTTAATCACTTCATTAGTTTCATTAACTTTTACGCTAGCGCCAACCACGCGCTTTCCTTCTTTAATAATAGTTTGGCAGCGTACCCCGGTTGCGATTACGGCACCGTGTTTAGCGGCAGTGCGTGCAATCATCATCGTATGTCTAGCATCATCAACTTGAGCGTCAAAATATTGAATTCCACCAGTAACAATATCTAGACGAAGCGAAGGCGCTATCTCCGAAATCTTTTTTTG
>DKNC01000071.1:0-477 GCA_002470135.1 Actinobacteria bacterium UBA7398 | reverse complement strand
GTCACCATTAATTCGCGTTCATGCAGCGCTTCTCTAACTAATTTGAAATCATATTGTTCTAAATAGCGTAATCCACCATGAATTAACTTAGAAGATCGCGAAGAAGTTCCAGATGCTAAATCGCTTGCTTCAACTAGAGCAACCGATAATCCACGTGAAGCTGCATCTAGCGCAATTCCGACGCCGTTGATGCCGCCACCTATTACTAATAAATCGAAGGTTTTTTCGGCAAGAGCAGTGAGAGCCCGCTCATGTTGGGCTGGGCTTAGGGCTGCTGAAAAAAGCGTCACAGCATTAGGATACGCGACATGAGTTATATCGGCTCACTAGATCAAGGTACCTCCAGCACTCGTTTCATGATTTTCGATAAAGCTGGTCGAGTGGTTGGTCAACATCAATTAGAACACCGTCAAATTTTACCTATAGCTGGTTGGGTTGAACATGATGCCTTTGAAATTTGGCAACGCGCGCAAGAAG
>DKNC01000018.1:1812-7820 GCA_002470135.1 Actinobacteria bacterium UBA7398 | reverse complement strand
GGTGCTTCAACTAAAACCACATCACCTGGATCAATAAATATCCGGGAAATTAAATCAAGTGCTTGTTGCGAACCGGTAGTTACAACAACATCATCTGGGTTTGCGCGAATGCCTTCCAACGCCATCACATCACAAATTTGTTCGCGCAATTTCGGATGGCCTTGTCCGCTGCCATATTGCAACGCTTCTTGGCCGTGTTCAGTAATTAATTTTCCAATTAAACCAGCCATCATCTCCATCGGTAACGCTGAAAGATTTGGCATACCACCAGCAAGTGAAACAATTTCTGGACGAGAGGCAACCGCAAATAGCGAACGAATTTCACTAGCCTGCATACCGCTTGCTCGGCGCGCAAACCGCTCATCTAAATTCTCAGGCTCGTGCGTATGAAAGCGCGTTACATCTGTCATTTAATTATTCTGCCACATTTAACGTGAATGCGGTTTGTAATTAATTTCATTACCGTCTAATTCCCGCACGCCGCAAATCTTCTATTCTAAGCGTGCCGGTTTTTGCATCATCTTCAGCGGCTAAATAAAGGCGCTGTATTGCGATAACTAACGCTTCTGCGATCAAATCTCTAAATTGTGGATCTCCGAGCCGCTCCGCATCGTGCGGATTAGAAATATATCCCAAATCTATTCGAACAGTTGGCGCTTTAATCAGCCGCAACATATCCCAAGTTTTTGCATGAGTTCGACAATTGTGTAAATCAGTTCGTGCACAAATTTCTCGCTGCACTAGCGTTGCAAATCTTTCGCCAACCACAGAGTGCACGCCATGTTGATCGCTACCATAAAAGTAAGTTGCAACACCTTGTGCGTTTTCATTCTTGTAACTATCAACATGCATCGAGATAACCAAGTCTGCAGCAACGCTATTAGCAAAATCAATTCGCTCTGGTTCTAGCGGCGACCTTGTTTCGTTTCGAGTTAGGAAAACGTTTACCCCGAGTGCAATTAACCGACCTTCAATTCGTTGCGCAACATCGAAAACAATTTCAGCTTCAGTCAATCCGTTAACAGCTCTACCAACATCTTTTCCACCCCAACTTGGGTCGAGCACAATAATTTTGTCAGCTAATACCGGACCACGTTTTTCGCGGATCGCCTGATCTCGCAATAGCGTTGGCGCACCACCAGAAACCGTTCGCAACAACCGCATTAGAGAGATGACGGTGGCCGGTCCACAAATTCCATCCGCAACTACCCCAGCAGATTTTTGAAATTCTTTTACCGATGTTTCAGTGCGAACTCCATAAATTCCATCAACGCGACCACAATCAAACCCCATATCTATTAAGCGGCTTTGTAGCGTTGCAACATCGTCGCCGCGAATCAATAAACCGCTATCGTTTTTCTTAAAAACTAAAGTTCGATCACCCAACTTCCAACGCGCTTCATCTAACGCACGTAGCGTCATTGGGTTAGCAACTCCAGTTGCAGTCAACCCGCGCTCTTGTTGGAATGCTTGTACTGCGGTTTCGACCGAACCATCATAAATATTGGTGGGCGCGGCTAAATATCCAAGGCGATGCAGAGTGTTTGTAATTACTGTAACAAGATCGCCACGGTCACCCGGGTTTAATTGCTCAGTATCCATACTTCAGCGTAAATGAATTATCGTGAATTTAGGAAATAAATTGTTCAAGATCTTTCAAAAGTGCTGGTTTTGGCTTAGCGCCAACGATGGTTTTCACAATTTGGCCACCAACAAATACATTCATAGTTGGAATTGAGGTGATGCCATATTGCATTGCCAAAGCTTGTTCTTCATCGGTATTAAGCTTCACGATTTTAATTTTAGAGCCATGCTCTGCTGCAATTTCAGCCAAGATCGGCGCAACCGCGCGGCAAGGGCCACACCACTCGGCCCAGAAATCAACCAAAACTGGTGTTGTGCTCTTCAAAACCAATTCATCAAAATTTGCTGCAGTTACCGCTACTGGTGCTGACATTACCTTCTCCTTTTATCGCTTCTTTTCTTATCTTATTGTTATTTGAACTTTAATGTCCCGCTAGGAATTTTTCCGCATCTAGAGCAGCTTGGCAGCCCGAACCCGCCGCAGTAATCGCTTGTCGGTAGGTGTGGTCAACTAAATCACCGCATGCAAAAACACCTTTTAAGTTGGTGCGAGTGGATTGGCCATCCACTTCTACATAACCTTCAGAATTTGTCTTAATTTGGCCAAGCACCAATTCACTTCTAGGCAAATGTCCGATCGCTACAAATAACCCGGTGAAATCTCGAACGCTCTCAGCCCCCGAAACTGTATTGCGCAATTTCAGCCCACTAACTTTCTCAGCTCCCAACACATCAATAACTTCGGTATTAAATAGAAATTCAATCTTTGGATTTGCTTTTGCGCGCTCGGCCATAATTTTTGATGCGCGCAACGAATCTCTACGATGTATCAACACAACTTTGGTTGCAAATCTAGTTAAGAAGTTAGCTTCTTCCATTGCCGAATCGCCGCCACCAACTACTGCGATCTCTTGCCCACGAAAGAAAAACCCATCACAAGTTGCACACCACGAAACACCTCGGCCTGATAAACGTTTCTCGTTTTCAATTCCAATTTCTTTATATGCAGAACCAGTTGCCAAAATTACGGAACGAGCTAACAAAGTATTGCCAGAACCATCTTTTAACGTTTTAACTTCACCATCTAATTTCATTTCAACAATATCGTCAGTAATTAATTGTGCGCCAAATCGCGCAGCTTGCTTACGCATTGCATCCATTAAATCTGGTCCCATAATGCCATTTTCAAAACCAGGGAAATTTTCTACCTCAGTGGTGTTCATTAGCGCACCGCCAGCAGTTACCGAACCTTCATACATAACTGGGTTTAATTGGGCGCGCGCAGCATAGATAGCCGCGGTATATCCAGCAGGGCCAGAACCAACGATTACTACTTCATGCACTTTTGTTTCGCTCACTTGCCCACCTTATCTAGAAAATCACAGACCAATTACTTACGACGCAAAATCAATTTCACCGTCTGTGCTACCTCTTCTATTCGGAAGAGTTTTGCCAGTCCCAAGAAGGCAAAATCAGCAACAACGATAACAACTAACAATGAAACAATATTCCCACCAGGAATTAAGTCAACGCCAACTAAAAATCGAAGTGGTATAAAAATTATAAGCGATACCAAAGCCAACAATACGTAAAGCTTTCTATATTCTGAAGTTGAAATAGATCCGGAATGACGAGCCAATAATTTAAAGGTAAGCGCGTTACCCACCCAATAACTAAGTGTGAATGAAGCTGCTAACCCAACAGTGATCCATTCAGTTGGCAACGTTAAATAGGCTACCACCGAGAAACCAATCGAAACTACATTTATTAATAAATTTGATATTACTTGGGATTTAGTATTTTCAAATGCGTTTAAACCACGAATTGCAATCAAGTTTAAACTTAACGGTATCGCAGCAAGTGCAAACCCGCCTAAGACTTTTCCAATAAAAATTGCATCGTTATCTGATATTCCAAAAAATAAAACTTGAGCAATTAATGGACCAAAGAATAGAAAGAAGAATGCGCTTGGTACTGTAACTATCCCCACCAACCTAATAGCTTTTACAATTTGTGCACGTAGCTCTGCTAATTTATTATCAATTGCGAGCTCGGAAAGTTTAGGGAGTAACGCTGTTACAACCGAAATTGTGATAATCGAATGCGGTAGCAATAATATTAAATAAGCGTTGCTGTAAGGCGTATATCCAACTCCGTAAGAAATCCCTTCAATAATTGCAGCTACTGAAGTTCTAGTGGCTAGGTTTACTGTAATTAAATAGCCAACTTGAGAAATTAAAACAAATAGAAAAGTCCAACTGGCTAACTGGAGGGATTTACCAAGTCCGGCGCCGCGCCAATCAAAACGAATTCGTAATGACACCCCGCTCCGCTTTAACACTGGAATTAAAACCAGAGCCTGGGCAACTATGCCCAGCGTTGTACCTAGCCCCAGCGTCTGGATTTGGGAGTTAGTAATCCCGCCAAACTCGAGATTTGAAACTGAAGCCAAGAAATAGCCGAAGATCGCAATCGCGATCAAGTTATTGAGTATCGGCGCCCACATCATCGGCCCAAAAACCCCACGAGCATTTGCGATCTGACCGAGCAGCGCAAAAATTCCTAAAAAGAATATCTGTGGCAAGCAATACCGCATAAATGCAACCGTGATATCAAGAGCGCGACCACTAAATGAAGGCGCATATAAGTGCACCAGCAGCGGAGCTATCAGCATTGCAATCGCAACGATTATCAAGAGCGCTGCGCTAGTGGCCGTAAAAAGCCTTGATATATATGCGCTTCCTTTATCAGGTTCACGCGCAGCTCTAATAATTTGCGGTACAAAAACTGCGGTTAGTGCGCCACCAACTAATAAGTTATAAAGAATATTAGGCATGGTATTTGCAACGTTGTAGGTATCACCCAATAGCGCTGTTCCTAAAACCGCAACCAATAATAAGTTTCTAACCAAACCAGTAACTCTTGAGATGACCGTGCCGAGCGCCATGACCGCAGAGGAGCGAATTAATAGCGCGTCATCGCTCATAACTAAACCCGCTTCCGTTTAACTCGGCGAACGCTCTGCACCACACCAGCTAACAAAAGAATTATGGCAGAGCCGGTTGTGAACCATGTAGTTATTGGGCTAATTACCGAGAGCGTCAACGGCAACTGCACTGGTTCCTTTAAAAGAATCCCTTTTTCAGATTTTATTTGGGTTAATAAAATCGTGGAACCAGAAGCCATCACTCGAATCGGAATCGCAACTTGCAATTTTGAATTAGGAGCTAAAGTCAGAACCGGAAGTGGTGTAGCAATAACCTTCCCATTAAGTGGGGTAACCACAAGTTTTATTTTTAACTCAATATCAAAATCATTAACTAGTGTGACTGGGATTTTTTCACGTTCGGAAGTTACCCGATATTTCCCAACAATTAACCGTAACTTATTTTCGAACGCCGCAAATTGTGGACCGTAAGTCGCAGCAAGATCAAGTGAATCACTTCTATTTAACTCTGGATTAGTTAAGCCAGCAATTCCCAATCGATAACTTAACAACGTTTCTTGAGGTAGCACGGTTGCTAGCGCAAATATTCGCTTCCGAGTTAAGGTGTAACTAACTTGCACATCCCGCGGAATATTTGCTTTTGGTTGGCCTGGGTAGGTATCAACACTTGCAACGCTACGACCAAAAAATTCAGTGCCGCGCGAGAGTGATTGCGATTGATAAAACTTTAATTCGTTTGGGGCGGCATCTTTCAGCCAGATAGAGGATGGTGAACCATAAGGCAAGACCGAAATCAAATCCCGTCGCACACTTGTTTTTAACGCCGCCAACCAAGCTTTTGCGACCGAATCTCCAACACCAGGTAACGTTTCGCGTTTTGGATTCTTTTTTGTTTTATCCAAAGGTTTGGCAACTTCATAACCGTTACTCATGGCAATTACTTCATCAACCAATGCGATATCTATAATCCAACTTCTACCACTCTTAGGGCTGGCATAAACTAAATTACCTAGCCGCCCTTCAGGCTTTAAAGCAGTTGCAAGTTCGTCATTAAAAAAAACATTATCCAACCCACGATGGCTAGGTTCCGAGAGTAAAACATAATTATTTTCAGCGTTGGCTGGCGCCGGCACTATTAGCAAAATTAACGCCATGGGAAGCAAAACCAACAAACGTCTCATCCGTTTAACTCGCCAGATCGGGCAATTAATTTCTTTTCGTCAGGGTATGCGAGCTTTTCAACGATCTCATTAAGTGGGAACCAAGCCACATCATCAACTTCAGTCACTTGCGGCGCTAATTTTCCGCCCGTTTCTTTAAACAAAAAATGGTGCACAGTTTTATGAATTCGCTTTCCGCCGGCCATAAACCAGAAATCAATCACACCTAAAGATTTTGAAATTTCACTTTCTATCCCAGTCTCTTCCGCTACTTCGCGAAGTGCAGCTTGTTCTGGAGTTTCACCTTCTTCAATATG
>DKNC01000018.1:438-1778 GCA_002470135.1 Actinobacteria bacterium UBA7398 | reverse complement strand
AGCAAACCTTTTGTTCCAGTTGAGTCAATAACTAAACCACCAGCACTAACTTCATCTACGCGTTTTACATAGTTTTGCTTTTGTTTCCGCGGCGTATTTTTATTTTGTGGCGCCGCAGTACCTACCGCTGTATCGGTATTGCCTTTTTTTCGTGGGGGCCGCCTACGTCGACGCTTTTTACGCGTATCTTCGCCGCCCGCACTTGGTGCCGGGGTCATGGGGTAAGGGTAGTGCTTTAGCCTTATCCATCATGAACACTCCAACTAAAGCCGCAGCAGAAATTGCGATTTCTACGCTTTCGGCACGCGCACCACACGCGCAATCGTTGGCTAACGCATTTGCAAAAGCAGGTTTCCGATTAGCCCTAGTGGGTGGCCCAGTGCGTGATGCGATTTTAGGAAAGTTATCTACGGATTTAGATTTCACAACTAATGCACGTCCCGAGGATACAAAAAAGATTTTAAATTTATGGGCAGATTCAATTTGGGATACTGGAATTCAATTTGGAACTGTTGCAGGAAAGAAAGATGACATCACAGTTGAAGTAACAACTTACCGTTCTGAAAAATATGATGTAAATAGCCGCAAACCAGAAGTTAATTTTGGTGACGATATCGTGGGTGATTTAGCGCGTCGCGACTTTACGGTAAACGCTATGGCTTTAGAACTCACCACCAAAGAACCCGAATTCATCGATCCATTTGATGGTGTAATGGATTTGGCGAAAAAAGTTTTACGAACTCCTAGAAAAGCCGAAGAGTTATTTACCGATGATCCACTACGGATGATGCGAGCTGCGCGATTTGCAAGTCAACTTAATTTCGATGTTGATCCAACAATTATTACCGCAATTGAAAATATGGCAGATCGAATTTTAATCGTTTCTGCCGAACGCGTCCGCGATGAATTTATAAAAATATTAATGTCAGATAATCCCCGCATTGGAATCACAATGATGGTTGATACTGGGCTTGCGGACTTGGTAATTCCAGAAATACCTAAACTCCGCTTAGAANNCTCGGTGGCCCTAATCTAATTATTCGGTTAACCGCGTTAATGCACGATATTGGGAAGCCAAAAACCCGAGAGCTAATACCAGGCGGCGGGGTTTCATTTCACCATCATGAAGTTGTCGGAGCTCGACTAACTAAGGAACGGCTCCGCAAAATGCGTTTTGATAAGGAAACAATTGAAGCGGTCTCCGAATTAGTCTTTCTTCACCTCCGATTTCATGGTTATGGCAGCGGCGAATGGACCGATTCTGCAGTGCGTCGATACATTCGCGATGCCGGTGCATATTTAGTGCACCTTCATGTTTTAACGCGCGCTGATTGCACAAC
>DKNC01000018.1:0-385 GCA_002470135.1 Actinobacteria bacterium UBA7398 | reverse complement strand
GCAGAAGAACTTTCAAAAATTCGCCCAGATTTAGATGGTAATCAAATTATGGAAATTCTTGGCGTTAAAGGAAGAACTGTTGGTAGCGCATACCAACACTTATTGGATTTACGAATGGAACACGGCCCACTTGGTGAAGAACGCGCTAAAGCCGAGCTACTTAATTGGTGGCGTGAACACCAGCGCGGAAATTCTTAGCTTTAAGAAATACTAATGCCATTGTTAAATAAGTAACGCTAACTACAAATGGTAGCAACGATCCAGCGCCATTAGCGGGTAACAGCATTGCAGCAATAACGGCACCAGAAACAATTCCGCCATTAATCATTACATCATAAACTGCGAAAACTCTGCCGCGGTATTCGTCAACTATTTGAGATTGCAC
>DKNC01000074.1:6325-7321 GCA_002470135.1 Actinobacteria bacterium UBA7398 | reverse complement strand
GTCAATGCTGGGTCGGGTGGCTGAGATGTTCGGCTTTAAAATTATTCGAAAAATAATTTCTTTCATCATACTAATAATTATTGTTTCGCTGCTTTGGCCCCTTGGACAAGTTTGGTACGCCGCTCATAATCCTACGATTAGGAACGCGGATGTAATCGTTGTTCTGGGAGCGGCACAACTTAATGGCCGTCCTGGTGAAGTTTTGCAGGCAAGGCTAGAAGAGGTTAAAAGGATTTATAATTTAGGATTAGCGCCGAAAATAATTACAGTAGGTTCGGGTGCACCAGGCGATAGAACTACCGAAGCAGCTTCAAGTAAGAATTGGTTGATTAGCCATGGAATTCCGAGTAAATCAATCGCTGCGCTAGCAATCGGTCGCGACACTTATGCAAGCACAATTAGCTTTACCGATGAAATGAAAGCTCGAAAGAAAAGTGATGCCATTATTGTTACTGATCCATATCACTGTTATCGAGCGATGACTATGGCAAATGATCAAGGCATTGTTAGCACTTGTTCGCCCGCAACAACTGGTCCATCATCAATTAAGAACGCTGGATATCGCTATTTAATAAGGGAAACTGGCGCTTATTTAGCTTATATAACGCTGGGCCGTCACGGCATTCATATCAGCGACCGAAATCAATAGGCTAACGACTATGGCGCTCCGACCTGCGATAGAACATTCTGCTTACGACGCAGACGCGCGCGAAAGATTTCTTGACGAACCAGCAAAACGTCCTGGTCGTACCGAATTTTCGCGAGATCGCGCTCGAATCATTCATTCCTTTGCGTTACGAAGACTTGCTGCAAAAACCCAAGTAGCAGTTCCGTGGGCTAGTGATTTTCCAAGAACTCGACTTTCACATTCTTTAGAGTGTGCGCAAGTTGGTCGTGAACTTGGCGCAGCTCTTGGCGCTGACCCAGATTTAATGGAAGGCGCATGTTTAGCGCACGATATTGGCCATCCACCCTTTGGTCACAATGGCGAAGATG
>DKNC01000074.1:0-6299 GCA_002470135.1 Actinobacteria bacterium UBA7398 | reverse complement strand
TGAAGGAAATGCCCAGAGCTTTAGATTGTTAACCCGAATAGAAGCAAAGACGGTTGACGAAAATGGAATCTCTGTTGGTCTAAATTTAACGCGCGCTTCTTTAGATGCCGCAACAAAATACCCATGGAGCAATTTAGCGAATTCAAAGAAATTTGGAGTTTACCAAGATGATCAACTTATATTTGATTGGATGCGCAAAGGTGCTCCGTTAGGAAAGACCAGCATGGAAGCGCAGATTATGGATTGGTCTGATGACGTTGCTTACTCAGTTCATGATTTAGAAGATGGATTGGTTACTGGGCAAGTTGTAATTGAGAATATTGAAAGAGATTTACCGGAACTTTTTAAAGTAGCACAAGAGAGTTATCTATCGGATATTTCGGTCGCAGAGGCGGAGAGTGCGATGAATTCACTTAAGAGTCTTTCTTGCTGGCCAACAACTTTTGATAGAAGTCATAGACATTTAGCGCGATTGAAAGATTTAACCAGTCAATTAGTTGGTCGTTATGCCCTAGCTGCTGAACGTGAAACGCGCGCAAAATATGGTGACGCTGATTTAGTCAGATATAACGCTGATTTAGTCGTGCCGCGGCCGCATCGCGTAGAGGTAGCAATTTTGAAATCGATGGCAGGTTTTTACATTATCCAAGCAGAAGATTCGCAAGATCGATATGCCAAGCAACGAACCACAATTCATCGACTCGTAGAAGTTGTAAGGCAAGGTGCTCCTGGCACTCTGGAGAGCTTCTTTTTACAAGAGTGGGAGCGCGCTACAAGTGAGAGCGAAAAATTGCGCGTAGTTATAGATCAAGTCGCATCGCTTACCGATATGGGCGCATATTTATTGCACGATAAATTGACCAAAGTAGGATAAGCGCCATGTCCGGACGAATTAGAGATGAAGATGTTTCATATGTTCGCGACCGTTCACCGATTGATGAAGTTGTTGGCGAATACGTTCAACTTAAAAGCGCTGGTGGCGGTCAGAAAAAAGGTTTATGCCCTTTTCATGACGAGAAATCACCTTCATTTCACGTAACGCCAAGCAAAGGCTATTTCCATTGTTTTGGTTGCCAAACCGGAGGCGATGTCATCGCCTTTATAATGAAAATGGAACATCTAACTTTTACCGAAACTATAGAACGATTAGCAGAACGAATTGGTTACCAATTGACTTTTGATCAATCTTCCGGCACCAGAGCACCAGCTGGACAACGTTCTCGCTTGGTTGCTGCGAATTTAGCAGCAGCGATCTTCTATCAAGAACAATTGCAATTACCGGAAGCTGGACATGGTCGAGAATTCTTGCAAAAGCGCGGTTTCGATAGAGAAGCTGCCGCAAGTTTTGGCGTCGGGTATGCCCCTGATGAATGGGATGCTTTAACAAAATATTTATTAGGAAAAAGTTTCACTAATGAAGAGATTATGCTGGCTGGACTTTCAAAAGATGGTACCCGCGGTCCAATAGACCGGTTTAGAAATCGATTAACTTGGCCAATTCGAGATCTCTCCGGTGATGTAGTTGGTTTCGGTGCCCGGAAATTAGCAACCGATGAAGCTGACCAAGGTCCAAAATATTTAAATACGCCAGAGACTCCGATTTACAAGAAATCGCAAGTTTTATACGGGCTGGATGTTGCGAAGAAAGAGATTGCCAAGAAGCGTCAAGCGGTAATTGTTGAAGGATACACCGATGTAATGGCGGCACATTTAGCGGGGATAACTACCGCGGTTGCAACATGCGGTACTGCATTTGGCGATGACCACATCCGAATTCTTCGTAGGTTGTTAATGGATGATGATGCATTCCGAGGTGAAGTTATTTTTACATTTGATGGTGACGCGGCTGGACAGAAAGCAGCGCTTCGAGCTTTTACTGATGATCAGAAATTTGTAGCGCAAACTTTTGTGGCGGTAGAGCCAAATGGCAAAGATCCATGCGAACTTCGCCAAGATTCGGGAGATGCAGCGGTACGCGACTTAATTGCTAGACGAGTTCCGCTTTTTGAGTTCGCAATAAAAAGCGCAATCGCGCAATATGATTTAGCGACTCCAGAAGGTCGAGTTAGTGCCCTAAATATTGCGGCGCCATTAATCGGGAAAATTCGCGACACTTCTTTACGTCCCGAGTACGCCCGTTCGTTAGCTGGATGGCTCGGTATGGAAGTTGAAATTGTTAGCGCCGCGGTTAAGCGCGGTATCTCAAATGTTGCCCGCACTGAAAACATTGAAGTGGAAACTGCGCAAGCCTGGCGGCCAGACCCATCCGAGCCAAGATTAATTTTAGAACGCGAAGTTTTGAAAGCGCGATTACAAATGCCGGCGTTATGTAGAGGATGGAAAGATATTGAAGGCAGTGCATTTACTCATCCTGCATATCAAAAGCTCCGTGATTTTATTTTGACTCAACCCGAATATGAATCGGTATCAATCGATCGCGCCGAGTCGGAAGATTTACGTTCTTTTATAACTGAGTTAACCGTGGAACCAATTAGAACTGATGGTGAAGTTTCAGATCGTTATGTTTCGAGCATTATCGCAAGGCTAAGAGAGGTTACAATTAGTCGAGCTATCGCAGAAATTAAATCCACTTTGCAACGGATAAACCCAGTTGAAAATGAGGCTGAATACAACCGAATGTTTGGTGATTTAGTAGCAATGGAGACGACTCGCAGAAGCCAGCACGAGTTGGGTTTAGGTGAGATTTAGAGCCTTTCCGGTTTTCAGATAGAGTTCGCACTTAGCAATCCCTGATAGCTCAATTGGCAGAGCAGCCGGCTGTTAACCGGCAGGTTCTTGGTTCGAGTCCAAGTCAGGGAGCCATTTCTCAGGTTTATTGTGAATAATGCGGAAGTGATGAATCTGATGCAACGATCATGGCGCTCCCAACCGCTCCCTATCTCAATTCTTCGCCTTTGGCTCGGCGCTACTTGGGTTTATGCCGGTTGGTATAAAGCAACCGATTCTGGTTTCTTAACTAAAGGCGCGAGTGGGTATATCGGATCGCAATTAGCCGCAATTTCAACAACATCACCGATTCACTTTGCCGTTCAAAAAATGGTGGAACATGCAAATCTGCTTGGACTACTTGCAATGGTTTCAGAATTCGCTATTGGATTAGCAACACTTACCGGCTTCATGTTGGTCTACGCCGCAGTTGGTGGACTTTTAATGTCGTTAACGCTTTGGTTAACGCTATCTTGGACAGTATCGCCATATTTCTTAGGCAGTGATAGCGCTTATGTAATTATGTGGGCAGTCTTACTCGGCTCAATATTTAAGAAATCTGGGAGGTTGCGTCTACCGGATTTCTCTGAACGACGTGAAGTCTTAGCGCTCGCAATAGTTGGCGGGCTTTCAATTATTGGTGTGATTGCTGGTAAGAATTTCAAACGTGAACCTCAAAAATTATCGAGCGCTGGCTCTTCAAATGCAATTGCGAAAGTCAGCGAAATCGCAATCGGAACCTCAATAAATATTGTCGATAACTTTGGCGCACCAGCCATTATTTTCCGCACAAAATCAGGCGTATTTGCTTATTCAGCCGTTTGTACCCACCAAGGGTGCACTGTGGAGTTAGATAAAAATAGTAAACATTTAATTTGCCCTTGCCATGGCGCAGAATATGATCCTGCAAATAGTGCAAAAGTACTTGGTGGGCCAACTAATGTCCCATTGCCAAAAGTTAAAATTTCAGTAAAAGGTGATGAGATATTTCTTATTTAAGAGATAAGCCTTTACAATACTGATATGGCAATCTTTCGAGTTCAAATTGCGTTACCAGATCGTCCTGGCTCATTAGGGGCAGTTGCTTCGGCAATTGGGTTTGCTGGTGGCGATATTCGGGGACTTGTAGTTCTTAGAAGTGAAGATGGGCGTGGCATAGATGACATCACAATTGCGATCCCTGGCAGTGATTCAACTGATTTATTAAATGTATTAAATGCAATTGGCGGAGTAGAAGTACTCTCAATCAATCCAGTTAGTTAATTAAGCTAGCACCATCGCTTGGTAGTGAAGTAAAAAACCGAGGCGGTTTATAGCCTGCATTTGCAAACGCTTGTTCGACCGCAATTGAAATTTTTCCAGTATCTGCTCGATCAACCAACGCGATCACACTGCCACCAAAACCACCACCAACCATCCGTGCACCGAGCGCACCNNAATTTTGTTACCGTTTCTAAAACTCTTGCAATTTCAGTAACTGCATGTCGCGCCCGCATAAATTCTGAATCAGTCAAATTCTTTTGGTTATTTTCAAGAAGTGCAGCAGATAGTTGCCGCATTGATGCAACCCCAATCTTGGCTGCTGCGCTCTCACATGAGGCTCGTCGTTCTGCATATCCACCATCAACAAGTGCGTGATGCACTCCGGTATCAATAATTAGAAGTTGCAGATCTGCTCTAGTTAAATCTAGTGGAACTAGCGTGGTGCTTAAGTCACTACAGTCAATCAATAGCGCAAAACCAGACTTTCCCATCAATGAAATAGATTGATCCATAATCCCGCAGGGGACGCCTACATAATCATTCTCAGCTTTTTGTGAAAGCAACGCTAAATCTTTTAGTGACCTACCGAGGTGAAAAAGTTCGTTAATTAAAAAAGCAATACTGCACTCAAGCGCTGCTGAAGATGAGAGACCAGCACCAGATGGAACTTTTCCATCGATAAAAATATCAAGCCCTTCAGATATTCCCAGTGCCCAAAGAACGCCGAGTGGATATTTAGCCCAACCAGTTCCGTAGCCTGGTTTAATCTCTGAAACTTCAAATGTCTCAAAATTTTGATTGCGTTGTGAGGAAGCGATTCTTACGATGCCATCATTTCGCTTGCGAATTGCGACCGAGGTATATAAATCAATGGCGAATGGCAATACAAATCCTTGGCTGTAATCAATGTGCTCGCCAATCAGGTTTACTCGCCCAGGTGCTTGTGCCATCAAATCTGGTTGCGCACCGAATGTTTTTGCAAATTTTTCGGCAAGCGGGTGCGTCACTACAGTTTAACCTCGCGAAGTTGTTGCGCGGATTGTTCTGGCTTCATATCCATAATAAATGCACCCATAGCGGATTCAGATCCAGCAAGATATTTAAGTTTATTTGGTTGTCTTCGCACGCTGCATATTTGTAGATGCAATCTAAGCACATCACGTCCAACACGAACTGGAGCTTGGTGCCAGGCCGCGATATAGGCCATTTCAATTCCAAAGACACCATCTAATCGGCGGAAAACTTCTTGCGAAATAGTTGTGAATGAATCAGCTTGAGAATCCGAAAGTTCAGCCATATCAGCAACTGACTTTATGGGAGCTAAATGAATTTCAAATGGATAACGACTGGCGTATGGCACATATGCAATCCAATCGATATTGCGCGCCACAATTCTAACTTCGTCTTTTATTTCTCGAGCAATGACATCATCAAGCAAAACTCGACCAGTTCTTTTTTTATGCGCATTGGCAACCGCAAGCATTTTTTCAACTCGAGGAGTTAAGTATGAATATGCATAAATTTGGCCATGGGGGTGGCTGAGTGTTACACCAACTTCTTCACCGCGGTTTTCAAAAGGAAATATATGGGCAATGAACTCAGATTTTGAAAGCTCTTTTACTCGATCGCGCCAAGCCTCAATAACAGTACGAATTTGCTTGACAGTTAGATCTTTAAAAGATTTTCCATGATCTGATGTGTAACAAACAACTTCACATTTACCCGCTGCTGGAACTATCGGAGTATCAAAATTTAACTCGTTAGGAATTTGAAAATAACTATCCGGCGGGCGTAAAGATGGGGAACGATTGTCAAAGACCACAACTTCATAATTACTATCTGGAATTTCCGTAAGCAAGTCAACACTTGATGGGCAAAGTGGACATAGTTCTTTCGGCGGTAGGAAAATTCGACCTTGCCGATGCGCGGCCATCGCAACCCATTCGTTAACTAATGGGTCTAACCGCAACTCACCAATCCCAGGTTGTGCTTCAACTGGGCGGAGATCTTTAGCGCTTCGGGATTGTTTTTCGCTGTCGTAATATCGGATGGTTCGGCCATCTGACATTGATAAATCAGTACGAATAACGCCGGCGCTAAGCGAAATCTGCGAAGAGGTCATAATGAGCGTTACTCTACCCGCATGAAAGAGCAGACGCACTTATCTCGCGGTGGCGTTGACCTCGTTCTCGCTCTCGTAGATGGCGCTTTGGTGATTGAACACTGGGGAGCGGCTGTTGGAAAATTAACTACTTCGATTTCAGCTACCCGCGAACGTTCTATTTCAAATAGCGCATTCGATAGCCGTC
>DKNC01000045.1:88054-91363 GCA_002470135.1 Actinobacteria bacterium UBA7398 | reverse complement strand
ATGTTTTGATTTGGGGAAGAAACCAAGATGTTGTAAGCGAAATTAACATTAAGCACACAAATGAATCCTTCTTGCCTGGTGCGGTTTTGCCAGAATCCTTTAAAGCAACCTCTGATATTGAATTGGCGCTTAAAAGAGCTGAAGTAATAGTTCTTGCAGTCCCAGCTCAAACTCTTAGAGCTAATTTACTTAATTGGAAAGCTTTTTTTCCCACAAATAAGCCAGTAATAAGTAGCTTAAAAGGTATTGAAATTCAAAGTAACTTACGGATGTCTGAAGTAGTTAGAGATTGCATAGCGATTTCAGATTCATTAGTTGGAATAATCACCGGGCCAAATTTGGCGAGCGAATTGATATTACGCCAACCAGCGGGCGCGGTCGGAGCATCAACAAATCCTGAAATTTCAAAATTAATCGCTAGGTTATTCAAAACTAAATATTTTCGGGTTTACACATCCGATGATTTATTAGGGTGCGAGCTGGCTGGATCAGCAAAGAGCATCATTGCCCTTGCAGTTGGCATGGTTGTTGGAATGGGGCTAGGCGAAAACACCCAAGCCACCATCATCACTCGGGGATTGAATGAAGTTAGTAAACTTGGCGTTGCGCTAGGAGCAAACCCACTTACATTTGCCGGCCTCGCTGGCATGGGTGATTTAGTTGCTAGCTGTTCATCCGGTTTATCAAGAAATCGAACTTTTGGCGAAGTATTAGGTGGTGGAAATTCCATGAATGAAGCGCGCTTAAAAGTTAATAAAACGGTTGAAGGAGTTGCAACCGCAGGCGCAGTATTAGAAATCGCACATTCATTAGGCGTAGAAGTTCCAATAATTGAAGCTGTCGCGGATGTAGTAAGTAATACCCTTACCCCTGCAGAAGCAGTACAGCGATTGATGGCTTTAAATATCGGGGCGGAGATAGATCACGTATGAGTAGCTCGAAGAAAATTCGAGTCGCAATCGTTTGCGGCGGCCGTAGTAGCGAACATGAAATTTCTTGCATATCTGCTAACGGAGTTCTTTCTGCACTCGATCAAGAAAAATTTGAAGCGATTTTGATCGGCATTACTGAAGCAACTGGCGACTGGGTTTTATTAGATAAAACCGCCCCATTTTCAAAAAAATCAAATGGTTTGCCTGAAGTACCGACTAGCGCACCAAAATTGATTGCTGATATCCACGGGATTAAAAATGCAGACGGTACTGATTTAGAAGTTGATGCTTTCTTCCCATTACTCCATGGTGCATACGGTGAAGACGGCACCATTCAAGGATTATTTGAAATGATGGCAATGCCTTACGTTGGTTCTGGAGTTTTAGCATCTACGGTGGCAATGGATAAATCGTTTGCGAAGCCAATCTATGCATCTTTCGGATTAGCAATCGCGGAAGGCTTCGTATTACAAAAGCGAGATTGGGAATCTAATAAGAGTTCTCAAACTGAAAAGATTTCCAAAATGGGTTTCCCAATTTTTATAAAACCGGCGCGAAGTGGTTCTAGTCGAGGTACCTCAAAAGTTAAATCAACACCTGAAATTGAGAGCGCGGTTAATGCAGCGCTAGCGCTAGATCCTAAAGTAATGATTGAGAAAGCTGTGATTGGTCGCGAATTGGAATGCGCCGTTCTAGAAGTTGGCGGCGAAGTTAGAACGTCAGTTGTAGGAGAAGTGCGCGTACTAGGCGATCATGAATTTTATGATTTCGAAGCTAAGTATTTAGATGGTTCAACTGAATTCGATATTCCGGCAAAAATTTCAGTGGAAAAAACTAATGAAATTCAAAACGCTGCCCGCAAGGCTTTTCAAGCGCTCGGTTGTGAAGGGTTAGCCCGCGTTGATTTCTTCTTAACTCCCGAAGGCACCGTCATCATTAATGAGTTAAATACCCTGCCTGGCTTCACTGCAACTTCGGTTTTCCCAAAACTCTGGCAAGCAACTGGTAGAAATTACAGCTCGATTATTACGACTTTAATTGACTCTGCATTGAGCAGATCGCAAAATGTGGTTCGGTAAGTTAAAGGGTTTACTTAAAGCATCGCATTTTGGCCCAACCTTATTAGTAACGGCTATTTCTTTTGGATTTGCGACTTACTATTGGTGGGAAGGTCCGGCTTACGTAATTGCATTTGGGGTATTTACCGGACAACTCGTAGTTGGCTGGAGCAATGATCTCTACGATTATCAAGACGATCTGAGCCACAACCGAAAAAATAAGCCACTAGTTTCTGGGCAAATAAGAAAAGAATTGCTGCAAAATTGGTTGAAGTGGGTAACTCCATTTTCATTTATTGCAAACCTATTTGGTCCACTTGGAGTAAAAGGTGGCCTTGTTTATATGTTAGGTATTCTCTGTGGAGTCGCATATAACTTCTATTTCAAGTTTTCGGTTCTTTCACCGCTACCGTACGCCATTGCATTTGCAGCGTTACCTTCGTCGATTGCAATTTCAAAAGATATAACTCCGCCACTGTGGATGTGGTTGGGTGGCGCGCTCTTTGGTATGGCGGCACATTTCATTAATGTTATAAAAGATATGAAAGAAGATCAGATCAGCAAAATTGGGGGATTACCGCAAAGGTTAGGGAGTAAGAATTCTATTTTGGCGGCAGTAATTTTGATTGCTATAGGAATAGCTATATTAAAAATTACTTAGGGGAAATTCAAGTGAAATCTAGACAGAGATTATAGAGCCAAGTAGAATTTGCCAATGAAGAGAACTTCTCTAATTTTACTTCTTATCCTTCTGGTTGTTACAGGATGTAGTAAAGCTAAGAGTACTGATCAATCGCATAAGGAAAAAGTAAACCAACAAATAAGTAAATTGTGTTTTCTAGTAGTTAATGGAGCTGATGTTTATAGACTTCAAAGTGATGGGAAATCAGCCAGAAGTAAGGCAAGTGAAACAAAAATTGATATAACGACTGAATATGTCGATTTACTAGGCGAATTGCAACGATTAGATGCTAAATACATCCAATTGGATACCGATCTCAAAATCTTTAATTTTTGCGGTATTCAATGAAGCGGAGTTCAATTTTAGTAGTAAGTATTTTTTTTGCCTTAACAAGCGCTACAGCGCCATTAGTATCTGCTGCTGGTCCGCAAACTCCAAGTTGTGGTAACTACAAAGTAACAAAAAATGAAGTAATTGTTGGAGTTGAATTTCCAAAAGGAACATATCAAATAAATGTTTTTGGAATTTCTTGTACAAAAGTGATGGGAAGTAAAGGCCTATTTGCCCAATTCCTGAAATTAAAAGATAAAGATCCACTACCTAAACCCTGGAGTTACTTGGCAGATGCAATAGGAGC
>DKNC01000045.1:67939-87971 GCA_002470135.1 Actinobacteria bacterium UBA7398 | reverse complement strand
CTCCAACTCCAACTCCAACTGCTCAATACACAATGGCTAAGGTAAGGGCCAATAACAACAGCGCAAGTTGTTGGACGGTCATTAATGGAAATGTATATAACTTGACCCTCTGGATCGAGGCCCACCCGGGCGGACCTTCGTTTATTCGTGGTCTATGTGGTGTAGATGGAACAAGTAATTTTAATTCACAACATCAGAATCAATCCAATCCGGCTCAACGCCTAAGTGGTTACCTCTTGGGGCCACTTACCAACTAAAACTCTCAGCATTTTTTTGGCTGCCAATTGAACTTAAATATATTTTTTTAAATTTTGCAACTACTATACGCAGATGCGCCTAAAACGTTATGCACTGACTTTTCTCTTAGTTGGGACTTTTGGCCTCATTAGTTTTAGTGCGATTGCAGCAACCACAAATGTAAAAGTGGGTAGTACCTGCCCCAAAATTGGTGAGACAGTTGTTCAGAAATCACTTACTTACACTTGCGTTAAAAGTGGAAAAAGACTTATTTGGTCAAAAGGTGTACCCATCACGCCAATTGTTGCGCAAGATTTAGTACTTACAACTCCGTCCTACATTCCAACTCCACCTAAAGGTGGAAGTGATGAGTACCGATGCTTCTTGCTCAACCCAAAGTTTGCAAAAGAAACATATTTAAAGTCAGTCACGATTACCCCAGATAATATGAAGGTCTCACATCACGGAATTTTATATCGGGTTTCAGCTCTGAACGTAGCAACTACCGAAATGCTTGATGCCGAGAGCGCAGAACTAGGCTGGCCATGTTTTGGTGACACTGGCATACCAGGTGCAACAGCATTTACACCAGCATCACCATCAAGCTGGATCTCGTTCTGGGCGCCCGGAGGCAATTTTAAATCATATCCAACTGGAACAGGTATGAAATTTAACGCAGGAGATCAATTTATTTTACAATCTCACTTTATGGTAATGCCCGGATATGCTGATAACGAAAAAAAGGCTTCGATGAAAATCGTGATCGAATACGCAGCAAGCACCGTTGCAGAACTGAAAACTATGTTGGTAGCGGCGCCGATTGAAGTACCGTGCGCGCCAAGTGAGTCTGGACCACTTTGCAATCGAGATGCAGCACTAGCAGATTTAGCCAAACGAACATCTGCCAAGGCAGCGCTCCAAGAAACTGGTTTGCTATTTATTTGCGGTAAAAGTCCAACAAAACCGATACCAAGCACGGTCTCTGACTGCAGCCAGAGAGTGAATTCATCAATGAAAATTTATGGCGCAACTCCACATATGCATCAACTTGGCAAGAACATAACAATTACACATACCAATATTTCCACTGGTGAAGTAACTACTCTATCCACGCGACCACAATGGAATTTTGATGATCAACGAACAGATTGGCTAGCAACACCAATTGCTGCTCAAATAGGTGATCGGATCTCAGTTACCTGCACCTACGATGTTGGGTTGCGTTCGTTATTGCCTATCTATAAAAATTTATCCCCAAATTATGTAGTCTGGGGTGAAGGTACGCGTGATGAGATGTGTTTAGCAATAATTAATTACACAGATTGAACGAGCTAAAACCTGGTTACAAACAATCACTCTCGAAAAAGTTTTAGTGCGAAGTTACTGGGCAAGTAAGGGTTCGAGTAATTCCAGGTACTGCTTGAACTTTTGAAAGAATAACTCGACCAAAATCTTCCATGCTTGGAGATTCAGCGCGCATGATTACATCGTATGGACCAGTTACACCTTCGGCGATAGTTACGCCAGAAATTGCAGATACCGCTTTAGCAACGCTGCTGGCCTTGCCGACTTCAGTTTGAATCAAGATGTACGCCTGTACTGACATGTTTTCAATCCTCCGTTTGGCTAATCTTGTACCTGCTGTGCGTTTCCGACCCTAGCGCATCTAGGCTATCCAAGGGAACTAGTTATTCTGAGTAAAACGAAAGCAGGCAAAAGCGCGCATGAATGAGAGTGAGATTCTCGAGCGGATCGCAACAATATTCGCGCGCAACGGGCGCTATTCAAAAGAATTGATTCTCGGAATTGGTGATGATGGCGCGGTAATTTCGGCTTCGGATGAGCCGTCAGTTCTCACGACAGATTGCGCTATTGAAGGAATTCATTTTAAAAGAGAGTGGTCTAGCCTCCGCGAAATCGGCGCGAAAGTTGCCGCAGCTAACCTCGCTGATGTTTATGCAATGGGTGGAGTCCCAAAGTTCCTATTAGTTGCGGCGGCAATTCCAAAAGGTGCCAGCAACGAGATTTTTGAATTAGCTGAAGGAATTGCAGCGGAAGCAGATTTAGTTGATGCACAAATAATCGGTGGCGATTTATCAAGTTCAGAGAAAATCATGATCACCATTACCGCAGTTGGTACAACGGTTAAACCAGTGAAGCGCAGTGGTGCGAAAGTTGGGGATCTAGTTGTAGTTACTGGGCTAACTGGTTGGTCGAATGCTGGCTTAAATTTATTGCAACGTGGTCTGACTAATTCAGATAAAGCTATTTCGGAATTTAAAAAACCTAATCCGCCATATTCCAGCGCCGAGAAACTAGCTTTGGTTGCAAATTCAATGTGCGATGTAAGCGATGGTTTGCTCTCTGAGGCGAACCACGTCGGTAAGGCAAGTAGCGTCACGTTAGAGATTGATCCAGAATTAATCTCTAAACTTGCCGGATTTTCCGAGCTTGCGAAATTAGGCGGAGAAATTTCATCAGATCATTGGGAATGGGTTTTAAGTGGCGGCGAAGATCATCAATTCTTGGCGACAGTTCCAGCCGACTCGGATTATCAAAAGCATGGAGCTTTTAAAATTGGGACGGTAAAAGCGCATGGCAAAAAATTTGTGGAATTAGTTGGAAGAGAACTACCGAACGAAGTTGGGTTTTCCCACTTCTAAATTAACGGGAGACTTTGTTCGCTTTCATGCATGAAGTGCAAACATTTTGACGCTTTGTGTATCCACCAACGAGGGTGCGGATGCGTTGAATGTTTGGATTCCAGCGGCGACGAGTGCGTCGTTTTGAGTGCGAAACATTGTTACCAAAGCTGGGGCCTTTGCCACAGATGTCGCATGTCGATGCCACGGTATCTCTCCCTGCGTGATGTTGATTTCTTTAACCCTCAAGGTTTGAGGGGAGTTAGTGAAGCGGGGGCAAGATTAGCCTGAAGGGCGTACCTTTCGCCAATTTGCCCAAGTCACGCCAAGTTTCAGCGGGGAAATCGCTAACTTTTTGGAGAGAATGAAGCATGGCCAACGGTGTTTTGAATCTTCCGATTATTAAGGTCGTTGGCGACCGGACGGCGAAAGTTCTTACCACTCAACTTGGAATTGAAACTTTAGGCGATCTGCTTCGACATTACCCACGTAGATATGTGGCTCGCGGCGAACTGACCGACATCCAAGGTTTGGTCGAAGGCGAAGAGGTAACGATTCTTGCTGAGATAGAAAGTGCAAAAGTGCGAAAAATTCCAGGACGTAAAGGTGGCATTTTGGAAGTAATTGTTACTGATGGCCGAGCAAAACTTTCGCTGACATTTTTTAATCAAGCATGGCGCGAAAAGGAATTGCAATCTGGTAAGCAAGGTCTCTTTGCTGGGAAAGTTGGAGTATATAAAGGCAAGCGACAACTATCGCACCCGGATTATCAACTTATTCCAGATGGCAACGATGTTGATTCTGCGATTGGAGATTTCGCAGGTAAATACTTACCAATGTATCCAGCAACTGCAAAGTTGCCATCCTGGAAGATCGCGCAATGTACCGCGATGGCAATCGAAGCTCTAGAAGATATTCCAGATTTCTTGCCGAAAGAGATTAAAGATAAGTTTGGATTTCCAACACTGAAAGAAGCCTTTACGCAGGTCCATAGCCCAGAATCGCAGGAGGCAGCGGAATTAGCGCGCCAAAGATTAACTTTTGACGAGGCGCTACTATTGCAATTATTACTTGTGATGAGAAGAGCCGAGTTACATAAACTTTTCGCAGTTTCTCGGAAAGTGCGATCGGGTGGATTACATGAAGCTTTTGATGAGAGATTGCCATTCAAATTAACTGCTGGTCAGGTTGAAGTTTCGAAAGAAATCGAAGAAGACCTCGCGGCGCCACATCCGATGTATCGATTACTTCAAGGCGAGGTAGGTTCTGGTAAAACCATAATCGCGCTTCGCGCAATGTTGACAGTTTTAGATTCTGGCGGCCAAGCTGCGTTATTAGCACCGACTGAAGTATTAGCAGCGCAACATTTTCGTTCATTCCATAATTTGCTGGGGGATTTGGCACGCGCTGGACAAATCGGTGGCGATACACGAGGTACGCAAATAGCGCTATTGACTGGATCGCAAAGTGGAGCAGCGCGAAGAGAGTCTTTACAAAAAGCGCAAAATGGTGAAGCTGGAATAATAATTGGCACGCATGCACTACTTAGCGAGAATGTGGAATTTAAAGATTTAGGTTTAATAGTGGTTGATGAACAACATCGCTTTGGGGTTGAACAACGCGATGCGCTTCGAGCAAAAGCAATGAATCCGCCACATGTATTAGTGATGACAGCTACGCCGATACCACGAACGGTTGCGATGACGGTATTTGGAGATTTAGATGTGTCGACACTCCGAGAGTTACCGGCTGGAAGATCTCCAATTACAACTCACGTAATACCGGAATTAGAAAAACCAGGTTTTATCGAACGAGCCTGGCAGAGAATTCGCGAAGAAGTTTCAACCGGTCATCAGGTTTATATTGTGGCGCCACGAATTTCCGAAAATGATTCAACTGAGGATGCATTGAATTCACTTGGACTTAGTGCAGAAGCGTTAGCGAGAGTTAAAAGATTGAGCGGTGATGATGAAGAAGAATTAGAAAATGAAAAGACTGAAAAATTCCCGATGGTTTCCGTCTCTGAGTTATATCCACTCTTAGGGCAAGGTGCTTTAAAAGGTCTGAGAATCGCGGTTTTACACGGGCGGTTAGCTTCTGATGTAAAAGATAAGACAATGTCAGAGTTTTCACGGGGTGAGATTGATGTATTGATTTCTACAACGGTGATTGAAGTTGGTGTGGATGTGCCAAATGCAACCATGATGGTGATTATGGATGCCGATAGATTTGGAGTATCGCAATTACATCAATTAAGGGGGCGAGTTGGTCGAGGAAGTGCGCCTGGACTCTGCTTACTAGTTTCAAAAGCTATTCCTGAAAGTCCGGCAATGGAGCGGTTAAATGCAGTCGCTTCGACTCTTGATGGATTTGAATTAAGTCGAATTGATTTAGAACAGCGCCGGGAAGGTGATGTTCTGGGAGCTTCTCAATCTGGTGTCAGATCTCATTTAAGATTATTGAGAGTGCTGCGAGATGAAGAATTGATTGAACAGGCTCGGGAAGTTGCAACCCAAATCATAAATATAGATCCAGACCTATCAAGTAATCCGAGGTTGCAAATTGAGGTTGCGGAATTGCAAGCGCTAGAAACTGCAGCATTTATTGATAAGCGATAATTCTGGAAGAATAATCCAATGCGAATTATTGCTGGAATGGCAAAAGGGCGGAATTTAAATTCGCCTACAGGTGATACCCGCCCCACATCTGATCGCGCACGAGAAGCGCTTTTTTCCACTTTGGAATCCGAACTTGGCGCGCTGAATGATAAATATTTTTTAGATTTATATGCGGGTTCTGGCGCGGTTAGCGCGGAAGCGCTTTCCCGAGGAGCTGCGCTAACTCATGCCGTCGAAAACGAAGAGAGCGCCGTGCAGATTGCAAGGAGCAATTTAGAACTTTTCGAAAAGATTGTTGGCTCTGGTACCTATCAAGTTTTTAATTCATCAGTTGCAAGATTTCTGAAAACCAACATAAATATTCAATACGATGCAATATTTATCGATCCGCCATATGAATTTGCTAATGAATTAGTGACTGCTGATTTAGAATTATTACTTGAGAATAAATTATTAAAATCAAATTCCATCATCGCAGTAGAGCGAGATTCAAAGAGCAAGCCATTCTTATGGTCACGCGGAATTACGGAGCTGAAGGTTAGAAAATACGGCCATGCGGTGATTTACTATGGATTTCCCTCTCAGAATGGATAAGCACGCGATTTGTTGCTAGCGTTTTCACATGAAGCGCGCCGTCTGTCCTGGGTCTTTTGACCCAATCACTTATGGGCATCTTGATGTTATCGAGCGCGCCAGCGGATTATTTGATGAAGTCATTGTTGCGGTATTGGTAAATCGAACTAAGGCGAGCCTGTTTAACGTAGCTGAACGCATCGAAATGATTACTGAGGTTACGGCTAAATATAAAAATGTAAAAGTAGATTCTTGGTCTGGGTTATTGGTTGATTTCTGTAGCGAGCATAAAGTTTCAGCAATTGTTAAAGGCCTTCGCGCCGTCACTGACTTTGATTATGAGCTTCAAATGGCACAGATGAACTTACAATTAAAAGGCGTCGATACCTTATTTATGGCAACGACTCCAGCTTATTCATTCCTCTCCTCATCACTTGTTAAAGAGATTGCAACTTACGGCGGCGACGTTTCAGCCTTAGTACCACCAAAAGTATTGACCCTAGTAAAAGCACGTTTATTGGAAAATGGTGAACATGGACGCAATTGAGAAATTACTTTCAGCAATAACTACGGTGGAAGAAGCCCGATCAGTTCCGCTTTCCGCATCCTGCGTAGTGCATCGCGGCGAACTTTTAGAAATCCTTAACGAAGTTAAAGCAGCCCTCCCTCGAGATTTAGAATCCGCCCAAGACCTGTTGGCTAGTCGTGATGCAATAATCGAAGACGGTCAAGCAAGCGCTGAACAATTAATTGCACATGCACGGGAAGAAGTTTCACGAATGGTGGAACAGACCGCAATCGTTTCCGCAGCACGCGAAGAATCTTCAAGAATTCTTGATGAAGCAACATTGGCTAATGAAGCTCAACGCGAGGATGTGGATGCATACATTGATTCCAGACTCGCCACGCTTGAAGTTATATTAAACAAGACGCTAGATGCGATTAACCGCGGCAGAGAACGGCTTGCTGGCGCAAGCGATAAAGATGTACTTTCGCAACTGCGCGACTAACTTATAAATCATGTCGATGAAAATTAATACAAATTCGCCATTTTTCTATAATGCCCATGATTTACCGCGCCGAGCCGGTGAAATGCGCGAAGCAGCGCTAGAGATAAAATTATTAGATAATTTAGGGATTCCTTTACTATCCGTACCGTCGGGAAGTTCAGTTTCATTAGGACTTAGATTGGAATCAGTTGATGAAGGAATTCTGGCAACTGGCCAGGTCTACGCAGTTGCAATCGGTGAATGCACCAGATGTTTGGATCCGATAACTTTTCCGATCAATCAAATGTTTCAAGAGCTCTTTGAGTATGAAGCTAAACCAGATCGAAAGCAGAAATCCAAGGCACCTGATACTGATGATCTTGATGTTGACGACGCCTTCTTCTTGGTCGGTGATTTCCTCAACTTGGAAACACCAATTCGAGACGCAATAGTTCTTGCGTTACCAATAAATCCGCTCTGTGATGAAGATTGTGCGGGGTTATGTGTAACCTGCGGCGAAAAATGGGAATCGCTTCCAGAGAACCATGAACATGAGGTCATTGATGCCCGCTGGACTGGGCTAGCCAATTGGGATGGTTCGAACGGGAAAAGCCCAGAGGTCACCGAGAAATAGCCCCGTTTTTACAAAAGCCCGCCTTATGAGGGATACTTACGCCCTCGTAAAAGATTGCCGTTATAACAAGGAGAACAAAGTGCCACTACCAAAGCGAAAGATGTCCCGCTCGCGCACGCGTTCCCGTCGCAGCCAATGGAAGACCACACCTGCTGCAATCGCAACTTGCGATCAATGCCAACAACCAAAATTGCAACACACTGCTTGCCCAACGTGCGGTACTTATAATCGCCGCCAAGTTCTAGAGGTTTAACTCTGAATTCCCAATTAGCTGAAAAGCTAGGGATCTCGGTAAGGCTAGATCTACTTGATCTCGCGCTAACTCACCGCTCGTTTGCATATGAATCTGGTGGATTACCAACTAATGAACGTATGGAATTTCTTGGCGATAGCGTTCTTGGATTAGTTGTTACCGAAGCGCTTTATGAAAGATTCCCAGATCTTGATGAAAGCAGATTGTCACCGCTCCGATCTGGCGTAGTAAATATGAGAGCGCTCGCCCAAATAGCGCGTGATTTAAAACTTGGTGAAAATTTAAAAATTGGCAAAGGTGAAGAAAACACTGGTGGCCGCGACAAGAATTCAATTTTGGCGGATGCTTTTGAAGCACTTGTCGGCGCAATTTATTTAGATCATGGATATGAAGTTACAACCGCAGTCGTACTTCGACTTATGGAAGGTGTAATTGCGGAAGCGGTGGAACGTGGTGCGGGCCTAGATGGGAAAACCGCGTTACAAGAATTGGTAGCTGCAGCTGGATTCGGCGTACCCGAATATCAAATATCGGAATCTGGGCCGGACCATGATAAAGATTTTGTAGCTGTTGTTATTGTTAATGGAAAAACTTTTCCCCCAGGAAGTGGCAAGAGTAAACGCGAAGCTGAACAGATAGCTGCACGCGTTGCTTTCGAAGAACTATCTCGTGGAAACGAAAGTGCCTGAATTACCAGAAGTTGAAACAGTACGTCTAGGCCTAGAGCAAAATATTCTAGGTAAAAAAATAAGTAAAGTTGAAGTTTTTCATCCCAGAGCCACAAATCCAAAATCTATTGCCCCGCTTGATTCTCTTACTGGATCAAAAATTATTAGCGTGAATAGACGTGGAAAATTCTTATGGTTGGAACTTAATCGCTCTGAAGTTTTGCTGGCACACCTTGGAATGAGTGGGCAATTCAAAGTTAGTGAACGAAATGCCAAAATAGAAAAACATATGCGGGTTAGAATTTCACTAAATACAAAAGCGTTTGAAGTACGATTTATTGACCAGCGAACTTTTGGTTGGCTTAGCGTCGATCAAAGTAGCGCTGGGATTCCAAATTCGGTGGAGCATATTGCGCTAGATATTTTTGACCCAAAGTTCAATCGCAAAGAAGTTAAGGCTAATTTCTTACAGCGGAAGACCGAAATTAAACGCGCATTATTAAACCAAGAGATTATGAGCGGAGTTGGAAATATCTACGCAGATGAATCATTATGGCTAGCAAAAATTCATCCGGAGCGAGCTTGTTCAGAGTTAACAGATTTTGAGTTAGAGCTCTTATTAAATTCGGTCGCAGAGGTAATGGGCGCAGCGCTAAAAGTTGGTGGAACATCTTTTGATGAGCAGTACAAGAACGTAAATGGCGAAAGTGGATATTTCGATATTGAACTCTGCGCGTACGGTCAAGATGGGGAGCCATGTTCTCGATGCGGAAGTGAAATCCGTCGAATTGCCTTCGCTAATCGGTCATCGCATTTCTGTCCAAAGTGTCAGGTAAATCGAAGGCCGAAAAAGCGGAAAGTTTAAAATATAGGTGAGAATCCCGACAAGCGGGCGGAATGACCCGATCTTTGCGGGTTGGGGCGATAGGTTTTCCCCATGTATCTGAAGAGCATGACCTTAAAGGGCTTTAAGTCCTTTGCAGCTCCGACGACGCTCAGATTCGAGCGCGGCATCACCTGCGTGGTGGGTCCGAACGGTTCTGGGAAAAGTAACGTGGTAGATGCGCTTGCTTGGGTAATGGGTGAACAAGGTGCAAAGAGTTTGCGCGGCGGGAAGATGGAAGACGTAATTTTCGCAGGTACATCAGGCCGAGCCCCATTAGGTCGCGCTGAAGTTTCCGTAACAATTGATAACACCGATGGCGCGCTCCCAATTGATTACACCGAAGTCACGATCTCGCGAATCCTTTTCCGTAATGGTCAGAGCGAATATCAAATCAATGGCGAAAATGCGCGGCTGTTAGATATTCAAGAATTACTAAGCGATAGTGGAATTGGACGAGAGATGCATGTCATCGTCGGCCAGGGGCAACTCGATGCGATTCTTACGGCTAACCCGGAAGAACGTCGTGGATTTATTGAAGAAGCTGCTGGCGTGCTTAAACATAGAAAACGAAAAGAGAAAGCGCTTAGAAAACTCGATTCGATGCAGGGAAATTTAGCGCGGGTACAAGATCTAACTGTCGAACTTCGCCGCCAACTCAAGCCGCTCGGCAAACAAGCGGAAGTTGCCAAGAAAGCTGCGACCATCCAAGCCGATGTTAGAGATGCGCGCTTACGCTTACTTGCGGATGATCTGATTGCTTTGCAATCTACGATTAATGCTGAAGTTGCAGATGAAACCTCACTCCGTGCGCGCAAGTCCATTGTTGATAATGATTTGGAGAAATTCCGCAATCGTGAAATTGAAATTGATCAAGTTTCAGCAATCGAAAGTCCAGAACTGTCTAAGGCTCAGGAGAATTATTACCAACTGACCTCGCAACGCGAAAAACTGAGAGGTACTCAGAATTTAGCTTCGGAGCGGGCTCGCTTTTTAGCCGAAGAGGCGGAAGAGGCTCGAAGTAGCGGCCGAGATCCAGTTGCGCTAGAAGAGGAAGCGCGCGTGCTTCGCGCTGAAGAAGAATTATTAAATGCAAATCTAGATCGATCTAGAAATGAGTTAACCAGTGCGAGCAACCAACTTTTACAATTAGAAACTTCGCTAAAAGAAGAAGAAGATGGCGTTGCTGCAGCGCTCCGTGCAATTGCGGATTTGCGTGAAGGAACTGCACGGCAAGAAGGCCATATTAAGAGTTTAAACTCGCGAATTGAAAGTGGAAATGCCGAAATAACTCGGCTTTCTAGAGCTAAAGATGAAGCGCAAGAGCGTGCCAATCACGCCCAACACGAATTTGCAACGTTAGAGAGTGAAATTGCCGGTCTTGGTGCTGGCGAACTTAATTTAGATGCAAACTTTGAAAAGTGTAAAACCGATTTAAATAGTGCTAAATCTGAATTAGAAAGAATTACTGCTGAATTAAATAAAGTTGAGCGAGATAAAAGTGGTGCTGAAGCGAAATTGGATTCGCTTAGACAAGTCACCATGCATCGAGATGGCAGTGGTGCGTTGCTCACAAACACCCGCGGAATTGAAGTTCGTGGCTCGTTAGCATCTTTGATTTCGATTGATAACGGTTGGGAAAAAGCGATAGCAGCTGCGCTAGGCACGCTCTCAGATGCGATCGTTGTCGCAGATTTGCGAGACGCAGTTTCAGCGCTGGCTTATTTGAAATCTGAGAGCGCCGGTAGTGCGGACGTTCTAATCATTGGCTCGCCAGATGTAACTATTTCGCAATTACCCGCTGGTCTCACCGCCTTATCGAGCAAAGTATCGTCATCTTCGTTGGGTCGAGTATTACCTAGCTTGTTAAGTGGTTATGTTGCAGCTGAAACCCTTGAGCAAGCTGGCGAAATTGTCGTAGCAAATCCAACCGTTACTGCGATAACTCGAGATGGCGACATAGTTTCCCAATCCAGAGCTCGTGGTGGCTCGACCGTAAAAAATTCCTTAATTGAAATTAACGCAATGATCTCCGATGCCGAAACAGATTTCACCAGATGCTCGCATTTAAGCGATCGTTTAAAATTTGAATTCTCCCGTTCTGAAGAAAATATGCGAAGCGTGCAATCAAATTTTGATATAGCGCTAGCAAAACTAAATGAATCAGATGCGAAGATGGCTGGCATCGCCGAACAGATGGCGGCCGCAGGACAAGGCGTGAAAAGCGCTAATGCTGAAATCGAACGGCTTAAAGCTGCGATTGCCGAAGCGTCAATCTCGATTGAAACTGATCGGCGCGAACTTGAAATTGCAGAAGCTAAATTCAATAATAATGAAGAAGCGAAAGAACCTGATACTTCCATGCTTGAATCTTTAAGGTCGCGGGTAGCGACATCAAGAGCGCTTGAAGTAGAAGCGCGACTTAAATTACGAACTGAAGAAGAACGGGTGGCTGCAATAACTCGCAGAGCATCTGATTTAGAGATTGCTGCGAAAACTGAACGCGAAGCAGCTTCAAGAAGTATTTCACGACGCGAAGCTCGTGCTCGAGGTGCAGTAACAGCACAAGCGATTGCTGACACGACTTACGAAGCGCTGATCCAAATTGAAGTTTCTATTTCTAGAGCTGCTACCGAACGCGAACGTCTTGAAAATTCTAGAACCGAACGCGATGGCGAGACACTGGCAATCCGTGCCCAAATTCGTGAACTTGCGAGCGAGTTAGAACAATTAACTTCTAGTGTGCATCGTGATGAAATCGCTAGAGCAGAACAACGTTTGCGTATTGAACAATTAGAAGAGCGTGCAGTTGAAGAATACGGGGTGGATATTCCAGTACTGCTCGCGGAGTACAACCCAGAGAAAGACGTACCAACATTTATTGAAACTGAAACGGGCGAGATCATTCAAGGTGATTTCATTCCTTACCGCAGAGATCAACAAGAGAAACGATTGGCTAGCGCAGAACGTCAATTAGCCTTACTTGGTCGAATTAATCCATTAGCTCTCGAAGAGTATTCATCTCTCGAAGAACGGCTCCGCTACTTGGCTGAACAGTTGGAAGATTTGAAGAAGTCCCGTAAAGATTTGCTGGACATTATTAAAGAAGTTGATGACAAAGTTCAGGAAATTTTCTTGCAAGCATTTAAAGATACAGCGCGCGAATTTGAAATTATTTTTGCGAGATTGTTCCCAGGCGGCGAAGGTAGATTAATTCTCACTGATCCTGATGATCCATTAACTTCTGGCGTCGACGTTGAAGCCCGTCCTCCAGGAAAACGAATTAAACGGCTCTCATTACTCTCGGGCGGCGAACGCTCATTAACCGCAGTCGCGCTATTAATTGCAATCTTTAAAGCTCGACCAAGTCCGTTCTATGTGCTGGATGAAGTTGAAGCCGCCCTTGACGACACCAACCTTGGTCGATTGCTCGGTGTTTTAGAAGAACTTCGCGCCGCATCTCAATTAATTATCATCACCCATCAAAAGCGCACCATGGAGATCGGGGACTCACTTTATGGCGTAACTATGCGAGGCGATGGCGTTTCGGAAGTTATTTCACAACGTTTACGCGAAGTCGAACCTGAAACTGTTTAATCGCTTCTCATGAGTCTTTTTAAGAAACTCTTAGCGAAAATTACTGGCACCAACGTTTCGGCTGGAGAATTGCAAGATTTAGAAACGATATTGATTGAAGCAGATTTAGGCTCTAGTGTAACTAAGAAAATTATCGATGCTGCAAAATCTCGAAAAGATGATAATTTTTTGGATTCAGTTAAAGCAACGCTTACTGATTCACTCTCTACGAAAAGTAGAAATATTGCTTTTGATGCCCAACAACCCACAGTCCTACTAATTGTTGGGGTTAATGGCACTGGTAAAACAACTAGCGCTGCAAAACTAGCAAACTACTTGAAAAATGAAAACAAAAAAGTATTAATGGCGGCGGCCGATACTTTCCGAGCTGCTGCGGTTGCGCAAATCCAGACTTGGGGGGAGCGTATTGGCATCCCAGTAATATCGGGAAACGATGGCGCAGATCCAGCCGCAGTTGCATTTGATGCCGCTAAGCGCGCAATCGCCGAAAAATTCGACTACTTAATCATCGATACCGCGGGCAGGTTACATACAAAAGATAATTTGATGGCTGAATTAGAAAAAGTTAAGCGAGTTGTGGAAAAAGTTATTCCGGTTTCTGAAATACTCTTTGTTTTAGATGGCACAACTGGACAAAATGGGTTAGCCCAAGCGCAAATATTTAATGAGAGCGTTGGTTTGACTGGCCTGATAGTTACTAAATTGGATGGCAGCGCCAAAGGCGGAATCGCGATCGCAACTGAGGCGGCTTTGGATTTGCCAATCAAGTTCATCGGAACTGGCGAAACCCTCGCCGATTTCTCCCGCTTTGATTCCGCGAAATACCTGGAAGATTTAACGAGCCTGTAACAAAACTGGGAGAAGTGTCACTTTCCCGAAACGATTCCTTGCCCTCGTCTGTAATAGAAGCGCGCCATTCTTGCCCTATCTCAACGGTGAGAATCGCGGCTAAACCCCCATTTTGGATAAGGGAAAAGAGATGACCGAGATTGTTTTAAATACTGGCGATACCGCTTGGGTCTTGGCGAGCACCGCTTTAGTTTTATTAATGACTCCTGGATTGGCGCTCTTTTACGGTGGCATGGTTCGAGCAAAAAGTGTTTTAAATATGATGATGATGTCGATGATCACAATCGGAATCGTTAGCGTCATCTGGGTAATTTATGGATTTAAATTAGCATTTGGATTTGAATCTGGATCACAATGGTATGGATCCTTATCGCTTTCCGGACTTGGAAGCGCTGTTAACGAACTTACTAATAATGGTGGAATTTATCCGATTCCATTATTGGCATTTGCAGCATTTCAATTGATGTTCGCGATTATTACGCCAGCGCTTATATCTGGAGCGATAGCAGATCGAACAAAATTTAGCGCTTGGAGTATCTTTGTTGCAATCTGGGTTTCTGTTGTTTATTTCCCAGTCGCACATTGGGTCTTTGCTTTTGGAAATAAAGTTGGGGATACCGTTACTGGCGCCGGATTTCTAGCAGCACGTGGAATCGAAGATTTTGCAGGCGGTACTGCAGTCCATATCAATGCAGGTGCCGCAGGTTTGGCACTCAGTTTGATTCTTGGCCGTCGAGTGGGCTGGCGAAAAGAAGTGATGCGACCACATTCACTGCCGGTTGTATTACTCGGAGCGGGCTTACTTTGGTTTGGTTGGTTTGGTTTTAACGCTGGCTCGGCGCTCGGAGCTAATGGAATTGCAGCGCTTGCGCTAATGAATACTCAAGTTGCAACTGCAGCAGCGCTATTAGGTTGGGTTCTTGTTGAAAAACTTCGAGATGGCCATCCAACAAGCTTAGGTGCCGCTTCTGGTGCAATTTCCGGATTAGTTGCAATCACGCCAGCTTGTGCATTTGTAGCGCCATGGGCAGCAGTAGTAATTGGGTTAATTGCTGGCGCACTTTGTGCATTAGCAGTGGCTATGAAATACAAATTTGGCTTCGATGATTCGCTAGATGTGGTTGGAGTGCATTTAGTTGGTGGACTTTGGGGATGTATCTCGATTGGTTTCTTCGGAAGTAGCGCTGTTAATAGCATCGGTTTAGATGGGCTCTTCTATGGCGGCGGTACTACGCTGCTTGGGAAGCAAGCTTTCGGAGCATTCATGGTGATGGCTTACTCATTCGTTCTTACTTTAATAATCGGACTTATTATCCATAAAACAATCGGGTTCCGAGTTAAACCGGAAGCTGAAGTTGCTAGCATCGATCTAAGCGAACATGCTGAATCTGCATATGAAATGGCGCCATCTTCAAGAGGAGGATTTTCCGTATGAAACTTATAACCGCAATTCTCAAACCATTTAAGTTAGATGATGTTAAAGATGCTTTGCAAGCATTTGGCATCACCGGAATGACGGTCTCTGAAGCGAGTGGTTTCGGCAGACAGCGCGGACATACGGAGGTCTATCGAGGTGCGGAGTACACCGTTGATTTAGTTCCGAAAATTCGCCTTGAAGTTTTAGTGGATTCCGCAGATGTAGAGGCAGTTATCGATGTCATCGTAAAAGCTGCTGCCACTGGCTCAATTGGTGATGGAAAAGTTTGGGCAACGCCAGTGGAACACGTGGTTCGAGTTAGAACTGGTGAACGAGGTCCAGAAGCAATTTAGAGAATAAAAATGGGGACACGCGAGCGAAGAGAGCGATCTAATTCGGTTGATGCAGAGTTAATCGGTCTCTTTCGTGCTGCTCAAACGTTATCCGGCGCAGCAAAAGTTACGCTGGTCGCAGTCGGCGGATACGGCAACGGCGAATTATCGCCGGGTTCAGATATCGATATTCTTATTTTGCATGATGGTTCGCTTACCGAAAATGATTTGAGTGGTTTTGTTAATGCGCTCTTATATCCACTCTGGGATAGTGGACGCGCGGTTGACCATTCAGTAAGAACTCGCGCACAAACGCAGGAGACCGCAACTTCTGATGTGAAAGTTGCGATGGGGTTGCTCGATAGTCGATTTATCTGCGGTGATCGTGATCTATTTGAAGTGACTGCAAACGATGCTAATGAAGAGTGGCGCAAAAACGCAAAGCGATATATTCCGCAAATCCGTGAGCTTTCGCGAGAACGGAGCAATCGAGTCGGAGAGTTGGCTTATTTACTCGAGCCAGATTTAAAGGAAGCTCGTGGTGGGCTACGTGACATTACTGCCCTTAGAGCTATTGCTAAATCTGGCTTAGTCGCAATTACTTTCGATCGTATAAGTAACGCCGAATCAATTTTACGAAATGTAAGAGATGCACTGCATGTAGAAAGTGGTAGAAATCGCGATCAACTCCGTTTTGTCGAACAGGACAAAGTGGCTAGAAATTTGAATTATAAAGATGCCGATGAGTTAATGTCGGAAGTTGCTAAAGCTGCGCGTGCTGTCGATTACTTATTGGAATTAACTTGGCATCGACTTGATCAGATCCAATCAAAGCGATTCTTTAATCGTGAGAAAACTGTACGAGTTGAACGAGGCTTAGTAATCGAAGGTGGCGAATTACGAATCGAAAGTGGCTATGAAATTACTGCAGATCCAATTGTGGGCTTACGGGCTGCGGCTGCTGCTGCGCAATTAGGAATTCCGTTATCTATTGATACTTGTATTCAACTTGCAGCAGAGTTACCACCGATGCCCATTCCATGGCCACGCGTTGCTCGTGAAGAACTAGTAACGCTGATCGGAGCGGGTGCAAATATGGTTCGAGTTTGGGAAGCGCTCGACCAAGAAGGATTAATTCAAAAATGGATTCCAGAGTGGACGCATTTAAGATCGTTGCCGCAACGAAATGTATTGCACCGTCATACAGTTGATCGACATATGGTTGAAACTGCAGTACATGCGGCCGCTTTAACCCGCACGGTTCATCGCCCAGATTTGCTCTTATTCGCGGCGCTCTTTCATGATGTTGGAAAAGGTTTTCCGGATCATGACCACTCGGATTTTGGCGCAATTTTGATGGCGCCGCTAGCAGAGCGGTTAGGTTTCGATAGCGCCGATGTGGAAACTTTAATTTTGTTGGTTAAGGAGCATCTACTGCTCTCGGCGATCGCCACTCGCCGGGATTTGGATGATCCCGCAACAATTTCAAGTGTCATTGAAAAAATTCCGAGCGCGGAATTGCTGGAATTACTACATGCGCTAAGCGTTGCTGACGGTGAAGCAACTGGGCGAGCGGCTTGGAGTGATTGGAAAGCAACGCTAGTTAGCAATTTAGTAAATCGGTGCAACGCTGCGCTAGAAGGCATAATGCCAGCAAATCAATTAGAACTAACCGATATCCAAATTAGAGCAGCGGAAGCTGGTGAATTAAAAGTTGATCTAATTGAAAAAGAAGGCGAGTATCTCGTGGAGATCATTGCTCCAGATAGCACTGGTCTGCTGGCAACTATTGCTGGTGTTTTAAGCATTACAAGATTTGATGTGCGATCAGCGCGTACGCGTTCGCATGGAAAATCTGCGGTCATGACTTGGGTCGCCTTATTAGATGACCACGTGAGCCCACCAACGCCACGGAAATTATTAGAATTAATTCAATCTGGACTAGCTGGCCAAATAAATTTTTCAGAAAAGATTGCAGATCGAGTTAAAAACTATCAAAAATTTCCAGGTATTCCAGTTCCGCCACCAGTTGTAACTGCAATCATGGATGCGACCACGCAAGCTACTGTGATTGAGGTGCGAATGCATGATCGCCCCGGATTGCTGTATACGATTGCAACTGCAGTTACCTCAGCCAAGATTGATATAAAAGCTGCAATTGTTTCCACGTTGGGAGCAGAAGCATTTGACACCCTCTATGTAACACAAGTCGATGGTTCTCCGCTTGGTTCCGAGCGTGCCATCGAATTTGCACGCGGGTTAGAAGCCCGACTGAAATAGTAGGATTCGCGCATGTTCGATTCGTTAACTGGAAAATTCGCTAACGCCTTTACTGCGCTGCGCAATCGTGGTCGCATTGGATCGGGCGATATCGATGAGATGTGCGGTGAAATTCGCAAAGCACTTCTAGATGCAGACGTAGCCCTTGCGGTAGCCGAATCTTTTGTAGCCAAAGTTAACGAGCGGGCTCAAGCGGCGCTTCCTGATTTACGGCAGAGCACCAACCAATCTCAGGCAATTTTTGCCATTGTTAATGAAGAACTCATTTCAATACTTGGCGGCGCTGCTCGCCGAATTCGATTAGCTAAGAATCCACCAACTGTAATTATGTTGGCAGGATTACAAGGTTCGGGCAAAACTACCCTTGCTGGAAAATTAGCGCATTACTTCAAATCCCAGGGTGATACGCCACTTCTGGTCGCAGCGGATTTGCAGAGACCAAATGCGGTAAATCAATTGTCGGTTGTCGCAACAAATGCGAAAGTTCCAGTTTTCGCACCTGAAGTTGGCAATGGAGTTGGGGATCCAATCAAGGTCGCTCGCGATGGTGTTGCGTTCGCACGCGAGAAATTTCATAACATTGTAATTGTTGATACTGCTGGTCGACTTGGCGTTGATATTGAATTAATGAACGAGGCTAAGGCAATTAGAGATGCAGTAAATCCTGACGAGATCATATTTGTAGTTGATGCAATGATTGGTCAAGATGCGGTGCGAACTGCGCAGGCATTTTTAGATGGCGTTGGTTTTGATGGGGTAGCGCTAACTAAATTAGATGGTGATGCAAAAGGTGGCGCTGCGCTTTCGATTGCAAAGATAACTGCTCGGCCAATTATGTTTGTATCTACCGGAGAAAAATTGCAAGATTTTGATCTCTTTTATCCTGATCGGATGGCTTCTCGAATATTAGGTATGGGAGATATTCAATCTTTAGCCGAACAAGCAAAGCAAGCATTTGATGGCGATACTGCAGCAAAATTAGAAGCAAAATTTGCAGAAGGTGATGATTTCACTTTAGAAGATTTCTTAGAACAAATGCAAGCGATGAAAAAAATGGGCTCAATGAGTAAATTACTTGGGATGTTGCCCGGCGCTAATTCTGGCGCGATGAAGAAACAATTGGAAAATTTTGATGAGGGCGAGATTGTAAGAACGCAAGCAATTGTGCAATCAATGACGCCAAGTGAGCGGCGCGAACCTAAAATTCTTAATGGTTCTAGAAGGCTTCGAATTGCTAATGGCAGTGGACGAAGTGTTAAAGAAGTGAATTCATTGGTTGATAGATTTAGCGCAGCTCAGAAAATGATGCGCACCATGCGAAATGGCGGATCGATCCCGGGGCTGCCTGTTGGAGTTGGGAATTCAGCTCCGCAATCGGGTGGGTTGCGTAAACCTCCACCGAATAATTTGCCAAATAAGAAGAAATCACGCTCCGGAAATCCCGCTAAGCGGGCGCAGGAAGAGGGTTAATTGCCGGTTTGGGCTTTCCAGCGCGAGATGGCAAGATTAGCGACCTGTACGAGAGCCCTCTACCTTTCGTCGGATTAAATAAACCCAGAACTGCTTTACTCGCTCGAATACCCACTCGAGTTGAATTTGGCTGGTTCGATTACTTTCAAGGAGAAACCCCTAGTGGGCGTAAAAATTAGATTGATGCGTTTCGGAAAGATTCGCACACCGCATTACCGAATTGTTGTTTCAGATTCCCGCAAGGCCCGGAATGGTTTATCAATTGAAGAAATTGGTCGTTATTCACCAGGACAAGAACCATCTTTCATCGAAGTTAAATCAGAACGCGCACAGCATTGGTTAAAAGTTGGCGCACTTCCAACACCAGCTGTAGAGGCTATTTTAAAAGTTACCGGTGACTGGCAGAAATTTAAAGGTTTGCCAGGAACTGAAGGAACGTTAAAAGTTGCTGCGGTAAAACCGCATAAGCGCGAAGCGTATGAAGCTGCGGTTAAGAAGGCTATGGATGAACCAAAAGATGGCGCAACCACAATGAAAAAGCGCGCCGCCGAAAAATTAGCAGCGAAGAGCGCACCAGCTGAAGTTGTTGC
>DKNC01000045.1:28894-67903 GCA_002470135.1 Actinobacteria bacterium UBA7398 | reverse complement strand
TGTTGCGGAAGCACCAGCTGAAACTCCAGCGGAGTAACGATGATTGACGAAGCTTTAGAACATCTCGTAAAGGGAATCGTTGATAATCCTGAAGAGGTCGTTATCACCGAAAAAGATCATCGTCGCGGTACAACTCTTGAAGTTCGAGTTCACCCAGAAGATATCGGCAAGGTAATTGGCCGTAATGGTCGCACTGCGAAAGCATTGCGAACTGTGGTCTCTGCAATTGCTGGTCGTAGCGTTCGCGTTGATCTCATCGAGGCCGACGAGGGTAGATAGTCGTGCTCCTTGTCGTCGGCCGTATTGGTCGTGCGCATGGAATTCGTGGCGAAGCCACAATCGAAGTACGAACTGATGATCCGGATTCAAGGTTGGCGGTTGGCGCTATTTTGCAGACTGAACCAGCTAAAAAAGGTCCATTAACTATCGCATCTGGGCGGGTTCATAACGGCACGCTCTTACTTTCTTTCGCTGGGATTCCAGATCGAACTGCAGTAGAAAAACTTCGCGATGTATTGCTAATAGCAGATGTTGATGTTGCAGCCGAGTCTGATGGGGATGATAGCTTTCATATCTCTCAAATAATTGGGTGCGAAGTTTACTTAACCGATGGAATTAAAGTAGGAATCGTCAGTGATGTTCTAAGCTCCGCCGCGCAAGATACTTTGGTGGTAACTGCAAATGGAATTCAAAAGTTAATTCCATTTGTAGATGAAATTGTGCCTGATGTTGATATTACAAATCGCAGAATAGTAATTACACCGCCGGAAGGTTTGCTATGAAAATTACGGCGATCACCATTTTCCCAGATTATTTCGCACCGCTGCAATTATCGCTAATTGGCAAAGCCAGCCAAGGAGGTGTGATTGAGTTAAGAATCTTAAATCTTCGCGATTTCACGACCGATAGCCATCACACCGTCGATGACACTCCTTATGGTGGCGGCGCTGGGATGGTGATGAAACCGGAAGTCTGGGGCGATGCGATTGATTCAGTATTAGCAGAGGCAGTTGGAATTGCCGATCTAGTAATTCTTACCCCGGCCGGAAAGAAATTCACCCAAGCAATCGCTACCCAATTTTCCAAAGCCGAACATCTGATTTTTGCATGCGGTAGATATGAGGGTATTGATTCTCGAGTTACAACTTTTTATCAAAACCAGAAAAATCTCCGCGTCCACGAAGTATCAATCGGGGATTATGTTTTAAATGGTGGCGAAGTAGCAGCGTTAGCGATAACTGAAGCGGTGGTTCGGTTGATTCCAGGAGTAATTGGAAATCCAGATTCACTCGTTGAGGAATCGCATAATCAAGCTGGTGTAGTTGAGTACCCGGCCTTCACTAAACCACCAGAATGGCGCGGTTTAAAAGTGCCAGAGATATTGACCTCTGGAAATCATGGCGCCATCGCAAATTGGCGGGCGGAACAGGCGGAAATTCGAAGCCAAAACGCTAACCGCGAGCAGGAGTAGCCGTTTAACCTACGGTACCGTAACCTACGCTATCGTAAGTTAACGGAGGAAAAATGGCCGCAATAGACCCAGCAGTTCAATCTCGGCTAATCCGCGACTTAGAACCAATCGTCGGTAAAGAGTTAGATCGCCATCTTGCGGTTCAAAAGGATTGGTATCCGCACGAGTATGTGCCTTGGAGTGAAGGAAGGAATTTTCCAGGTCCGTTAAATGGTGATGCCTGGGAAGCGAAAGATTCTAAGTTAACTGCGATTGCCCAAGATTCTCTAATTTTAAATTTATTAACCGAAGATAACTTGCCTAGTTACCACACTGAAATTGCGGTATCTATGGGGCGCGATGGTGCTTGGGGAACTTGGATCAATCGATGGACCGCTGAGGAAAATCGCCACGGAATTGTATTAAGAGATTATTTGATGGCCACGCGCGGGGTTGACCCAGTTGAACTTGAAGACCTTCGGATGGCTCATATGCAGTTAGGTTTTGAAACATCATATGACAATGACATGTTGCATACCGTTGCTTATGTCAGCTTCCAAGAATTAGCTACTCGAATTTCGCACCGCAATACTGGAAAGATTTCAGATGACCCTATTTGCGAGCAAATGTTGACGCGAGTTTCTTTGGATGAAAATCTACATATGCTTTTCTATCGCAACTTATTAGGCGCAGCGCTCGATATGGAACCAAATGCATCTATGCGCGCCATCGCTGACGTGGTTACTGATTTCAAAATGCCTGGCCATGAATTGCCTGGTTTCGGGCGAAAATCGGTACAGATAGCGTTAGCTGGAATTTACGACCTGCCACAACATCTCGACGATGTAATTGCGCCAGTTTTACGCGCTTGGAACATTTATGAGCGAAATGATCTAACCGGAGATGGCTTAAAGGCTCGTGATGAAATTGTAGAATTCTTAGCGAACGCTAAAAAAGATTCAAATCGCTTCGAAGAGAGGCGGGAAGTGCACTTTGAGCGACTGATCGCTCGAGGGCAAAACCCAATCCGAATTTAAAGCGGAGTCGAGTTCCACAAGTGGGGAATAATCCCGACACGCCGAAGGTTGGTGTGACAGGGAGAGTACTTCTGTGGGAGTGTCCGCCCCGTACCCCCTAAAGGGTTTAGTTATTTTTGAGCAATCAAGTTATTAAGCGATGAAAGTGAGGTGAGAGATTCATGGCAACCGATTACGACACCCCGAGAAAAACGGATGAAGAACTTCATGAAGAATCCCTTGAAGAGCTAAAAGCTCGACGTTCAGACGCCCAATCAGGCCAAGTAGATATTGATGAAGAAGAAGCTGCTGAGAATCTTGAACTTCCTGGTGCGGATTTATCTGGCGAAGAGTTAGCAGTTCGAGTTGTCCCTAAACAGACTGATGAATTTACTTGTTCCCGCTGCTTCTTAGTACAGCACCACACTCAACTCGCTCGCGGTGAAGGCGCTAAATCAATCTGTAAGGATTGTGCTTAACTCCTTATATTTTCGGCTTGAAATTAAAATATATGGCGTCGGATCTAATTCATCTGAAATTTTAATCATTACTCCAGTATGAACCCAAAACCTAACTTCTAAATGTGCGGCTGGATTGCTCTCCATTCCACGAATTAACCGCATCTGGGATTTATTTAACGGTGTAACTTCCTTAAGGTAATTTCGAGATATTTTAAAGTTCCCAGTAGTTAACTCGCTCTTAGTTACGCGAATTTCAAGAGGGCTACTAATCCAAAGTAAAAGTAAAGCCAAGAGTGAGATGGCCAGTGCTAATTGCGTTGGATAATTTCCAAAAGCCGCCCAGATAACAATGTTAATCGAAGCGATTATGAAAGCTAGAAAAAGCCATAACCCTAAGCTCCATCGAAGCTTCTCGCTAAAAATGAGATTGTTATCGCCTGGAATTGGAGCGCTCATGAGTAGGAAGGTACTTGATTGCTGGAGTAATCTTGCGGCATGAGTCGAGTTGCGAGCACAATTCCACCGGAAGGTGCGCAAGTTCCAGAACGCCATCCAAAAGCGCCGCCACCTGGTTCGATAATTCCATCGCACTTCGGTCATTGTTTTGGCTGCGGAGATTTACATCCAACTGGATTGCATTTAGTTGCAACTGCAGGCGAAGTAATGGATCTAACCGCAACTTTCACCGTCACTTTAGATCATCAAGGCGCACCCGGATTGGCACATGGCGGCTTACTATCTCTGGCATTTGATGAAGCGCTCGGAAAATTAATGTGGCTAATTCGAGCCCCAGCCGTTACCGCGCGGTTAGAAACGGATTTTTTGAAACCAGTGCCGATTGGAAGCGTCCTGCACATTACTGCGCGAATTACCGGGCAAGTTAATCGAAAAGTTTATGCGACTGCTGAGGGGCGTTTAAATTCACCAGCTGGTCCAATTGCGGTTACCGCCGCATCTCTATATGTTGTCGTGCCTATGAAACACTTTTTAAATAACGCGCCAAAAGAGTATTTAGATCATGTAGCTAAACATCCGGAGCTTTTAGCATTTGTAGATCCAGATTTTGAGATCAACCCGTGAAAGTTCTAATCACTCGATTAGATAAGGATTTGCCGCTTCCTAATTATGCTAAAGGTGGTGATGCTGGCGCAGATATTTACGCGCGGATCGATTTCGAATTAGCTCCAGGAGCGCGTGCGTTAATCCCAACCGGAATCGCCATCGCACTGCCCGATGGATATGTGGCGCTGGTACATCCAAGATCTGGGTTAGCAATAAAATCTGGAATCTCTATGGTTAATACGCCAGGCACAGTTGATGCTGGATATCGCGGGGAACTCCAAGTGATTTTAATCAATCATGATTTGACCGAAACATTTCACGGTAAGCGCGGTGATCGAATCGCTCAACTCGTAATCCAAAAAGTTGAACGCGCCGAATTTGTGGAAGTAGATGGCTTGCCTGGCTCCGGTCGCGGCGATGGTGGTTTTGGATCAACGGGTAAATCTTGAGCGAGAACCACGAAGCAAAAGCAAAGATTTTAGCGGCCTTAGGTGGGGTCAAAGGTTTGATTGACTCTGGAATTCCTGCTTTGGTTTTCTTAATTGTTTTCAATATTTCGCATGATTTAAAGAGCGCTGCGACTTATGCGCTCGTACTTTCAGCGCTAATTACCGGATTTCGATTGGTAAAACGGGAGACTATTCAAAATGCACTCTCTGGAATAGTTGGGGTTGGCATCTGTTATTGGTTCTCGCGAAGCACTGGAAAAGCCGAAGATTTTTACTTGCCTGGATTAATCACAAATTTAGTTTATGGCGCTGCATACACGCTTTCTATTTTGGTTGGTTGGCCAATTATCGGTGTTGTGCTCGGCCCCATTCTTGGCGAAAATTTTCTCTGGCGGAAAGATCCAGCCCGTAAAAAAATGTATAAGCAAGCCAGTTGGCTCTGGGTTGGACTATTTGGGGCGAGGTTAATAGTGCAATACCCGCTTTATCGTTCTGGCAATGTAAATTTATTAGGATCTGCGCGATTAATTATGGGCTATCCATTATTTTTTGCTACGGGATGGGCAACTTGGTTAATCATTAAAAATGGCCCAGAACTTAAATCGTAATAAAACAATCTTTTAATTGAGATTCTGCGGTTGCGGTTGCTACAAAGATTAATTCATCTCCAGAGGCAAAAACTTCATGAGGTTGTGGCGTAATAACTTGGCCATCGCGAACTATCGCGGCAATTGTTGAGCCGATAGGCAGCTCCACTTCGCTTACAGTTTTACCACAGCATTTAGAGTTATCTGGAAGCGTAATTTCTACAAGATTAGCTTTGCCAGCACGTAGTGAAAATAAACGAACGACATCGCCAACGCTAACTGCTTCTTCAACCAAAGCCGCAATAATTCTTGGGGTTGATACCGCAACATCTACGCCCCAAGATGAATCGAAGAGCCATTCATTCTTCGGGTGCTTAATTCGCGCCACCACGCGGGGCACGCCATATTCGGTTTTAGCCAAAAGCGAAGTAACTAGATTAACTTTGTCATCACCGGTTGCGGCTACAAGTACTTGGCAAGAGCTCAAATTCGCTTTATCTAGCGATGTGATTTCACAGGAATCGGCGAGCAACCATTCGGCTTCGGGAACGCTCTCCATTTTTAAAGCCTTTGGATCTTTATCAATCAAAAGTATTTGATGGCCATTATTAATTAGCTCTCGCGCAATCGCGCGGCCAACATTCCCAGCTCCAGCTATGGCAACTCTCATTTGGACTCCGGTGACTTAGAAAGTGCCATCTCGGTTATCTCTACATCTTTTTCAGCGACCATTACATGAACTAGATCGCCCTCTTGTAGAACTGTGTGTTCATTAGGAATCATGCCTTCACCTAGTCGAGTGATGAAAGCTACCCTTGATGGCGTGTTTGCTTCAATTAAAGTTATTGGCCGGCCAAACCACGCCTTATCTATATGCATTTCACAGAGTTTTACGACACCGGATGCATCACGCCATTCCGATCTAGAACCATCAGGATTTAATCTTCTTAAGATTTGATCAGTTGTCCATAGAACTGTGGCTACTGTTGGAATTCCTAAACGTTGATAAATTTCAGCACGACCTGGATCATAAATTCGAGCAACTACATTTGAGATTCCATATGTTTCCCGCGCAACTCGAGCCGCAATAATATTCGAGTTATCACCATTTGAAACAGCAGCGAACGCTTCGGCACGTTCAATTCCAGCATCAATTAAAGTATCGCGATCAAAGCCAACGCCGGCAACAGTCTGGCCTTTGAAATCTGCGCCAAGTCGTCGAAACGCTTCTCGGTCTTGGTCAATAATGGCAACGGTGTGGCCAGCGATTTCTAATTCTTTAGCCAAAGTCGAACCAACGCGGCCACATCCCATAATCACAACATGCACAAGGGCGAACTTACACCTTTAACGGCGCGAGTATGACATTTACGCGTAACAAGCCATAGGGTCGCCATGTGAATGTGGGAGATCGAATAACCGTTACCGTCGGCGGAATTGCCCATGGCGGACATTGTGTTGCGCGACATGATGGTCGCGTTATTTTTCTCCGTTATGCAATTCCTGGTGAAGAAGTTGTCGCTGAGATAACCGAAGTGACTTCGAAATTCGCACGGGGGAATGCGATTGAAATTATTAAAGCTGCGCCAGAAAGAGTTAGCCCACCTTGCGAATTAGCCAAACCCGGCGGTTGTGGTGGTTGCGATTTCCAACATATCGAAATTTCAGCGCAACGTAAATTAAAGAGCGCGATTATAAAAGAGCAATTCAGCCGAGTCGCGAAAAAAGATGTTGAAGTAACCGTGATCGGTGTAGCTCCATTAACTGGGTTGGGATGGCGTACCCGAATGGACTTCACGGTAAACCCAGATCGTAAATTAGCGCTTTATGGTGCAAGGAGTCATAACTTAATTCCAGTGGCGAAATGTTTGATTGCTGATGAGCGGATGAATTTAGATTCAATCAACCAAATGAATTTGCCGGTTGGCGCAAAAGTCGAAGTTGCAATTTCTGGGAGCGGAAAACAATCGGTAGCAATTGAAGGTATTGAAAATTTTGACCTAATCGAAGAATCAGTTCTAGAAAATAAGTTTTCGGTCTCACCCACTTCATTCTGGCAGAGCCACATTCAATCACCTGCAGTGTTAACTAAGAGCATCTTGGCTGACTTGCAAATTAAAGCAGGTGATCATGTTTTTGATCTTTATGGTGGCGTTGGATTGTTCACAGCAGCACTTGCCACCGAAGTAACCCAAACTGGGCGGGTAACTTTGATCGAATTTGATGCTGGGGCAGTAACTGATGCGCGCCGCAATTTTGCGGAGAATCAAATTGTGGAGATTGTTGAAGGTAAAGTTGAACGTTCGCTTTCAAAATTTAAACGAGCAGATTTAATTCTGTTAGATCCACCAAGATCTGGCGCAGGTAAAGATGTGGTAAGCGCAATGATAAAGCTTGAACCCCGCACAATTGTTTATGTTTCTTGTGATCCAGCTTCGCTCGCGCGAGATACAACATATTTGGAAGCATCTGGATATACATTAGATCGCCTGCAAAGTTATGATCTCTTTCCGATGACCCAACATATCGAGTGTGTGGCGCGGTTCATTAAAAATAGCTAAAAATGAGGGGCACGCCCACCGACCTCGGTTGCCCAATTGAGCCAAAAAAGCGGTGCTCGATAGGATTGGGGCATGAGTCACGATTCATTTAAAGCAAAATCCACGCTCGATGTAGCTGGCAAGCAGTATCAAATCTTTGATATCAATCAATTAGATGGTGCCGCGACTCTGCCGTTTAGCCTGAAAATTTTGCTGGAGAACTTGCTCCGCACTGAAGATGGTGCAAACATCACAGCAGCGCAGATTTCGGCGTTAGCAAATTGGAACCCAGCTGCCGAGCCAGATACTGAAATTCAATTCACGCCAGCGCGCGTGATCATGCAAGATTTTACCGGAGTGCCATGCATCGTTGATTTAGCAACAATGCGGGAAGCGATTGTTGACTTAGGTGGCGATCCCGCAAAAGTGAATCCGCTAGCCCCAGCGGAATTGGTAATCGATCACTCGGTTATTGCCGATGTTTTTGGGACAAAAGATTCGTTCTCGCAAAACACAGATATAGAGTACGAGCGAAATCAAGAGCGTTATCGATTCCTGCGATGGGGTCAAACCGCATTTGATGAATTTAAAGTCGTGCCACCCGGAACTGGAATTGTCCACCAAGTAAATATTGAGTATTTGGCACGCGTTGTAATGGTTCGGGAAGTTGCCGGCGAAGTCCGTGCATATCCAGATACGGTTGTGGGTACCGATTCACACACCACCATGGTTAACGGTTTAGGCGTATTGGGTTGGGGAGTAGGCGGCATCGAAGCCGAAGCTGCACTTTTAGGACAACCAGTTTCGATGTTGATTCCTAAAGTTGTTGGATTTAAATTAAATGGTGCGCTACCACTTGGCACGACTGCCACGGATTTAGTTTTAACAATTACTGAAATGCTTCGCAAGCATGGCGTTGTCGGAAAATTTGTGGAATTTTATGGCCCAGGTGTTACGGCGTTGCCGATGGCAAACCGGGCAACGATCGGAAATATGTCTCCAGAGTATGGATCTACTTGCGCTATTTTCCCAATTGATGAAGAAACGCTCCGGTATTTAAAACTCACGGGAAGAAAAGCGAGCGAACTGGCTTTAGTAGAGGCTTATGCAAAACGTCAAGGAATTTGGCACGACCCAAGCCTGACACCAAGATATTCGGAAAAATTAGAATTGGATTTGGCGAGCGTGGTTCCTTCGATTGCAGGGCCAAAGCGGCCGCAAGATCGAGTTTCACTTACTGATGCAAAAGACTCTTTTGGAAAAGTTCTGCCAAGTTATCTTTCTGATAAAACTAATAAAAAACCAGTAAATTTTCAACGCAATGGTAGCGATACCGCAATTTCAAATGGCGCTGTGGTGATTGCGTCAATCACTTCTTGCACAAATACTTCCAACCCAAGTGTGATGATTGGCGCGGGGTTGCTAGCGAAAAAAGCTGTTGAAAAAGGTCTAACTAGTAAACCTTGGGTAAAAACCACTCTGGCGCCTGGATCTAAAGTCGTTACTGATTACTATGATAAATCTGGGTTAACCACCTACCTTGAAAAACTTGGTTTTAATTTAGTTGGTTATGGTTGTGTTACTTGTATCGGAAATTCTGGTCCACTCCCAGTAGAAATCAGCAAGGTAATTAGTGAAAACGATTTAGCTGTAACCGCAGTGTTGTCGGGCAATCGAAATTTCGAGGGCCGGATAAGCCCTGATGTGAAGATGAACTATTTAGCTTCACCGCCACTGGTTGTCGCATATGCGCTAGCTGGAACTATGGATCATAATTTTGATTTGGATTCGCTAGGCAACGATTTAGACGGTAACCCAGTTTTCTTAAAAGATATCTGGCCAACTCCTTCTGAAATTCAGAGCGTGATTGATTCATCGATCTCGAGCGATATGTTCACAAAAGATTATGCGAGTGTTTTTGAGGGCGATCATCGATGGAAATCGTTAGCTACTCCAACCGGAAAAGTTTTCGAGTGGGACGCTAAATCCACTTATGTACGAAAACCACCATATTTCGACGGAATGCCGCGAAACCCTAAGCCAGTTACTGACATTAGCGGCGCAAGAGTCCTTGCGATATTGGGAGATTCGGTAACTACAGATCACATTTCGCCAGCTGGAAACATCAAAGCCGATTCACCTGCTGGAAAGTATTTAGCTGAGCATGGAGTTGAGCGCGCTGATTTTAATTCTTACGGTTCCCGTCGCGGTAATCACGAAGTTATGATCCGCGGAACATTTGCAAATATTCGATTGAAGAATTTACTTCTCAACGGAGTCGAAGGTGGGTTCACCCGAAACTTTTTAAATAGTGGAGAAGAAGAAACTATTTTCGATGCTGCAACTGCATATCAAAGCGCGGGGGTGCCGCTAGTTATTCTCGCTGGAAAAGAATATGGATCTGGGTCATCTCGAGATTGGGCTGCAAAAGGAACTGCGCTACTTGGCGTACGTGCTGTGATAGCCGAATCTTTTGAACGAATTCACCGTTCTAATTTAATTGGAATGGGTGTATTACCACTCCAATTCAATGATGGTGAAACCGCTGCTTCACTTGGTCTAACTGGCAGCGAAGTATTTGCCATCTCGGGAATTGTGGAATTGAATGGAGGTAAGACTCCTACCCAAGTGCGCGTAAACGCTGACGGCAAGAGTTTTACTGCAAAAGTACGAATTGATACACCTGGAGAAGCGGAATATTTCCGTCATGGTGGCATCATGCAATATGTATTGCGGTCGTTGCTATGACCTTACTTTCGCAGATTAATTCACCGGATGATCTTTCAAAATTAGATTATCTCCAACTTACTACGCTATCGAGCGAGATAAGAGATTTCTTAATTGAAAAGGTATCGAAAAGTGGCGGCCATCTTGGTCCAAATTTAGGTGTAGTGGAATTAACGCTCGCGCTTCATCGAGTATTTGAATCTCCTAAAGATGTCTTGCTTTTTGACACTGGACACCAATCTTATGTTCATAAAATGCTAACTGGACGAATCGCGGGTTTTGAAAAATTGCGGCAACGCGGTGGCATTGCTGGCTACCCGAATCGGAGCGAGAGCGAACACGATGTAATTGAAAATTCGCACGCATCTACCGCGCTTTCCTGGGCGGATGGAATTGCCCGAGGTTTTGCAATCAAAGGCGAGCAAGATCGAACCGTAGTCGCGGTGGTAGGGGATGGTGCTCTCACTGGTGGCATGTCATGGGAAGCGTTAAATAACATTGCAGCAACAGCAGATTTGAAGTTAGTGATTGTGGTAAACGACAACGCACGTTCTTATTCGCCGACTATTGGCGGATTAGCTGCACATTTATCAACGCTACGTGCAACTCAAGGGTATGAAAAATTTTTGGAGTGGGGGAAAGGTGTATTAGAAAAAACTCCGGTAGTCGGCCATCCAATTTATGAAACTCTGCATGGCATGAAAAAAGGAATTAAAGATATCGTTGCACCACAAGGAATGTTTGAAGATTTAGGGCTGAAATATCTAGGGCCAATTAATGGACATAACATTGAAGAACTTGAAAGCACACTTGACCGGGCTAAGAAATTTGGAGCTCCAGTAATAGTTCACGTAATCACCGAAAAAGGTCGTGGTCACGCACCAGCCGTAAACGATGAAGCCGAGAAATTTCACGCTGTCGGAATCGTTGATCCAGAAACTGGTACGCCACTTTCAAAGTCTTCAGCATCTTGGACCAGCGTATTTTCGAAGGCGCTAATCGAATTAGGACACGAACGAAAAGACCTAGTCGCAATTACTGCGGCAATGCTCGGGCCAACTGGCCTAGATGCATTTCAAAAAGAATTTCCGGATCGCACTCTTGATGTTGGCATTGCCGAACAACATGCAACAACCGCGGCGGCAGGTTTGGCATTTACTGGATTACATCCCGTGGTTGCGGTGTACTCAACATTTTTAAATCGTGCTTTCGATCAACTTTTATTAGACGTAGCGTTACACAAAGCGGGCGTCACATTTGTGTTGGATAGATCTGGCATTACTGGCGATGATGGCCCATCGCATAATGGAATCTGGGATTTAGCGCTAACTGGCATTGTGCCAACGCTTTGCGTTGCAGCGCCACGCGATAGCGCCCGATTGCGCGAAACGCTCCGTGAATCACTTGAAATAAGTGATCGACCATCGCTCATCCGGTTCCCTAAAGGGGCAGTCCAACCAGATATTCCAGCATTTGAACGGCGCGATGGCATTGATGTTTTATACCGCGGCGAAAGCGCTGATGTATTGCTCATTAGCGTAGGTGCGATGGCGCAAGTTGCAGTTGAAGCAGCCGGTCAGGCTTATCGCGAAGGCGTTGGCGTAACCGTTATTGATCCACGTTGGGTTAAACCGTTACCAACATCATTAGTAACTATGGCGCAGCGCTATCAAAGCGTAGTTGTGATTGAAGATGGAATAAAGCACGGTGGAATCGGTAGCACTGTCTCCGAAATGTTTCGAGAAGCTAATTTAAATATTCCGATTCATTCAATCGGGGTGCCGTTACAATTTTTTGAACACGGCAAGCGCAGTCAAATTTTAGAAGAAATCGGCATTACAGCACAGACCATTACAAGATCATTAGTCGAGTGGAACAGTTCCCTGGTTGAAGTTGAAGAGAGCAACTCGAAAATTAAGCCAGTGACGCAACTCCGGCCGGATGAAAGCGCTTCCCAGTAACAGATTCGCTAACACCCTCACGATCTAAGTACGGCAATATTCCACCCAGATGCATCGGCCAACCAGCGCCAAGCAACATGCATAAATCAATTTCAGCAGGTGATGAAACCACCCCTTCATCGAGCATCATCCGAGCTTCTTCTGCCAGTGCCGTTAGCGCACGCATTCTTACTTGCTCGGCGGTAGAAGGGTTACTTCCTTTTTCTACAAGAGCGAGTGCAGCTGGATTAGCTCCGAAAGTGCCGTCCTCTTTCTTTATATAGAAAGTTTTTACACTTTCCTTAACTAAGCGTTGCATAGTTGGCGAAATTCGGTAACGCGGTCCTAAATTAGCGTTCAAAGTTTGCGCCACATGTAGCGCAACTCCTGGTCCGACTAAACCTAATAGTTGGAATGGTGACATCGGGAAACCGAGCGATTTCATTGCGTTATCCGCAACATCTGGAGCTGTGCCTTCATCCATCGCGTCGGTGACTTCTCCCATAAATCTAGTTAGCAATCGATTAACCACAAAACCTGGTGCATCTTTGCAGATGATCATGGTCTTTTTTAACTCTTTACCGACGTTGATTGCAGTAGCAGTTGTGGCATCATCGGTAGTAGAGGTACGTGCCACTTCAAGTAGCGGCATGATTGCTACTGGGTTAAAGAAATGGAATCCGATTACGCGTTCTGGATTTTTCAAGCCGATGGTCATCTTCTCAACCGATAGCGAAGAAGTATTGGTAGCAAGAATACATTCAGGTGTAACGATGGTCTCTAACTTTTTAAATAACTCTTGCTTTAATGAAAGCTCTTCAAAAATTGCCTCGATCACAAAATCTGCATTGGCAAAAACGTTTTGATCTACCGAGCCGGTGACCAAAAGTGCTAATCGACGAGCGGACTCGGCGCTCATTCGCTTCTTAGCTACAAGTTTTTCAAGTTCAGCATGCACCCAAGCAACGCCTTTATTGACACGCTCTTGATCTAAATCGGTCATTACCACTGGAACTTTAAGATTTCGAACCATGATCAGAGCGAGTTGGGATGCCATCAAACCAGCACCGACTATGCCAACTTTTGCAACTTTGCGAGCTAGCGCTGATTTTGGCGCACCTTCAACTTTCTTCCGTTTCTTTTGAATCAAATTGAAAGCGTATAAGGAGGCGCGAAGTGGATTGCTCATGGTGAGGTCAGCGAGCGCTTGGTCTTCTGCATCGAAACCTGCGCCGAGAGTATTAGTTCGAGCTGCTGCAATTAGTTGGAGCGCACGAGCGGGAGATTCGATATCTGCGCCACCGTATTTCTTAGCTACCGCGGCTTTACCGGTTGCGATTGCTTTATTCCAGGCTGCTTCGTCGTTAGTGAAATCTTTGCGTGCGATATTAGTTTTACCAGAGATAATTTTCGCTGCAAACAAAATTGAATTTTCGAGAAAATCGGCTGGTTCATAAACCGCATCAGCAACACCTAGCGCCAACGCATCTTTTGCCTTCATCATGGTGTTGTTATTAAGCGCGTTCAAAATTATTATTTGCACTGCATTTTCCGGGCCAATAAGTTTTGGCAATATAGTTGCACCGCCCCATCCTGGAACTAGGCCTAGAAAACATTCTGGCTGGCCAGTAAAGGCAGTAGTTGCTACGGTGCGATAATTACAATGCAAACCAACTTCTAAGCCACCACCTAGCGCTAACCCATTGATAAAAGCAAAAGTAGGTTTCTTATTTTCGCCTAACCTGCGAAAAACATCGTGGCCAAGTTTACCGATTGCGAGGGCTTGGGAACGATCTTGCAAGAAAGCCATTCCAGATAAATCAGCACCAGCGGCAAAGATAAATGGCTTCCCAGTAATTGCAATTGCAACCGATGCACTTTTCTCGGCAATAGTGATGGCTTCGTTCAACGCCATCACAGATTTTGGACCAAAAGTATTTGGGCGATTGTGATCTTGCCCGTTATCTAAAGTAATTAATGAGAGAGATCCGGTTGCACCAAAGGCGTTGAGATCTATTTCTCTGACTAGCGCATTAGTTACTACTTCTTCTGGTGCACCTTCTGGAAGAATAATCTCAGCCATTATTTCTTACCCCCATTGAAGTGTGGATTTTCCCAAATCACAGTGCCACCCATACCAAGTCCAATACACATGGTGGTAATTCCATATTTAACTTCAGGGTGTTCCTTAAATCCTTCAGCCAAATTGAGCATGAGGCGAACGCCAGATGAAGCCAGGGGATGGCCAACTGCAATTGCGCCGCCATAGATATTTACTCGCGAATCATCATCGGCCATTCCAAAGTGATCTAAGAATGCAATTACTTGGATTGCGAATGCTTCATTAACTTCAAATAGCCCAATATCTTCAATGGTTAAGCCAGCTTTCGCGAGCGCCTTAATCGTTGCGGGAACTGGGCCATAACCCATAACTTCTGGTTCAACGCCAGCGAATGCAAATGAAACTAATTTTGCTTTAACTGTTAAACCCAATTCTTTTGCTTTTGATTCGCTTGCAAGTAGCGCTGCTGTTGCGCCATCATTTAAACCCGCTGCATTGCCAGCAGTGACGCGGCCAGCTGCGCGGAATGGAGTTTTAAGTGCAGCAAGCGCTTCTAAAGTTGTGCCAGGTCGTGGCGGTTCGTCGACTGTTGCAACTCCCCAACCAAGTTCAGCGCTGCGCGCAGCCATTGGAATTAAATTTGGTTGAATTTTTCCAGCAGCATATGCAGCTGCTGTTTTAACTTGTGAGTTCACAGCATATTTATCGGCGCGCTCTTTAGTTAAATGCGGAAACCGATCATGTAAACGTTCGGCGGTATTTCCCATACTCAACGCATCGGTATCAACAATCTTCTCTGCTAAATATCGTGGGTTAGGGTCAATACCTTCGCCCATCGGATGGTTGCCCATATGTTCTACGCCGCCAGCAATTGCGAGATCATAAAGTCCCATTGCGATTGCACCAGAAATTGTTGTTACAGCAGTCATCGCTCCGGCGCACCAACGGTCAATCGAATAGCCAGGTACGGTATTTGGCAGCCCTGCTAATAGCGCAGCGCTCCGTCCAATATTCATTCCTTGATCACCGGACTGGGTTGCAGCTGCAACAGCAACTTCATCGATTGCTGATAGCGGAACTGATGGATTGCGTTCTAACAAACCGCGAATACAACGAACCATTAAGTCATCAGCGCGCGTACCAGCGTATAAACTGCCGGCTTTTCCAAATGGGGTCCGCACCGCATCGACTAGCACAACGGTGTTAAGTGAATTCGGTGTAGTTGCCATTTATCCCTCTTCTCATCAGTTGCCCCTAGGTTACCTGTCGGTAACCTAAAAGTGAATGCGGAGCGGTGTGAGGTTAAGCGGCGATTGGGGTTTTAACAGGCTTAACGTAGATCGGAATTACTAGCCCAAGGTAGCCAACCCAGAAGAAGAGTTGAAGCCACGAGGTGGTGGTATCGAACCCGATAGTTCCGGCAAGTAGCGCACCAGGTATCGAATCTGCGGAAATCCAATTAGTTAAATTCCACGCAAATGCATCTGGGCCGGGGAGAATTCCGAATTCTTGGAGCTCATGAACTCCGTATGAAAGCACCCCGCCTGCAACCACAATTAAACCCACGCCAGTTATTAGGAAAAACTTTGCCAAGTTTAATTTAATAGATTGTTTATAAATTAGAAATCCAAGCGCAATCGCAACTGCGAAACCAATTGTGAGTCCGATCGCCGGTGCGCTATTGCTGGCAACCGTTTTAAAGTTAGAGTAAACAAAGATGGCGGTCTCTAAGCCTTCGCGAGCGACTGCGAAAAAGGCAGCGCCAACTACTGCGAATTTACCGATGGATTGTGCTTGATCGATTTTTCCGTGCAATTCGTTTTTAAGATTTCGGGCGCTACGTTTCATCCAGAAAACCATCCAGGTAACCATCGCGACCGCGACTAGTGAAGTTATGCCTGCAAAAAGTTCTTCACCGCGCGGAGATAGCTCATTCGATGTAAATGTCAGAAAAGCGCCAAATCCAAAACTTCCCAAAAGCGCAACTGCGACCCCAGTCCAAAGCGGTGCGAGCTGGTTGCGTCGATTTGTGCGAACTAAGTAGGCAACCAAAATGCCAACGATGAGCGATCCTTCCAAGCCCTCGCGGATCGCTATTAAAAAGGTACTTAACATGGACTAAGCCTATTAGCCGAGTTAGCAATTACGCAACTCAAGTGTTGCGTAATTGCAGTCACACTTAAATCGGGGTTTCGAGGCCAGTTTCGGTAGATTCTGACTCAGTTTCGGGCTCCGGTATGAGCAGCGGTTGGTCATTTGTAAGCCCTGCCGCAACCAATTCCGCAGTTAACTCCGCCTGCCATTGCCGTGCGCCAAAACCAATCATCCGTTCGAAAACTCGATCCGAACTACCGATTAAAGCGGTATCGCTCTGACTTAACCAAGCAACCCGTCTGATTATTTCTGGCGAAATTAAATTCTCCGTTGGTATCGCTAATGCAACGCCCAAATTTGCAACTGCAGATCGGGCATGGGTTAAACGGGCGTAGGGTAGCGGAAATTTATCGCGCCAAACTTTTATTGGCGGCATCGCATCGGTAATAGTTTTACTTTCTGGCAAATCTGATTCTGGTAACGCTTGCGCTCGCGCTAGGGCGGCAAACCAAGTTGGGATAAAACTTTTCTGCTCTTCACTTCGCAGGCGATTAGAGATTGCGGGGATCGAAGTTAGCTCCAATAGCGAATTTGGTTTTGCAAGTGCAATCTCGATAATCAGCGCATCATTTAAAACTTTACCTGGCGCTAAATCAATTTCTCTTGCAACCCCATCACGCGTTAACCAGAGCTCTCTAATAATGGCTAACTCTCTACGGTTTTTAACTTTGTGCATCCCCGAAGTCCGACGCCATGGATCTTTCCGCGGCGCAGTTGGTGGCGCTGCAAGTATCGCGGCAAAATCTGCGCTAGCCCATTTTAATTTTCCTTGATCGCTCAACAATTTTTCTATGGCGTTTCTTAAATCCAAGAGCACTTCAACATCCAGCGCCGCGTAGTTAAGCCATTCTGGATGTAATGGGCGATATGACCAATCAACTGCGCTATGTTCTTTTGCAAGCGTTAAATCTAAGAGCGCTTCGGTTAGTGGTCCTAAGCCAACTCGCTCGCACCCAGCTAATCGACCGCCTAATTCAGTGTCAAATAGTAGTTTTGGCGCTAATCCGAATTCTCGCAAACACGGTAGATCCTGGGTGCTGGCATGAATTACCCATTCAACATCAGCTAAAGCATCATTAAGTTTTTGGATTTGCGCTTTAGCGGTATCCGATTTTGCTAACGGAATGGGATCGATTAAATGTAGCCCGCCGCCAATTCGTTTTATTTGAATTAGATATGCACGTTGGCTATACCTATAGCCAGAAGCGCGCTCAGCATCAATTGCTATCGGACCGGTACCAGAAATAATTGTTGTTACTGCTTCCGCAAAGGCGGAATCTGTTGCGATTATTCGGGGCGTGCCGCCAACAGGCTTTAGTAAAGGTTTAGCCATTAGCGACGATTTTGCCCGAGCGAGCTAACGCCTTCCGGAAGCGGTGCGAGCCCTGATGTAACTGCTAATAATTCCATCCAGGCTTTTGCGTGGAACATTAATTGCGATGGCTCGGTTGGAGTCCAAGATGCTCGAATTTCGATCTCGGAGTCATCGTCAGTACCTACAAGTTGGCCAAAAGATTTGCTCGCAACTCGAGTAACTGTGCCACTAGGCGAACGGAAGTCTGCCCCTGCCTTAGCTAACGATTCTAAAAACCATGTCCAACCTACTTCGGCCAACATCGGATCGCTTGCCATCTCAGAATCAATCGCAGCTCGCACAAAAGTAACACAGCGAAAATTTCCATCCCAAGCTTCTTGACCTTCTGGATCGAGCAATAACACAAATCGGCCAGTTGCGACATCATCATTCTCATCAAGTGCGACATCTCCAACAACTGCATAAGCACGCGGTGCTAATTTTTGCGGCGCTGGGACTTCTTCTAATTCAATTTCGGGGCGCGGCACAAAGGCTTCCATCTGCATCACAAAGTCATCAAAGTACTTATCGTACTTAGTGAATTTGAAAGGTTGGTCCATTAGATAAGGGTAAAAGTACTTACCCGCCATTTAAGGGAGGCGCGAGCGGTAGCCTTTGCCTCCATGGGATCGCTATTAGCGTTAGTTTCAAGTGTGCTCTGGGGCACTGCGGATTTCATCGGCGGTAATCTTTCGAAACGCTTCAAATCAATTGCAGTAACTGGAGTTTCACAATCAATCGGATTGCTCTTTGGCACTGCAATAGTTTTGATTTCTGGTTCTTATATTGCACCAACTCTTGATTGGAATGGATATTTTTTACCCGGAATAATCGCGGGCATAGCTGGATTTTTAGGGCTCACATCATTTTATGCAGGGCTTGCTACCGGTCGTATGGGAGTTGTCTCGCCGATTAGCTCGCTCGGCGCGTTGCTGCCATTTACGATTGCGTTAATTGGTGGCGAACGGCCGATGCGATTGCAATTACTAGGAATGGTGATTGCGTTAATTGGGGGATTCTGCGCGAGTGGGCCAGAGTTAAATAATGGATTACCAGTTAAACCACTTTTTTATGCACTTGGTGCAACTTTTGGCTTTGGTATTGCTTTAACTTTCATGGCAAAAGGTTCAGAAACTAGCCCGCTACTCACCATGACGATGATGCGCGTAACTTCGGTCTCAATCTGCATTTTAATTGCGCTGCGCTACCGCCAGATTGGTGGATTCAAATTAAAAGATTTACCAATGTTGGCCTTTATCGGGGTCGCGGATTTCCTAGCGAATTATTTATTAGGTTTAGCAACAACTAAAGGCTTAGTCTCAATCGCGATGGTGCTTGGTTCGCTCTTCCCAATTGTTACTTCAGTATTGGCATTTAAATTCCTGCACGAACGGCTCCACAAGGTACAATATCTTGGAATTCTCTTCGCAATAATTGGTGTTGTGATGATTTCGCTAGCTTAATTAACTCTTTTAAATATTTGAAAAATTTCATCTGGTAGCACTTCTTCGCTGACAAGTGTGAACTCACTCAATAATTTTGTGAGATCAACCTTATTTTCACCGCCAGAGATTTTGGTTCGGGTAATGGCGAACTCAGTTATTTCAGGTAGCGCCGCTATCAAGAAATTTGGGCCGCCCTCAATTAAAACTCGGTTCCCAAATTCTGCTAAACATTTTGCAATAGCTGCTGCCGGAGAAATTTGCCACCAGAAAAGTATGGGATTAGTAGTTAGCGATTCTGGAATCAGAAGATTGCGCGAGACCACAACAAGCGGAATTGGGGTTTTTTGGTATGGCTCGGTTATGGCGGTTTTGCCACCAATTACAATCACATCAAATTCGGCGCGCATCGCATGAAATCGGGTTCGATCTTTAGCCGAACTCAGAGCGGCGGAGCTGCCATTTAGCGTGGTTGCGCCATCGCTTCCGAGAACTAAATTGGCTCGAACGCTCACATTCACGAGCCCACCATATCTAGCAAATATCTCTTCATGCCTTTTCATAACTCGCCATTGCTTGTCAGTGGTCGGTCGTACCATTTTCAAATGATCATAGATTGCGATACCTGCACCATGCGAGATATAGCCTGTAATGATTGCGTTATCTCAGTTCTGCTAAATCCACTCCCAAATAAGTTGCCCGAGCTCTCTGAGAGCGAGAATTCAGCGATTGCGCTCCTATCCTCGCGTGGCATGGTTCCGCCACTCCGTTTCGGTGAAAATTCACAGGCAATTTGATGCTCTCGGCTTGAGGTCTAAGGCTCGACCTCGTTAGCCTCTTTTGGTGAGAAGAGCGAAGTTGGTACGGGTTGGGGTTGGGCTGGTTAGTTGCGCCATGATTTTTGCACTCGTACCTAGCGCCAACGCCGCAAATCTCAAAGATGTACAAGCGAAGGTAGAAGCGCTACAAGAAGAAGCGGCAATGGCAGCCGAAGGAGCGCAAGCCGCAAAAGTCGAATTAGCTAAACTCAATAAAACTCTTAAAACCGTACAAGCAAAAGCTGCTACCCAACAAGGAAATGTTAGCGATCTACAAAAATCGCTAAGTGCAATTGCAATCGCTCAATACAAATCCGGCGGGCTTAGCCAGAGCCTTGAATTACTTTTTTCTTCTAATCCAACTCTCTTTTTAACTTCAGCGGGTTCACTCGAAGCGATCACTCGGAAGAAATCAATCCAACTTAGGAAGTTCACTGCCGCAACGCAGAGATTAACTGCAACCACCTTGACCGTAAATGACAAATTAGCTTTAGTAAAAGCAACTCAAGCGCGATTGACTGCTCAAATGGAAGCTGCGCAGAGCAAATTAGCTCAGGCAGAGGAGCTACTTGCAAAACTTGAAAAAGCTGACCGTGAAAGAATTTTAGCTGCGCAACAAGCTTCCGAAGATGCTGACCAAAAAACTTCACTGGAAGATGCCGCGACTGCAAATAATATTTCTGGACGAGCTGGAATTGCGCTCCGGTTTGCACTTAAACAAATCGGCGATCGGTATGTATTTGGAGCGGCTGGCCCGGTGCGCTGGGATTGTTCTGGCTTAACTATGCGGGCATTCCAAGCCTCAGGCGTATCGCTTCCGCACTCCTCTAGAGCACAAGCCAACTATGGAAAATCTATCGCGCGCAATAAATTACTTCCCGGCGATTTAGTTTTCTTCGGCAAACCGATCTCACACGTGGGTATTTACCTCGGCGGCGGCAAAATGGTGCATGCACCCAGACCTGGAGCTCGGGTAAAAGTTGTAAGTTTTGGAGATAGTTTAGGCTCGAAGCGATATGTAGGAGCACGCCGTTTATAACGACGAGAAAGTTTTATTAGTCACCAACGATTTTGGGCCGCGTGCTGGCGGCATCGAAACTTTTATTATTGGTTTGTTGGAGCGAATTCCAGCTGGATTAACCACTGTTTACACGTCAAATCAGGGTGATACCAAAGAATATGATCAATATTGGCTACGCGAGTACGGCGTAACGGTAATTAGAGATCGAATGAAAGTGCTTTTACCCACTCCGCGAGTAAATAACGCGGTAAAGCAAATTTTGAAATCTAACGGAATTGAACGAGTTTGGTTCGGCGCAGCCGCTCCGCTTGCCGTGATGGCGCCAATCTTACGTAAAGCTGGCGCAAAGCATATTGTGGCGATGACGCAAGGCCATGAAGTCTGGTGGGCTAAAATTTATCCATTCAAATGGATTCTGCAATTAATCGCTAGGAATGTCGACCACTTAACTTTTTTAACAGATTACACCGGCACCGCAATCGGCAAAGCGCTAGGTAAAAAATCAAAAGCTAAAATGGTAAAAATTCTCCCCGGAATCGATGTCGCACACTTTATTCCGAGCGCAAAAGATCCGGTCTTAGCTAATGAAATTGGGATTCATGATCGCCCCACCATTGTTTCAGTAGGTCGACTCGTACATCGCAAAGGGCAGGATCGATTGATTGAAGCGCTCCCAAAAATTCTGGATAAAGTTCCCAATACAGCGCTATTACTCGTAGGAACTGGACCACATAGAGAAGAAATCAAATCGTTAGTTTCAAAACACAATATGGATACAAACGTATTTTTTGTTGGGCGAATAGTTCATGAAGAATTACCGCGCTATTTCGCGTTAGGGGATTTGTTTGCGATGCCAGCACGAAATCGCCTAGCAGGTCTAGAAGTTGAAGGTTTAGGAATCGTATATTTAGAAGCAAGCGCTTGCGGAATCCCCACAATCGTTGGAAATTCTGGTGGCGCATCGGAAGCTTTAATCGAAGGTAAAACTGGATACTTAGTTGATGGTGAAAGCATTGATGAAATTGCTAATGCAGCTATCCGAATTCTTACTGATCCAGCGCTGCGGCGGGAGATGGGTGCTTTTGGAAATAAGTGGGTAAATGAAAAATGGAATTGGCAGATTTGGTCAGACCGATTTAACCAAATCCTATTTAAGTAAACCTTTGCGACGACCCGCGTTTATTGCTTGCATCCGATTATTAACGCCGAATTTCCGATAGATAGCAGCCAGATGTGTCTTAATCGTTGATTCGCTTACAAAGAGATTGACCGCCATATTTGTAACAGTTTCACCTAGTGGTAATAGCTCTAACACCTCAATTTCCCGTCCGGTTAAACCATGGCGATTGCGTTTCACCGCTAACACATCTACCAATCTGCGCGTGGTAAATGAAAGTGGCGCTTTATGCGAATGGTGTATTGCTGCAGTAACTTCGCTAATCGGTGCGACTTTCTCGACGAAAGCACTTGCTCCGGCATCGAGTGATGCGACTATGTATTCTGGCAAGTCGGACATTGTTAAAACTACGATTCCAATTTTTTTTGAATTACTTCTAGCCCACCTAATGATGTCGAGGCCACTACCATCTGGTAAATGTAAATCAACTACGATTACATCTGGGTTATGGTGGGCAATCTGTGCGAATGCCTCGCGCTTTGAGGCTGCTTCGCCAACTATTTTCACTTGTGGATCTTGAGTCATCGCACGCTTTAGCCCTTCACGGACGATCGCGTGGTCATCAATTACGAGGACGGTTATCATTAATTAACCGGAATTAATAAAATATAAGTGACTCCCTTGGGTGTATCGACTCTTTCGATACTAGCGCCAAGTTCAAGCGCGCGGATTTCAATACTGCTTAAGCCTAGATGCTCGGGCTTTGAAATTACGCCGCCCTTTCCATCATCTTGCAAAGTAATTTCAATCTCGGATTCGAGTACCTTAAATGTAAGCGAAAATTTTGTGGCGCTTGCATGCGCTATGCAGTTATTTACAATCTCTAAAATCAATTTTTTTACTTGACGATCCATTTTTGATGCGAATTGCGGGAGTGGTTCTGGTAAGTAAAATTCGATGCCAAACTTTGCTAATTTATCTTTAATCAGAGTTGATATTTCAGGCTGATCATCTAAGAGCGCCAGAACTTCATTTCTAAAGGCAGCAGTAATGCGCGAACTTTCTAGGCGGATTTCTCTAAGTTCGGAGCGCAACTGGGGAGTTAAACTGGGATTACCGATAACCGAATCAATTGCATATCCAAGCGCAGCTAAATCTTGAACGACGCCGTCATGAAGATCGTGCGCAATTCTTAATTTTTCGCTGCCGTTAGGCAAATAACTCGTTAATCTCCTTTGCGAACTCTTCTGCAACAACGTGTCGTTTTAGCGAGAGTTTTGCAGTTAGGTGACCAGCAGCTAACGTGAAATCAATCGGCAAGATAGTGAACTTTCTAATCGATTCAGCTCGACTGACCGCCTTATTCGCTTCGTCAACTGCAGTTTGGACAACCGCATTCAAATCAGGATCTTTAGTTAATTCAGCGAACGAAGCACCGGTCTTCTTATTCGCAGCGGACCAAGCTTTAAGTGCATCTTGATCAATTGTTACTAGCGCTGCTATGTAAGGCTGATTGTCGCCTACGACCATACATTGACTTACTAATGGATGGGCGCGAAGCCGATCTTCCAGCACAGCAGGTGCCACATTTTTACCGCCAGAGGTAACAATTAATTCTTTCTTTCTACCTACGATTGAAAGGAAGCCATCGTTATCTATTTTACCTAAATCTCCAGAACGGTAGAAGCCATCGGCTGTAAGTGATTCTTTATTAGCGGCATCGTTTTGCCAGTAACCCTTCATTACGATCGCGCCTTTGATTAATACTTCACCATCATCATCAATTTTGATTGTGGTGCCTGGTACTGGTCTTCCTACTGAACCTACTCGATGAGCCGAAGTTAAATTAAGGGTTGCACCAGCAGTAGTTTCGGTTAATCCGTAACCTTCTAATACGCGAATTCCAGCGCCGCGATAGAAATGTCCTAACCGCGCACCGAGAGGCGCACCACCGGAAATCGCTGCTTCAACTCGACCACCGAGGGTGGCGCGAATTTTTGAATAAACTAACTTGTCAAAGAGCGCATGTTTAATGCGGAGCGCTACCGAGATTTTTCCGGAATCGAGACCTTCGCTAAATGCGACAGCGACAGCTGCGGCTTTACGGAAAATATCGCCTTTACCGCCCGCTTCCGCTTTAGCTTCGGCGCCGTTGTAAACTTTTTCAAAAATTCTAGGAACAGCAAGTACGAATGTTGGTTTAAAGGAAGTTAAATCTGGAATTAATTTACCAACTGGATCACTGCAATGTGCCAAATGTAATCCAGCTCTAATCGCGCCGATCTCAACCATTCTGCCGAATACATGCGCAACTGGCAGGAACAACAGCGTAGATCCCCCTGGTTTTAGAAATAAATCACTAGCGCCTGCAACTACGTTTCCACACTCCGATATGAAATTGCCATGCGTTAATTGGACACCCTTAGGTTTTCCGGTTGTACCAGATGTGTAAATCAAAGTTGCAAGTGTTTCTGGCGTTAACGCGTTTCGACGTGCTTCAATTTCAGCATCAGCAACGTTTTCACCTAGTTTTGCTAATTGCGAAAGCACATTGTCGGTCATGGTCCAGATATTTTTTAAAGTTGGCTTGCTTACGGATTCGACAGCTTCTTTATGCGTCGGTGTCTCTACAATAATGGCGACCGAACTTGAGTCAGTTAGAATCCAATCGATTTGTTCTGCCGAAGAGGTTTCGTAAACTGGAACTACGACAGCGCCTGCGTACCAAATTGCAAAATCTAAAATGGTCCACTCATACCGAGTGCGGGCCATGATTGCTACGCGGTCGCCAATCTGAATTCCAGCAGCGATCAAACCTTTAGCGGTAGCCCTAACTTCTTCATCAAACTCACTGGCGGAAACTTTCTGCCAACCTTCACCTAATGGACGTGAGAGCATGGTGCGAGTTGGTTCAAAACGCGCTCGATCCGACACTAGGTTTGTGAGATTTCCAGTACTTGGAACTGGCTCCATGGTCTTGACTGAGTATTCATTCATGCTCATAAGGTAGCGGTCATTTCCGAGAATGGGGAGAGGTAAACTTCTCGCATGAGCGAAGCATCGAAATCTAAGGTAACAATTGAAGCGCCAGCGGCGACAGTCCGAGAGCTGCTATTTGATTTAGCGGGGTATCCAAGTTGGACCACCACCATCAAATCTGTGACTCCAGATGAAACCGGCAGCGATGGTCGCCTAACGAAGGTAACCATGGTGATCGATGCGGGAGTAATGAAGGACCGCGTAACCCTTTCTTACGATTGGAGCAAAGCACCAGAATCTCTCAGTTTCGCGCTTGAAGAGGCAGACCTATTAACCGAGATGGCTGGCTCTTATTTGATTTCAGATAATGGCGATGACACAACTGATGTCACTTATGAATTAGTCGTAAAAGTTTCCATGCCAGTTCCAGAGATGATGCGAAAGAAGACCGAGCAATCAACTGTGGACCTCGCACTCTCTCAATTGAAAAAACGCGCAGAAGCGTAAATGTCTGCACTGACTATCGGTGTTGATGTTGGCGGCACGAAAGTGCTTGGCGGGGTGGTTGATTCTTCTGGAAAGATTATTGAACAGAGTCGACGCGATACCCCAATTCAAGGTGGCGCGGATTTAACTCAAGTTATTGCTGATGTAGCGATCGAGCTATCTAAAAAACATAAAGTTGCAGCAGTTGGAGTTTCGGCTGCTGGATTTATTTCGGCAGATCGCAAAACTTTACTTGCAACTTCAAACATTGCAAATTGGAATAACGTGCCATTAGTTTCACAACTTGAAACCAAAATTGGCGCAAGAGTAGTTTTGGAAAATGATGCAAATTGCGCGGCATGGGGAGAGTTTAAGTTCGGGGCTGGTAAGGGTGAAGAGAATCTTGCGCTATTAACTATTGGAACCGGTCTTGGCGGCGGATTTGTTATAAACGGAAAATTAATCACCGGAGCTTTTGGAATCGCCGCAGAGATTGGACATATGCGAGTAGTACCAGAAGGCCACTTATGTGGTTGCGGTGCGAGAGGATGCTTTGAACAATATGCATCTGGCAATGCGTTATTGCGACATGCACGCGAAGCAATTAGCGCTTCACCAGATTTAGCTAAGAATTTACTTTCACTTGGCGATGGCACAATTGCAGGATTAACTGGACATCACATCACTAAAGCGGCAGAGAAAGGCGACCCGGTTGCGCTTGCTGCATTCAACACCACAGCCCAATGGTTAGGCGCGGGTATCGCAACGCTCTCAGTTTTACTAGACCCAGCTTGCGTAATTATCGGAGGTGGCGTAATTGAAGCTGGCGAGATATTGCTCGAACCTACGCGTGAATATATGGATCGTTATATGCCATTTAATGGAAAACACCCGTATCCGAGAATTATCGCGGCAACTTTAGGAAACGATGCGGGCTTGGTGGGAGTGGCAGATTTAGCTAGAAACTAAACTTCAAAAGGATATTTAAGCCCAATTTGATTTTTAATAGTTGTTACCGACTTCATGATTTCATAAGTTTCATTGAGAGTGAGAAGTGGTGACTCAGTTAATCCAGCATTTACGCACCTTGCAAATTCAACTGCCTGCTCACGATGACCTACACCAATGTAATTGCGCGGATATTCAGTTGTTTCACCTTTTCTAATCACTGTTCTCATCGAAGTAGGAGCGTAAAAAGTTCGGTCAATTTCTAACCAACCCAAAGTGCCAGATACCAATGCCCGGCATGGGGTGGCTGCAAAAAGTGAAGAATTAATGATTGCTTGGGCGCCGTTTGCATAATTAAATAAAGCAGAAGTTTGTCCATCTACTCCAGTGAAAGCCGGCAATGATGACGAGATTATCTCTTCTGGGACCCCGAGAATTAAATGCGCAAAAGAGATTGGGTAGATTGCCAGATCTAAAAGAGCGCCGCCTGCCAAATTTGGATTAAATAGTCTAAATGCTGGGTCATTTGCAAACCATTGGCCATGATCTGCTGAAACTGTTCTAATTTCTCCCAATATTCCAGAACGCAATATCTCTCGTACTTTAGTAATGTGCGGAAGAAATCGAGTCCACATCGCTTCCATCAGCATCAAATTCTTCTCCTTTGCCAATGAAATCATTTCACCTGCCTGATTGGATGTGATTGCGAATGGCTTCTCGCAGAGAACTGGCTTTCCAGCGCTTAGCGCCATGATCGTGTTAGCGAAATGGAGTTGGTGGGGAGTAGCGATATATACGGCATCGATATCTGGATCATTAACTAGTTCTTCGTAAGATCCATAAGCTTTTGCATTAAATTCATTTCCAAAATTAGTTGCATTTTCAATATTGCGCGAACCAACTGCATGTACTACTTGATCGCTCAAATATTTTAAATCAGTTGCGAAAGTTCGAGCTATTCCACCGGTGCTAATTACGCCCCATCTAAATGGTTTATTCACAGAATTGCGCCATCATCACTTTCGTCGATTTCACGATGTTCCATTTGGGTAAATAGCGTTACCCCGCCGCCCAATACCGCTAAGACTCCTGGCCATGTACCTAAACCAAATGGATCAAAATCTGTGGCTAGATAACTAATTAGATAAATCGGTCCGGCGATTAACGCGGCTATTGCGATTCGCTGATTCTTCTTAAATTTTGGTAACCGGTTTGGAGTTGCATACATATTGCGCTCGATATGTGATTCTACTTTCGCCGAGCTATCTAATTCATCGAGATATGTTGTGGGGGCAGATTCGTCGAGAGATAACCCAGAAACGATGGCATTAAATTCAGCATCGATTAACTCACGCTCGTCTTCATCGCCGTATTCATTACCATCTTCATCACCATATTCATAACTGCCTCGGGCCAGCTCGCCCGTTAAGACATCAAGAATGAATTGGTTTGATTCTTCGTTTAATATTTCAGATTCATAATCAAGTGAAACATTGTGAAATGATTTCTCAAAAATGATTTCACGGATATCGACCGACATTACATTATCAATTATAGTATCGGCATTTTCGGGATCGACCACATGATCATTAATGGAGTAACCAATCATTAGCGGTAAATCAATTAAATAAAGGTCTCGTTCCGCGATCCGCCAAAATTTTCTAGCTGAGTAAAGTGCGTGCATTGCTGTTGTTCTATAACTGTGTACCGGTGGATTTGGTTTAGCAATATCTGACGGTCCAGATTTTATAGATGGCCTAAGAAAACGAATTATTGGTAGTAACTTCATAAATAATCGGCGGTCATGAATTATCGGGTTCAATAAAATTAAACCTTCAATCTCAGCGCTACGAATTTGGGCGAGCCTTAGTGCGAGCGCACCACCATTCGAAAAACCTGCCACAAAAACTCGATCACTTTTACTGCGAAGTTCTACGAAACTTTTCTCGACCTCGCTAAACCAATCTGCGGCTGTTGTTAAATTTAAATCTTCCCAATTTGTGCCATGCCCGGGAAGTCGTGGCACTGAAACGGTGTAACCCGATTGTTGAAAAGATTCTGCCCATGGCCGAACCGAAACCGGTGATCCGCCAAAGCCATGAATAACTAAAACCCCAATTTTCCCGCCCGAAAGTTCGAATCCAGCTGAGTTTGGGATATCGCTCACGCTCAGATGGTGTCATATCACTATGGATTAGCCCTAAATTAAGACCCTATGGCGATGCGAAAGAAGCACAGCTTCCGAAAGAAGCTTGAAGTAGTGCAAGGTGAAAATGTGGCCTATGCGCTTTTGAAAGCGTTTCTCTCGCCAATCCTGATGGGATTGTTTAGACCTAAAGTTAAAGGGTTAAGAAATGTTCCCCATCTCGGGCCATTGATCATCGCTTCAAACCATCTTTCGTTTAGCGATTCGATATTTATGCCGCTAGTAGTTCCACGGAAAGTTACCTTCTTGGCTAAGAGCGAATATTTCACTTCCCCTGGGCTCAAAGGGTTCATAAAGAAGATTACTTTCATCGCGCTAGGACAAGTTCCGGTCGATCGTTCTGGTGGTCGCGCAAGTGAAGCGGCAATTATTACCGGGCTTAGAGTCTTGGAGCGCGGCGATTGCATTGGAATTTATCCTGAAGGAACGCGTTCGCCCGATGGCCGTCTTTATAAAGGCAGAACTGGAATTGCACGGTTAGCTATTGAATCTGGTGCGCCCGTTATTCCGGTAGCAATGTTTAATACCGCCGAGATTCAACCTACCGGTCAAGTAGTGCCGAAAGTTCGTCGGGTGGAGATGATTTTTGGAGAACCGCTCTACTTTGAAAACTATGGTGATCCAACAGACCAAAAAGTTTTGCGTGAAGTTACCGATCGAATCATGAATACGATTCAAGCGCTTTCTGGTCAGGAATATGTAGAGATGTACGCAACTAAGCGTAAGACCGAGATGAGTGATGAAGTAGAAGAGGATTAAATTATTCGCCGCCGAAAATTTCGCGGCGTTTGGAAATATAACGGCATTGTTCGCAACCAGAATCTCGCTCCGGAGTTGGGCCAGAAATAACCATTATAAACTCGGTTAAGCGCCGTTCTAATGATTTTGGGTTCCGTTCAATCGGACGCCAAGAACTCTTAAGTTTCAGCGAGTATCCAGCTACTGGATCGCCAACGGGGGATACTGGTGACCAAACAAGTAATCCAAGTACCGAAACTTTTTTTGCTGGACCCGATGCGGGATTCTCAAGGGAATACGCATACGCCTCAAGTTGTGGCGAGTAGAAATCACTTTTATCGCTATCGCGTCCTTGAAATTTGCAATCGATAACGCCCCACGTGCCATCATCAAATTCCATAAGTAGGTCATATTTTCCACGCACTGCATAAGGTGAAGCCGAGCCATTTACAACGATTGGCGTTGATTTAACCCAACCACCACGGCTATGAACTTTTCCGCTTGGCAATGCCGGAGTTACCAGAGCAGATGTAACTGCATCGAAGTGGGCTTCTTGCATTGCAGAGAGTTCGCCAACAAGTGGCATGAAGAGTGGCGCTTTAACACCGTGGTTGTAATTAAGCCAGAGGCAACGATGACAACCATCCCAAGAGAAAGTTAAATCGCTAGGGCTGATGAATTCGCGCGCTTTACTTGCCGGTTTATCAAATGATGAAGTTGCCATGGCGTTAGTCTGCCGTTAGCCACTGACATATTGCGAGCTCGCCACGCTGCTGAGAATTAGGCTTAGAACGCAGTTGAAATTGTAAATAATCCGAGAGCGATCATCACTAAACCGCCAAATTTTCGCATTTTAACCAAACGCACTGGCTTGGTTGCAAGCGATTCTCGAATCGTTCCGGCAATCAAACCCCAAGTGCTATCTGAGAAAAACGCCAAGATGGCGAAAGTTGCGCCCATCAAAACTATCTGCGAAATGATGGAATTGCTGTCGTGGTCAACAAAGCCGGGCAAGATGGCGGCGAAAAATACTAAACCTTTGGGATTTAAAACTCCCACAAAAAAGCCGTCTCGAATCGATTTAAAAATAGTTGGTTTGCCTTCATTCACATTGATCATATCTTCAGCATGAAGAACGCTCTTTCTGATGGCATCAATACCGAGGTAAATCAGATAACCACCACCAGCAATTTGCACAAATAGAAAAGCTGCGTCAGAGCGTTGCAATATTGGACCAAGCCCGAATGCAACAACCAAAGAGAGAATAAACATTCCGAGCGCATTGCCTAAAACTGTTGCAACTGCGGCTGCTCGGCCCCAAGAAATTGCGCGGGCGATGGTGAAGAGAACACTTGGGCCAGGAGCTAACATGATAATAATTGCAGCGATTAAATACTCGCCAAATCTAGTTGGAACTTCGAAAACCATTGATGGAGTCTAGAACACTTATTAAAATTAAAAAACGCACAGAGCCGAAGCCCTGTGCGTTTTTGTACCGCTTTAACTAGTGATTTGTACCGCGAGATTTTGCAATGGTGCTAAGTACTCGATATCCAACAACTGCAACCAAAGTTGCATTAATGATGCCGTTGAATGTGAAGTTACCGCTAGTCCATGACATATCTGCAATACCGATTATGAGCGCTGAAGCTGCGATGATTAAGTTTGTTGGATCGCTGAAATTAACACGTCCTTCAATCCAAATCCGAGCACCAAGCACACCGATCATTCCGAATAGTCCAACGCCAACTCCGCCAAGTGCGCCAACTGGAGTTGCACTTAGAACTGCGCCGAATTTAGGACAGATCGAAAGCACGATTGCGCCTAGGCCAGCAATCCAATAAGCAGCTGTTGAATAAACCCGGGTTGCAGCCATTACGCCAATGTTTTCTGCGTAAGTAGTTGTTCCAGATCCGCCACCGGCACCAGCGAGAGTTGTTGCAAGACCATCAGCGAAAAGGGCGTTACCCATTTGATCGTCAAGGTTCTTGCCAGTCATTGCTGAAACAGCTTTTACGTGTCCAACGTTCTCGGCAATAAGTACAAGTACTACTGGCAAGAAGAGCACGATTGCGCTCATATTAAATGTTGGGCTCGTGAAAGTTGGCATTGCAATCCACTTCGCAGCGGAGATGCCATCAGTATTTACATCACCCATCAACATCGCAACTACATAACCAACTACAAGTCCAGCGAAGATCGCAATGCGACCGAGGAAACCGCGGGAGAAGGCTGAGATAAGTGCGATTGATGCGAGTGTAATTACGCCAACAACCGGACCAGCAGCAAAATTATTTTTTGCAGCGCCAGCCAGGTTTAAGCCAATAACCATAACAATGGTTCCAGTTACAACTGGTGGTAATAACCAATCAATCCAACCGGTTCCAGAAGAGCGAACGATTAAACCGATGATTGCAAGGATTACTCCGGTTGCAACTACGCCACCAAGAGCTGTGGCCATGCCATCGCTCTTAACTGATGCCGCAATTGGGGCTAAGAAAGCAAAGGAAGAACCAAGGTAACTTGGAAGCTTATTTTGAGTGATGATTAAAAATAGAAGTGTTCCGATACCTGAGAAAAATAGCGTTGTAGTTGGCGGCAGGCCCGTAATGATTGGTACGAGGAAGGTTGCGCCGAACATTGCCGCGATGTGTTGTAAGCCGACACCAATGGTGCGCGGCCAGCTCAATCGCTCATCTGTAGATACGACCTCACCTGATGAGATCGTCTTACCGGTTCCGTGGATTTTCCATGAGAGAAGACTCATGCGATTTACCCCTGTCTAGAGCGCCATCGTTGGCAAGCTCTAGAAAACGAGGGTAAACCTGTGAATTTGTTACTGGGCCGTAGACGCGCCACATTCTGAGAATTCGGTCAGAAGTTGCGCTCGCTCAACCTATCGAGTTAGATACCCATACGATATATCTATTCGATATATGAGCTTTGATGGGAGGGCAAAATGCGTTCTAGGAGCCAATCCTTGGAGTTCGCTCTTTTGGGTTTTCTTATCCAAGGCCCACTTCATGGCTATGAACTTCGGAAACGATTAACCGCAATCTATGGCCCATTCCGAGCGCTCTCGTTCTCTGTGCTCTATCCGCAACTGCGTCGGATGGTCTTAGCCGGTTTAATTGAAGAGAAATTAGTTACAGCAAAAGGGCGATCGCGCCGAGTACGAATTGTTTATGAAATTACAACTAATGGCGAAAAGAGTTTCAATAAGAGTGCCGCGTTGGCGGGTCCTGAATCTTGGGAAGATGAAGGTTTTGAAGTTCGCTTTGCATTTTTTAGTCCAACTCCAACTGCCAATCGATTGCGAATCTTAGAAGGTCGATTGCGCAGGCTAAGAGAGAAATCTGAAGTTCTGCACGACGAAATCGAACGCGGCACTGTAGGCCTTGATAAATATTTAATTGAGTGGCGTCGCCACACATTGGAATCAGTTGATCGCGAGATTACCTGGCTAGAAGAAATGATCACAACCGAGAGGAAAAGTAAGTGAATAACCAAGCAAACCCGAGTAGCGAAATCCGAGTAGCAATTATTGGTGTTGGCAATTGTGCCAATTCACTAATCCAAGGAGTTACCTATTATCAAAACGCCGCTATAGATAAAGAGATTCCGGGTTTAATGCACCCAGTTCTTGGCGGATACCACATCAATTCCATTAAATTCATCGCAGCTTACGATGTTGATGCGAAAAAAGTTGGCTTAGATATTTCAGAGGCAATGTGGGCAAGTGAAAACAACACCATCAAATTTGCAGAGGTTGCAAAAACCGGCGTAATAGTGCAACGCGGCCACACTCTCGATGGCCTCGGTCGCTATTACCGCGAAACCATTGCAGAATCCGCTGCGGCCCCAGTAGATATAGTGGCTGATCTAAAAGCTAAGAAAATCGATGTATTAATCTGTTATCTGCCGGTGGGTTCAGAAACAGCGGCAAAATTTTATGCTCAATCTGCAATTGATGCAGGTTGTGCGTTCGTTAACGCTTTGCCAGTATTCATCGCATCTGATCCAGAATGGGCTGCAAAATTCACCGCAGCTGGGCTACCAATTGTTGGCGACGATATTAAATCTCAAGTTGGCGCAACAATTACACACCGAATTTTGGCCAAGTTATTCCAAGATCGCGGAGTTCATCTTGAGCGCACCTACCAATTAAACGTTGGCGGAAATATGGATTTCAAGAACATGCTAGAACGCGATCGTCTTGAATCAAAGAAAATTTCAAAGACGCAATCGGTAACTTCACAACTTGATTACGATATTGGTAAGAAGAATGTTCACATCGGACCTTCTGATTACATCCAATGGTTAGATGATCGTAAGTGGGCTTATGTTCGCCTTGAAGGAAAAGCTTTTGGTGATGTTCCGCTAAACCTTGAATATAAATTAGAGGTATGGGATTCACCAAATTCTGCTGGCGTAATCATTGACGCGCTCCGTTGTGCAAAAATTGCGCTAGACCGAAAAATTGGTGGGCCGTTGCTCTCGCCATCTAGCTACTTTATGAAATCGCCACCAGAGCAATATTCAGATGAAGCCGCAAGAGTTAAGGTGGAAGAGTTTATTGCTGGAACTATCGCACGTTAATTAAATAAATAAAGAAACGGACCTGGGTACATACCCAGGTCCGTTTCTTTATTATTCCCTCACGGAGAGTAGAGGGAGCTATACCGTCGCATCCTCCGGAGTACGACGAAGGTGCATGAATCCCATGATTGAAAGCATCAAGAACAGGATTCCTCCGATTAAACATGCATAAGTGCCATACATAGCGATCTGCCCAATTTGCCAGAATGCAAAAGCAAATCCGAGCATTCCACGAATAGTCTCGCCTCTGAATAGCGTTTGTACTTGTCCGGCAAGAGCTGGATCAGTGGGGTTTGCACGAGACAGTTCGCTAACTTGAGAATAGGTCTTCCCACCAGCGATTCCTTGTAGGTGAACCGCAATATATTTGTCAGCATAAGCTTTCGCTTGTTTTCCAGTTGTTAATTGCATGCCAGCATATTTCTGGATATCTGGAAATTTATCTGGACTAAAGGCTGGCGACCCTGCTGCCGGAAAGAATATCTTTTGTGCAGTAAGTTGATCTGTTACTTGGCTATTTGCGAAAGTATATCCCCAGTTCATTAGGCTGGCAGCAACTAAAAGTAAAATTGCTAAACCAAAACCGAGCAAACTTGCGATTCTGTCAAAACTCTTACGTTTCATGAACTTTTCTCTCCAAAGTTTTTGATAAGTTATTTTTGCTTGAAGGTTCTTTTTCCTTCATGCCTATCAAACCCGCTATTGATCAAATGGGAGTACGGATTTGCGAGTGCCACCACCAAGTAATTTATATAGAGTGATGGCACTTAAAGATAGGTCACATAATAAAAGTTAGAAGCGTCACAAAAAATAGAAATGCTTGAGCTTAATTAGTGTTTCAATTTTATTCAATATGACGGGAACAAACTTGTTCGCCATTTGGCCCAAGAACCAAATGGCTACAAGCTACGTCCAATTTATCAAAAGCTTTGTCCCCAAAATGTGCACGATAAGCCAGTGCAATTAAAACTCGAATATTTATATCGGGTGCAGATTTAACGCCAAGGGCTTTAGACATCCTGGAAACAGTGTTCTCAACAACCTTCTCGCTATGTGCAGTTTCGCGAGCGATCGCTGAGTTAGATAACCCGTCACATAATAAACCTGCGACAAGGTGTTCGAACGGCGTAAGTTCTCTGGTCAATATCGTCATATGTTCCATGGTGGCTCTCCGTTGCTCATTCATGAAATACTTGTCTTGATTATGTCGCGAATTCACGGAGCTTGGTTAAATCGACTCCATGTTTGAGTTCACATTCACTTGCATTACGATGCTCAGGTGAGCGAGATCCTGAGCAAAACTGACAATGGAGTGCTAACACTCACTCTTAACCGCCATGAAAAACAAAATGCGATCACTCGTGCCATGTACCAATCCTTAGCGAATCAGATAAATGAAGCTGCTGGGGATTTTGGGGTCAGAGCCTTGGTCATTGCCGCCGCCGGAAAACACTTCACAGCTGGTAATGACATCGGAGATTTCTTTAACGATCCACCGCTAGAAGAGAACTCACCAGTGATGCAATTTTTATCGGCAGTTCACAATTTCCCAAAACCGATTATCGCTTCGGTTCACGGTAATGCCGTGGGAATAGGAACGACGTTATTACTTCACTGCGATTTAGTGGTATCCGCGCCAGATACGAATTTTTCCATGCCTTTTGTAACTCTTGGTTTAGTACCAGAGTTCGGCTCTAGTTATCTATTTCCAAAACTTGTCGGGCATCAACGCGCATCAAAAGTATTCTTACTCGGCGAGCCATTTGATGCAAAATTCGCGCTAGAGGTTGGCTTAGTAGCCGAAATTTCGGAAACCCCGGATTTGGTTGCAGCACAATATGCAACTGCAATTGCGGACCAGCCACCTAGTGCAGTAATTCAAACTAAGGCGCTATTGAAGAGCGGACACCATGATGCGGTTACCGCTGTGATGCGTGCTGAAGGCGAACTTTTTAAATTGGCTTTGCAATCCGATGAAGCCCAAGCCGCCTTTATGAAATTCTTAGCGAATAAAACTACGAAAAAATAAGGAGAAATATGTCACTGGCCGGCAAACGAATCTTTATCACTGGGGGATCGCGCGGAATTGGATTGGCAATCGCGCTACGAGCAGCACAAGATGGCGCTTCGATTGCAATTGCGGCTAAGACCGCCGAACCAAATCCGAAATTACCCGGAACTATTTACTCTGCAGCGAAAGAGATCGAGGCAGCTGGTGGCAAAGCCTTGCCCATCCAATGTGATTTACGCGATGAGGAGCAAATTGCCGCAGCAGTTGCGGCAGCTGCAGCACAATTTGGCGGTTTAGATATTTTGATTAATAACGCTAGCGCTATTAATTTAACTAAAACTGAAGTCACACCTGCCAAGCGTTTTGACTTGATGTTTGATGTAAATGTTCGAGGCACCTTTCTAACTTCTCAAGCTGTGATTCCACACCTTCGAAAGAGCGCGTCCGAAGGTGGAAATTCCCATATATTAAATTTATCGCCGCCATTATCGATGCGGCCAATCTGGTTTAAAAATCATGTTGCCTACACAATGGCAAAATATGGAATGAGCATGTGCGTTCTTGGAATGTCGGAAGAATTTAAGCGCGACAAGATTGCCGTGAATGCGCTTTGGCCTCGTACTGCAATTGATACTGCAGCGCTGCAAATGATTCCTGGCGTCGATGTGAATGCTTGTCGCAAACCGGAGATTCTCTCGGACTCTGCCTACATTATTCTCAATCGACCAGCGACTGATTGCACCGGGAATTTCTTTGTTGACGATGAGTTGTTGGCTTCCGAAGGAATTACCGATTTAGATAAGTATGCAGTCGTACCTGGAACCAAAGATTTCTTGCTCGATTTCTTTCTAGATTAAAACTACTCTGCCAATTTAATGCTGGAGTGCTGATGCTCGGTCTCGGCGATGCCTGAAGAGTATCTACTTTCATACTTGCCGTAGCGCCATACAACAACTGAAAAGAGCCAAGCCAACACGAAACTTCCAACGATAAAGTAGCCAACCTTACCCAAATCGATTGAAGCAAAATAAGTAAATGGCTGATAGTTATCGATACTGGTTTTATCAGCTAAAACTGAGGTTAATTGGATGGTGCCAATTACTAGCGCAACAAAGATTGAAAGTGAAGTTGTAGTTAGGTTGTAATAGATCTTCCGAAGCGGGGAAGTGAAGGCCCACGAGTAAGCTTTAGTCATAAAAATTCCATCAAGTGAATCCATTAGCGACATCCCAGCAGCAAAAATTAACGGCAGTGCAATGATCGCTAACGGTGGCAAAGTGCCGCCCACCGTTCCCACAGCGGCAGTAGCNNCCGATTGGATAGAGCTGCCATGAATGATCAAAACCTTTTTTGAATTTTCCGCGAAAGATTCGGCGCATCAAGCCGCGATCATTTAATAACTCTTCTAGATGCTCGTGGGAGAACTTGCCGCTCTTTGCTTGTTTCCATACTTTGATTACGCCGACCAAGATAACTAGATTTAAAATCCCAACTAAATAGAGAAAGAAGCCAGAAACCGAAGCTCCGATTATTCCGCCGGTTTCGGCAAAATTTGCCTGAAATTTTGCAGCTTGTTTTGCGGCAAATGCAATTGCAATTGAAAGTGCAAGCACAATTGTTGAGTGACCCAATGAAAAGAAAAGTCCAACGCCAAGTGGTTTCTTTCCTTTTGCTAACATCAATCGAGTTGTGTCATCGATAGCTGAAATATGATCAGCATCGAATGCGTGACGTAACCCGAAGGAGTAGGCGAGCGCACCAGCACCCGCATAAATCAGCGCGCCTTTGCCATCGACAATTGAATGATATTTAGGGTTTGAGTTGTAATAGATAAAGAGCCCCCACCCAAGTAGGTGAAGTAGGAGAACTGTTCCCATGGTTCCAACCAGAGCTGGGATTTCATTGCGCTCAAAGCGCAGATGTGCTCGTAGTGAGCGCTTTTCGGCTGCTTTGCTCTGCATAGGTAGAGGTTATTGCAAATCATTCGCATCTGCAAATTGAAAACTGCTTTAAGGTTTGGGCATGCAAAAAATACGGATTTCAGTAGTTTCGATATTTCTAGCGATTTTTGGGATCGGATTCGGCCCAACGGCCTTTGCCCATACCTCGTTGGTTTCGAGCACCCCAGCTGTTGGCAGCGTAATAACAGAATGGCCAATCGAAATAAAACTTGATTTCGCCGAAGAGTTACAAACATTTTCAGCAGGAGAAGTAAATTTTATCGAAGTACTTGATGCGTCTGGGATTCGCTTAAATGAACCTGTTGCAACAATAACCGGCATATCGGTGACTTCTAAGTTATTGAAGAGTGCGGAATTTGGCCTGGTTACCGTTAAGTATCGCGTTGTCGCGCAGGATGGCCATGTATTAGAAGATAGTTTTAATTTCACATTTGATCCATCTAGAGATACGGCGGCTTCACCAACCCCGGCAAGCACCAACGAGCCGGCGAGTTATCCATACCGAGCGGCGAGTTATCCATACCGAGGATTCGCCGCAGCTTTTATAATTGCAACTTTAATTTTTGGAGTAATTGTTTATCGAAAGAATTCAAAAGCAAATTAATTCTCATCACGCCAAGATCGCCAAAGTTTTGCATATGCACCATCAGCTTTCATCAAATCATCGTGTGATCCCCATTCGGTAATTTTGCCTTCTTCAATAACCGCAATCAGATCTGCATCGTGCGCGCTCTGCAAGCGATGTGCAATGGCAATCACAGTTCGGCCCGAAAGTACTGCTCCAAGTGAGGCTTCTAAATGTTTAGCAGCTTTTTGATCCAATAGGGAAGTTGCTTCATCCAAAATTAAAGTGTGCGGATCAGCTAGCACTAATCGCGCTA
>DKNC01000045.1:14301-28882 GCA_002470135.1 Actinobacteria bacterium UBA7398 | reverse complement strand
GGTAAATTCTTCGCCCATTCGCTGGCATCAACTGCGGCTAATGCGCGCCATACTTCATTATCGGTTGCTTGCGGCCGCGCTAGCGTTACGTTTTCTTTTAACGTTCCCACAAATACATGGTGTTCTTGGGTTACTAAAGCCACTTCGGTACGGGCTTGCTCGACTGGGAGATAACCGATCTCAGCGCCACCGACTGTTATTTTTCCGCGGTTAGGCGGCTGTACGCCCGCTAATAACCGACCCAACGTTGATTTACCAGCACCCGATGGCCCAACAATTGCTAACTTCGTACCAGGTGAAACTAAGAAAGAAAGATTTTTTAAAACATCGCGACCTTCGCGATAACCATATGTGACATTTTCGCCGGAAATTTCTTCGCCATCTGGTGAAGCGTTTCGAATTTCCCGTTCTTCAATTTCATAAATACCAAGAAGTCGAGAGAGTGAAGCTTTTCCAGTTTGTAATTCGTCGATCCACCAGAGCATGCGCTCTATTGGGTTGGCCAACATTTGGGCGTATAACAGCCCCGAGGTTATAAGCGCTATCGATATTTTATTATCATGATAAAGGTAAGAACCCATTAGCAAAACGGCGCTAACTGGAATTATGTAATTGGTTTCAACAAGTGGAAACCATCTAGTGCGCAGGCGTAATGTATAACGTTCCCATTGCAACCAACGAGAAATTGTGGCGTGAGTACGCAAACTCCGCTCTTCGCCTAACCGAAGCGCGTCGATCGTGCGACCTGATTCTGCCGTTTCAATCAAGACTGAATTGACGATCGCATAAGAAGAAGATTCAACGCGGTAGGCCTGTGGTGATCGTCTCAGATACCAACGGGTTCCGGCGAAAAGAAATGGAATTCCAATAAATATTGCCGCAAAGAAGATTGGCGCTGTAAATGCAATTGCAACTGATATTCCAAGAATCTGTACTAAGCAGATTGTGATAATTGGAACAGCATCTCGGACTGCCCAAGTTACTTTATCAATATCGGTTGTAGTCCTAGTAAGAAGTTCACCAGAGCCAGCCCGTTCGACAACATTTGGCGGTAGCTGGACTGCTCGTTCGATAAACCTTTCGCGCAGGGAGGAAAGTACAAATTCACCAAGTATTGAAGCTCGCACTTTAGTTAGATAGACAAGTAGTGTTTGCACAACTAAAGCTGAAATCACAATTATTATGGTTTTCGATAACACAACATTTTGCGGATCGGTTTTCAGGCGCTCTAACAAATTCCCAAATGCTCGTGGTGGTATTAGAGCGGCAATGGTGGTAAATAATTGGAAAACCGCTACCCAAATAAAACCATTTTTGTTGGCCAATAAAAGTGACCACATTTCCTTATTTACAGTTTTCTCGGTTGCGATTGGCAATCGATTTGCAGCGCGTTCCAATCCAAAACCTTTTTCGATTCGCGCGGCGTCTTCTGGCGGCGATGGGTATGCACTTGCTGGCAACCGTTTTTCATCAACCGGCTTTGGATATATATGTTTAAAGAACTTCATTCGCCGCGCACTACCAAATCCCGGTAGGTGTTATCTGCAGTAAGTAAATTTTGATGCGTTCCAGTGTTTTTTACATGGCCATTAATTAAGAGAATTACCCGATCGGTATGATCGAGAATTAGCGGCGAAGTTGTAAAAATAATCGTGGTCTGATGATTCCTTACTTCTCGTAATCGCGCGGCGATTCGCGCTTCGGTATGAGCATCAACTGCGCTGGTTGGATCATCCAAAATAAGAATCGGTGCATCTACATAGAGCGATCTCGCAAGCGAGAGTCGTTGACGTTGCCCGCCGGAAAGTGTCCGACCGCGTTCTACAACTTCAGCGCTATAACCATCGCCATCTAACGAATCTAAAATATCCATTGCGGATGCGGCCGTTAATGATTCATCAATTGAGAGTCGTTTGGTAGCTGGGACATCAAAATGTGAGTTTATGGTTCCGGATAAAATGGCTGGTTCTTTTTCTTGCGAAAATATTGCGCTCCGAATTGATTCTCGCGTGAACGATTGCAAAGACGCGTTTGCAATGAAAACTTGCTCAGCATCTAGGTAGCCACCTAGTCGATCACAAATATCATCAGCAGTCAGTGCGTCATCGCAAACAATTCCGACAAATTCGCCGGCAGCGATTGAAATCCCGGAAATCGAATCTTTTAGTTCACCCGAGATATTAGGAGCTTGCGCGTTGCCCCAAGTATGCAAATTTTCGACGCTCAACAATCTAATAACTCGCCGCGCTGCAACGACCGCAGATGTAATTCGTTGTGCGGATTCGGTCATAATTTGTAGCGGGACCATTAAAAACGAGCTATAGCCATAAAAAGCTAGAAGTTCGCCTACCTTTAAATCTCCCCGAGCAACTAGAGATCCACCAGCCCAGATAACGCCAACAATCAACGCGCCCGGCAATATTATTTGCATGCCTTCAAGGAGTGATCGCATCTTCGCAGTTCGAACTGCGGCAGCTCTCACTTCTTGGGATGCAATGCGAAACCTCGCTAGAAATGATGCTTCGCCACCAATTCCCCTAAGGATTCTTAAACCAGCAACTGTATCGGAAGCTAAATTTGATGAGCGCGATAACTTCTCTCGTTGAATTGACTCGCGGCTTTGGAGTGGTTTTATGATTGGTGCAATAAGCAAACTCATTAATGGTACGCCGATGATAACCATGATCCCCAAAGTGGGCGAGGATTTTATTAGAAGGATCGCGACGAAGAAAAATGAGACGAACGCCCCAATCAATCTTGGGATTAAATCAAAAGCGCCGGATACTCGCTCAACATCATTTGAGTTAATTGCCGAAACTTCACCAGTAGAAACCAGTCGGGGCAAATCTGCACCTAACGAAATTGCTTTATCACTAATCAATTGTTGTAATCGGGTTGCGCATGACATCCAATTCGAGATTGCTCTTCTATGACGCATGATGCCAGTGAATGCTTGAGTACCACCGACCAAAAGCGTAACAAGAACCCATTTCCGTAAAGATTTTTGGTCATCATCAGCTATTGCTTGAATGCCATGGCCGAGTACGCCAGGCAGAATTGCCAGGCTTAATAGATTCGATACGCCGAAAAAAGTTCCAGTTGCGAGTACGCGCTTCTGTCCACGAATTATCCAAAATAGAAAATTCGCTACCGAAGTTAGTTCCGGCTTTCCAGGATTTTTAAGCGGTAGATGATCAAATGGCGTGCTATGCATAGGTTTACGAGCCTACTACTAACCTAACCTGAGTCGAGAATTACATTTTTCGGCTGTGCCGATTAGGTATTTTTAGAGAAATACGAGTTCAATGGCGCTGTGCCAAATTCAGGTAATGCTAATAAAACGAAAGTTTGGCTATCGCTCTGGTCGGTCTACATCATTTGGGGTTCAACATATTACGGAATTGCCTTAGCAATTGAATCAATGCCACCGCTATTGGCGATGGGTACTAGATTTCTCGCGGCTACCGCAATTCTAATAGTTGCACTTGGGATAAAAAATGGTTGGCGTTCACTATTGATTCCAAAAACCGAATTTTTAAATGCATCGTTAATGGGTGGCACGCTATTAGGAATTGCGATTGGATCGGTAGCGCTCGGCGAACGATATGTACCGACTGGGATAGCAGCCTTAATTATTTCGGCGCTCCCTTTCTGGATTGCAATTTTTCGTACCGTTGACCACGATCGGCCAAGTAATTTGAGTTGGCTAGGGGTGGTAATTGGATTTATCGGTGTCGCGTTTCTTCTAAAGCCAGGAAGTGTTAGCCCGCTAAATGGCGCAAGCACCGGTTTGATGTTTTTTTGGGCAATGGCAATCATGATTGGAAATATTGGTTGGTCCTTTGGAAGTTATATTGCACCGCGCTTTCCGATGCCTAAGAACCCCATGATTTCAACCATGTATCAAATGCTCACCGGCGGGTCGTTACTAATTGTGACCGGATTAGCTACTGGTGAAAAATTCTCGGAATTCTTTAGCGCATCAAGGACTTCTTGGGCGGGGTGGACCTACTTAACTTTGGTCGGCTCTATTGTCGCTTATAGCTCTTATGTTTGGTTAATAAGCAATGCGCCAATTGGCTTGATTTCAACATATGCATATGTAAATCCGGTAATCGCAATTTCGCTCGGCGCGATATTCTTGCATGAAAAAATTTCGGTCTCATATGTATTTGGCGGGGCTATTGTGGTGATTGGCGTACTTATGGTGGTAACAATTGAGAGTAAAGCCGCTGGAACAAAGAAATAGTTTTAGAAATAAAAAGAGGGCCGCGCGAGCAGCCCTCTTTTGATTATTTAATTTTAGAGATCGAAATAAAGCTCGAACTCGGCTGGGTGTGGTCGCAAGCGGACATAATCAACTTCAGATTCACGTTTGAATGAAATCCAAGTATCGATTAGGTCTTTAGTAAATACGCCACCACGAGTGAGGAATTCATTGTCACGTTCCAGATTATCTAGAACTGCATCCAGCGAACCTGGAACTTGTGGGATTGACGCTGCCTCAGCTGCATCTAATTCGTAGAGATCCTTATCAACTGGCTTTGGTGGCTCAATCTTATTTTGAATACCATCTAAGCCAGCCATCAACATTGCAGCGAATGCTAGATATGGATTTGATGATGGATCTGGGCAACGAAATTCGATTCGCTTTGCTTTTGGATTCGATCCAGTAATTGGAATACGAATACAAGCAGATCGATTTCGGGCTGAGTAAACCAAGTTAACTGGAGCTTCATAACCTGGGACTAAACGACGATAAGAGTTAACGGTTGGGTTAGTGAAAGCAAGAAGTGAAGGTGCGTGCTTTAGCAGGCCGCCCACATACCAACGAGCCATATCTGAAAGATCGCCATAACCTTCGCCCCAGAAAAGTGGTTTGCCATCTTTCCAAAGTGATTGGTGCACGTGCATTCCGGAACCGTTATCTCCGAATAGTGGCTTTGGCATAAAGGTTGCAGTTTTGCCACCTTGCCAAGCGGTGTTTTTAACAATGTATTTAAATTTCATTAAATCATCGCCGGCTTGCAAGATATCGCTAAAGCGGTAATTGATTTCCATTTGTCCAGCAGTACCAACTTCATGGTGTGATCGCTCTACAAGTAGTCCAGATTTTCCTAAGTTCATCACCATCTGGTCGCGTAAATCTGCGTATTGATCTGTTGGTGAAACCGGGAAGTATCCGCCTTTTACCCGAGTGCGGTAGCCGCGGTTCGGAGTTCCGTCGGCATCTTTTTCAACGCCGGTATTCCAAGCCCCTTCATAAGAATCAATATGATGGAACGCTTCATTGATTCCAGTTGAGAATCTAACTGCGTCGAAAACATAGAACTCAGCTTCTGGTGCAAAAAATGCAGTATCTGCGATACCAGTTGAACGCATGAACTCAACCGCTTTGGCAACAATGCCGCGTGGGTCACGACTATAAGGAGTGTTATCTACCGGGTTATGCACGGAGAAATTAATAATCAATGTTTTTTCTTTTCGGAATGGATCGATAAATGCTGATCCAGGAACTGGCAGCAATTTCATATCTGATTCGTGAATTGCTTGGAAACCACGAATTGAAGATCCATCGAACATTAATCCATCAGTAAACACAGCTTCATCGAATGATTCAACTGGAACGTTGAAGTGATGCTGGATTCCTGGTAGATCAATAAATCGAACGTCAACTAATTTGACATCTTCTTTTTTGATGTAAGCAAAAATTTCTGCAGAATTCTTAAACATGATTCTCCTGTTTTTCCAAAAGCCATGGTTAGTGGATGCTACGGCGCATCAATGAGCCGTAATCGATGGGGTAAGGCTAATTGGGAAAGATGAAAAAGCCATAACCTGCTTGTTACGGTTATGTTTCATCGTGGCCGGGCTCACGTAGGCAGGTGGCGTAAACGGGGGATAACGTGTCCCCGTGAAAGAAACCGCCTCGATTGGCCGTAGATTTTTGGCAATTACCTTGGATTGGCTGATGAGTTGGGCAGTTACCGCTTTAATTTTCCAGAGTTTTCTTGGGTTAGGGCAATGGATTCTTATAGTTTTCTTTGCTGAAGTTGTAATTCTAACCTCGCTGCAAGGAGCCTCTGCGGGCCAGCGGATTTTAAAAATACAAGTTTTAACTTGGCCAGATCAAGATTTCGTTAACCCACTCCGAATTTTGTTTAGGACGCTTCTAATTTGCTTAGTTATTCCGGCCGTGATTACCGATATGCAATCGCGCGGATTGCATGATCGATTTGCAAAAACAGTTGTTGTAAAAAATTAACGCTTTGGCATTCTCACATTTTTAGGCATTGGACCTTTTGGAATTGGAATGTTCATGCCGCCAATGGCTTTCATTCGAGCACGTAACTCGCGAAGTTGTACCGTTGCAAGTTTTTTAGGAAATTTTTTCATTCGCTTTTGTAATTTCCGAATTGGAACTTGACCTTCGCCTTCACCAACCACTAATTCAAATACGGGAACGCCAGGAGCGAATCGCTCAACTTTTCGTTTTTCATCAGCCAACATATGTCGGATCGCGCTTGAACCTTCGCCAACTAAAACTACGCCAGGTTTTCCAACAGCGCGGTGGACCATATCTTGATTCTTTGCCACAGCTACTGCTGGCGTAACGGTCCAACCTTTTCGAATTGCCATTAGTACTGATGCCCCGGCACCGATTTGGCCTTCGATCGATGCGTATGCCGCGCTCCCAGCTTGGCGAGTGAAAAAGAAAAATGCTGCAAGTAGCGCAATTGGAAATGTTACAAAACCTAAGTAATAGGGATGGCCAACGGCGACTCCGATTAAAATACCAACGGCCCAAACTGGGATGAATATCGCTAAGCAATAGAGCAGAATCAGTGGTTTATCCTTTTTAGTGATCGCGTAAGCATCCCGGATCTCTTTGAAGCGAATTTTCTTCTCTACCGGTGCAGAATCTGCATTCTTTTTCTTACCTTTGAATAGCGCCATGGTTGGAGTTTAACCTTTCTTTTCTGCAGCAATTTGCGCAAGTGTAGGTGCGGTACCGCCTAATCGAGCTGGCGCCCATCGTTGGCCATCGTGCCCATCTGGGTACTTTGTTTGTACCTTCACTAACATTTCAGAGAGTCGATTTTTCAATTCTAATTCTGTGGCATCCACATCGGCATCGCGCGGTACAAAAATGGGCTCACCAATCGAGACTGTTATCGGAACGTGCGATCGCGAGAAATCTCGCTTCACACCTTTAGTCCAAACCCGTTGACTGCCCCAAATAATTGTTGGCAAGATTGGTGTGCCCGAAGCCATCGCTAATCGGACTGCGCCGGTCTTCATCTCTTTTAATTCGAAACTTCTTGAAATAGTAGCTTCGGGAAAAATTCCAATAATTTCGCCGGATTTTAAAGCACGGAGCGCTGCCACGAAAGAACCAGAACCGTTGGTTCGGTCAACCGAGATATGCTTCATGCCGCGCATCAGCGGTCCAGAAATTTTATGATCAAAAATTTCTTTCTTAGCCATAAATCTAACTAATCTATTTGCGGGCAGTACCGCAGTTCCAACAATTGCAAAATCTAAGTAACCAATATGGTTCATAGCTAAAATCGCGCCACCTTTTCGGGGTACATGCGCTTCGCCTTGAAAAGTGAATTTCAGGCCAAGATATTTCCATAGCGATTTAACAAGAACTATTACTGGGGGATAAACCAGGTCAGCCACTTTACTTAACTTCTCCGGCGTCTGCGCCAATTTTTTGCGCTTGTGCTTGTTTGTATAAACGACCAGCGCGATAACTGGAACGCACTAGTGGACCGCTCATTACGCCCAAGAAACCAATCTCAGTAGCCATTTTAGAATGCTCCACAAACTCTTCTGGTTTTACCCATCGCTCGACTGGGTGATGTTTTGCCGATGGTCGTAGATATTGGGTAATGGTGATTAAATCGCAACCAGCGCTACGTAAGTCAAGCAACGCTTGCGTGATTTCTGCAGGCGTTTCACCGAGCCCAAGAATCAAATTAGATTTTGTAATTAGACCAAAATCGCGGGCTTGCGAGATTACATTTAAGGAACGATCATAAGTAAAGGCAGGTCGAATCTGCTTAAAAATACGCGGCACAGTTTCAACGTTATGCGCAAAAACTTCGGGACGAGTTTCAAATACTTGGTTTAGTAAATCCGAATTACCGCTGAAATCCGGGGCTAACATCTCAACACCGCAGCCGGGAACTCTTTCATGAACTTGTTTTATGGTTTCGGCATAAAGCCAAGCGCCTTCATCTTCTAAATCATCCCGAGCAACACCAGTAATCGTGGCGTAACGAAGCCCCATAGTTTTAATTGATTCCGCCACTCTACGTGGTTCATCTCGATCTAGCGGTTCTGGCTTTCCAGTATCGATATTGCAAAAATCGCAACGTCTTGTGCAAGCTTCGCCACCAATTAAGAAAGTTGCTTCCTTATCTTCCCAACATTCAAAAATATTTGGACAAGCAGCTTCTTGGCAGACGGTATGCAAACCTTCACGCGCCACCAACGAACGAAGTTGCGTGTACTCAGGCCCCATGATTGCACGGGTCTTAATCCATTCAGGTTTACGTTCGATTGGCACTGATGAATTGCGCGCTTCAATGCGAAGCATCTTTCTACCTTCGGGAGCAACGCTCATTCCGCGACCTTATCTAGTGCAGTGGTGATATTTCGAGTTAACGATTCTAAAATCTCGACTATCGCGATATTGCGCCCTAATTCAACGCTCAGCGAAGTTACTTCAGCGTCTGGAATCCCACAAGGCACGATTTTCTTAAACCAACTCAAATCCGGATTTACATTTAGTGCGAAACCATGCATGGTCACACCTTTTGCAACCCGAATCCCAATTGCGGCAAGTTTCCGATCACCTTTGGCGTCACGAATCCAAACACCGGTTCGCTCACAATAGCGTTCGGCGTTAACGCCAAATTCTTGGCAAGTATTGATTAACGCTATTTCAATTTCACGGACAAAACCAACGACATCGTTGCCGTTCTTCAATTTAACAATTGGATATCCAACAATTTGTCCGGGTCCATGCCAAGTAATTTTTCCGCCACGGTCGACGTTGATTACTGGGGTGCCATCGATGGGGCGATCGGACTCAGCGGTTCGACGACCAGCGGTAAAAACTGGTGGATGTTCTAGGAGTAAGAGAGTGTTTGGATTTTCGCCAGCAGCTACGCCAGCTTGAATCTCGCGCTGCTTTTCCCAAGCGTCCTCATAGTTGACCAAGCCAAGATTTTGAATCGAGATGGTTTGGGTATGAAGAACGGACATGGGTCAAGCCTAACTACCTTCAGCGGTTGAGTGGGCGCTCAGGTAGGATTTCGTTCTGTTGCAGTAGCGAAAATCATTAGAGAGATAGCGCCGATGTTGCGCGCGCACAGAGAGGCTATAAGAGATGAAGCGTGGGTCAATAAAGGGTCGGAAGCCGCTCTGGGTCGCGATTATCGCGATTGTCGCCTGGCTAGGCATTAGTAGCGTAGCGGGACCAACTTTTGGCAAGCTCTCAACCGTTCAAGAGAACGATAACTCTGGCTTTCTTCCAGATAATGCTGAATCTACCAAGACCGCAAAAGTAACTATTAAATTTGCTGACTCCGCTAATGATCAACTTCCAACTTTATTGTTATTCCTTGGCGAAATGGATCTCAAAAAATTAGGTGCGATAAATCAGTACCTAGCCACGCTATCAAATAAGAAGATTCCCGGCACCGAGATTTCACTTTCGCAATACATAATTCCAGGATCACCTTTAGCTGCATTCCCATCACAAGATGGTAAAGCTGCGCTCGCTAACATTCCGTTAAATTCCAAAGTAGCAACTGAAAATATTGATGATAAGCCAGCGCTGCCTAAAATCATTAAATTTATCCGCGCTGATTTGGCTGCTAATTTTGATAGCCAAGGCTTGACTACAAATGTAACTGGTTTTGGTGGGATTCTCGCCGATTTATTTGGCGCATTTGGATCAATCGACTCATCACTGCTCTTAACAACTCTAGGAGTAGTTTCAATAATTCTGATTGTGGTTTACCGATCGCCATTTCTTTGGATACTTCCATTATTTAGCGCTGTTACTGCGCTCTCGTTAGCTGGAACCGTAGTTTATTATTTAGCTAAAGCAAATGTAATTGATTTAAATGGGCAATCCCAAGGGATTCTCTCTGTGCTAGTTCTAGGTGCAGCCACCGACTACGCACTTCTTCTAATTTCAAGATATCGCGAAGAGTTGCACCATCACGATTCCCGTTTTGAATCGATGAAGATTGCACTTCGCGGCGTAGTAGAACCAATCGTTGCTTCCGGAAGCACAGTTATTGCAGGCCTTCTTGTACTTTTGCTAAGCGATCTCTCGAGCAACCGCGGTCTTGGACCAGTCGGGGCTATCGGTATTGCAGCATCAATGATTACTGTTCTTACTTTTTTGCCAGCCCTGCTTGTAGTTTTTGGTCGTTGGATTTTTTGGCCCAAAGTGCCGCGCTTTGATGATGTAAATGAACAATTAACCGGAGTCTGGTCGAAGATTGGAAGTTCAGTTGAGCGCCATCCAAAACGGACTTGGATCTCTGCGGCGGTACTTCTAACCGTTCTTGCTGGTTTTTCGTTCACCCTTGACGCAAAAGGATTATCAACCACGCAGGCATTCTCTGGACATCCAGATTCTGTAATTGGTCAAGAGAAATTATTAGAACATTTCCCAGGTGGCGAGGGTTCGCCAGTTCAAATCGTCGTTAAAGAAAAAGATGTTGTAGCTGTCACAACTGCGCTTAAGAGCAATAAAGATGTTTCGTTTGTTACCCCACAACTTACTGGACCAGTAATTCCCGGTGCACCAGCGCCAATAACTAAAGTTGTTGATGGTTTGGTCTTATTAAATGCGACTCTTGCGATTACCGCAGATTCGGTAGCGGCACGCGATGCAATTCCAGTTATTCGAGATACGGTGCACGCAATTGATCCAGAAATTTTAGTTGGCGGTGGTACTGCAGTTCAATATGACACCGACGTTGCATCCCGCCACGATAATAAATTAATTATTCCGGTCGTACTTTTAATTATTGCGATAATTCTCGGATTACTTCTGCGGAGTATTTTTGCAGCGTTTTTACTACTAGCAACTGTGATCTTGTCATTTATGGCAACTCTTGGAGTTTGCCAATTGGTATTTGCACACATTTTCCACTTCCCAGGTGCTGATACTTCGTTCCCATTATTTGCATTTATCTTCTTAGTGGCCCTCGGTATCGATTACAACATTTTCTTAATGACTCGCGTTCGCGAAGAGGCCCAGAAAATCGGAACCCGCAAAGGTGTTATCAAAGGTTTAACTGTTACCGGGGGTGTAATCACCTCCGCTGGAATTGTGTTAGCAGCAACCTTCGCAGTGCTTGGCGTATTGCCGTTGGTTTTCTTAGCTGAACTAGGTTTTGCCGTTGCATTTGGCGTACTGCTTGACACCACAATTGTGCGCTCATTGTTGGTACCAGCGCTAGTCCATGCGATTGGTCCAAAAATTTGGTGGCCATCAAAAATGCAGCATGAAAAAATTTCGTAGCCGCTAGCTACCAACTAAATAGGATGTTGAGTTTTAATCGAAAAGTTGTAGTAATCGGTGCTGGACTTGCCGGTATTACGGCAACGCGGGTGCTGCAAGATGGTGGTGCCGAAGTTACGTTGCTCGAATCATCCGATCGAGTTGGTGGCCGGATGGCTACTGACATAGTTGATGGATTTCGGTGCGATCGCGGTTTTCAAGTTATAAATCCTAAGTACCCAGAAATCATAAAATCAGGGTTATTTCCAACTTTGGATTTCCGTTACTTGCCAAAGCGCATTGATGTTGTAATCGATAGCGAAATGATGGTGGCTGGCGCGAACCTAAAAACTTTTCTAAATCCAAAACTTGGATCTACGGTTGAGAAGTTGGCGCTACTTAAGTATCTAAATTCGAGCACTAGAATTTCTTGCGAAACTGCTGCTTTATCAGCTGGTCTCGGTGATCTTTATTTGAAAGTTTTGAAACCATTTCTCACTGGCGTCTTTTTAGCTTCACCCGAGCTAATTTCAAATGAATTGGCTAAGACGCTCATAAAATATTTTGTTATTGGGAGCCCTGGAATTCCGGCGCTAGGGGTCGGCGAATTACCAAATAAACTCGCAAGCTCGCTGCATGATCTGCAATTAGGTGTTCAAGTAAATGAAATCGGTGATGGCGTGATAGAAACTAGCGTTGGCAAAATGATTGCCGATGTAATTGTGGTGGCTACCGATCCAACAACATCGGCGCAGCTTCTCCAACAAGCTGATGCACCCGTCATGAATTCTGCAACGACTTGGTATCACGCGCTAGATACTGAAACTGAGATTGGAACTAATTTACGAATAGATGGCAGCGGTGCTGGTCCAGTTATTAATTCGGTAGCGATATCTAATGTTTCGCCGTATTACGCACCTGCTGGAAAAACATTAATCTCTTCGACTTCAATCACGGCTGCGTCGGAGTCGGAAATTAGAAGACACTTAAGTTCAATCTGGCAAATGTCGACTAAAAATTGGGATTTGGTCAGTAAGTACGAAATAAAGCAATCACTGCCACTTCATGGAATTTCTAAACCAATTGAATCTGTCGTAGTTATTAAGCCCAATCTATTTCTAGTTGGTGATCATCGTGAAACGCCATCGCAACAAGGCGCAATGCGATCTGGACGAAGAGCGGCTGAAAAAATATTAAGCTTGAATTAATCAATCAAAGCAGTTAGCGCGCTAGCTAAATGTGGATACTCGAAATTAAAGCCAGCAGCTAATAACTTCTCTGGAAGAATCTTTTTAGATCCAAGAACTTCAGTGGAAAATCCGCCCATGGCTATTTTTAAAGCAATTGCTGGGGCAGGAAATAGTGCGGGGCGGTGCATTGCACGGGCTAAGGCGGCAGTGAACTCTTGATTTGTGGCTGGGTTTGGCGAAGTTAGATTTACTGGGCCTTCAATTTTATTCTCCAATAAAAATCTAATTGCTCGCAGTTGGTCATGCAAAGTTATCCAAGACCACCATTGTTTTCCATTTCCTAATTTTCCGCCTAAACCTAATCGGAAGAGTGGCAACATTTTTCCAAGTGCGCCACCGGTTGGATCTAAAACTAAACCAGTTCGAATTTTTACAGTACGAACATCGCCAGCAAGGTCTGCCGCAGCTTCCCATTCTCGACAGACGGCTGCAAGAAAATCATCGCCGCCTCGGTCGTTCTCGGTTACAGCGCGATTACCGGTTTCGCCATACCAACCGATCGCGCTAGCTGAGATAAATACTTCGGGTTTCAATGTTGCCGCCGCATTTGCAATCGTCGTAGTGCCAAGCAAGCGCGAATTTAAAATCGTAGCGCGATATTTTGAGCTCCAACGTTTATCACTAACTCCAGCGCCCGCTAAATGAATAATTGCATTAACGCCTTCAAGTGGCGCTAAATCAACGGTTCCAGCCGCTGGATCCCAAGTTACTTCGTCAGGGGATACCACCGGACGACGAACTAATCTTTGAACGGTATGACCTTCAGATTTTAACAATCCAACTAGAGCTGTTCCGATTAAGCCAGAAGCGCCAGTTATTGCAATACGTTGTGGCGGACGCACTAAAGCCCTAGGTCAGATTCAAAACGACCATCTTCAAGTCGCTCTTTCAAGGTGGTTAAAAATCGCGCGGCATCTGCGCCATCTACAATTCGGTGATCATAAGAAAGCGCTAAATAAACCATCGAACGAATCGCAATGGTTTCGCCACCATCTTCGCTTTTCACAACCATTGGCCGTTTTACGACTGCACCAATTCCAAGGATTGCAACTTGTGGTTGATTGATTATTGGTGTGTCAAAAAGTGCACCACGACTTCCAGTATTTGTAATCGTGAATGTTCCGCCGCCTAATTCTTCAGGCGAAATCTTGCTATCGCGAGTTCGGGCCGCAACATCCGAAATTTTTCGCGCAATTCCGCCCATATTTAAATCGCCAGCATCTCTAATTACTGGTACTAATAATCCGCGTTCAGTATCTACCGCGATGCCAAGGTGCTCGGCACCGTGATAAGTAACAACATCACCATCGAGAGAAGAATTAACAACTGGGTGTTGTTTGAGCGCTTCACAAACTGCAACGGTAAAAAATGGCAAGAAACTTAACTTAACGCCTTCCCGGGCTTCAAAGTTAGCTTTAGAACGATCTCGTAATCGTGCAATTTTTGTAATATCAACTTCAACCACAGTGGTTAATTGCGCGCTGACCTGCAACGACTCAACCATGCGCGCTGCAATAACTTTACGTAAGCGCGACATCTTTGCACTGGTACCACGAAGCGGTGAAACCGAAACCGGGGCAGCGGTACGTGGAGTTGCTGGCGCGCTAGTAGCGGCTTGCGGTGCAGTGGGAGCTGTGGCTGGCCGGGGTGCTGCCGCCATTACATCTTCTTTTCGGATTCGGCCGCCAACTCCGGTTCCTTTAACTTTTGATAGATCGACGCCACTTTCAGTTGCTAATTTTCTAACAATCGGCGTTACGTAAGAGTCCTCTACTGGCGCTGCAACAACTGG
>DKNC01000045.1:0-14211 GCA_002470135.1 Actinobacteria bacterium UBA7398 | reverse complement strand
TGCAACTACTGGCGCTGCAACTGCGCTAGCACCGTCTGCGATTATTGCAAGATCTGCACCTACTGGGACAGTTGTATCAACTTGAACTAAAATTTTCTCTAACGTACCAGCAGCAGGTGATGGAATTTCAGTATCAACTTTGTCGGTAGAAACTTCTAGGAGTGGTTCGTCTAGCGCAACTTGGTCGCCCTCTTTTTTTAACCAACGAGTAACTGTGCCTTCACTTACGCTCTCACCAAGTGCTGGCATCTTTACTGAAAAACTCATCTCATTGCTCCTTTAAAAGCTCGGTGCGTTAATGCGAAGGTCGTAATTCTATCCATGCGCATGTAGAGGTTTTCCAGCCAGCGCTAAATGCGCTTCGCCCATCGCCTCGGAGAGGGTTGGGTGAGCGTGAATTAGATTAGCAACATCGGATGCTTGGGCTTCCCAGTTGTAAATTAATTGTGCCTCGGCAATTAATTCGCCAACTCGCGCACCAACCATATGAATTCCAAGTACCGGTCCATTTTTTGCCGCTACTAATTTTACCGATCCGGCAGTTTTTAGAATTTGGGCTTTACCATTTCCAGCAAGATCGTAATTTAATTCAACCACATCATGTCCAGCTGCTTTAGCTTGCACCGTGGTTAGCCCAACCGATGCAACTTCAGGTTCAGAATAAGTAACTCTAGGAACGCCGTTGTAATTAATTGGTCGCGGATTCAATCCAGCAATCTCTTCGGCTACCAATATTCCTTCAGCGAAACCAACGTGTGCTAATTGAAGCGTTGGAATCAAATCGCCAACTGCCCAAACACCTGGAACGTTGGTGCGGCATTTATCATCAACTATTACGTAACCGCGCTCCATTTTAATTCCTTGTTCTTCGTAACCAATATTTGTAGAAACTGGCCCACGCCCAACTGCAACTAACAAAACTTCTGCGGTAAATGTTTTGCCATCTTCAAGTGTGACTTCAACGCCAGATTTTGATTTGGTAGCGCTTTTGAATTTAATGCCGAGTTCAAAATTGATGCCGCGTTTTCGGAATGCGCGTTCTAATTGCTTGCTGGAAGATTCGTCTTCGAGCGCCACTAAGTGCGGAAGCCCTTCTATAATTGTGACTTCTGCTCCAAAGGATTTCCAGACTGATGCAAATTCACATCCAATAACCCCGCCACCAAGAACAATTACGCTCTTTGGCACGCGATCTAAATTAATTGCTGCTTCGCTAGTAATGATTACGGTGCCATCTATTTCAAGCCCTGGAAGAGTTTTCGGATATGAACCCGTAGCTAGAATTACATTTTTACCAATGTATTTTTCGCCATTGACTTCGACGGTATTTGCTGCCACTAATTTTCCGTGGCCCTCGATGAAAGTTACATTTCGAGATTTAACTAAACCTTGCAAACCTTTATGTAGGCGCGCCACCACGCCATCTTTATAAGCGTTGACCGCCAACATATCCATTGCGATGAATTCGGCTTTAACGCCATATTCGCCGGCATGTTTTGCGCTATCGGCTATTTCGCCCGCATGCAGTAGCGCTTTGGTCGGAATGCAACCACGATGCAAGCAAGTGCCGCCGAGCTTTCCTTCTTCGATTAGGGCTACCGATAATCCAAGCTGGGAACTTCTTAGCGCTGCTGCATATCCGCCGCTGCCGCCACCAAGAATTACTAAATCAAACTCAGCCACTAGTAGATCCCTCTCTCGTTACTTAATTCAAACCCTATCTTGCCAGTATTGGAACCAGATTTATAATTCAGATTTACTCTCAGCAAAGGTAACTAGTGCGCGTAGTGAGACTCCGGTGCCACCAACTGAGGTATATCCATGGGCCTTCGCTTCGTTATAAGCCGGACCGGCAATATCTAGATGCAACCATGGTAGTTCTGCAGCAACGAATTCTTTTAAAAATAATCCAGCAACTAACATGCCGCCCATTCGATCACCGATATTTGCAATATCTGCGACTGGTGAATCTAGTGATGCACGTAATTCTTCTGGAAGTGGCATCGGCCAAAATTGCTCGCCCGATTTTTCAGCAGCAAGTAGAAATTCTTCCCGCAATTTTTCATTATTTGTCATGACTGCACTAGTGCGAGTTCCAAGAGCAACAACTTGAGCGCCCGTAAGAGTTGCGACATCGATGATTCCATCTAGCCCGCCAGCTTTTGCGCCAACTTCCGCAGCTTTCATAAGCGCATCCGCTAATACGAGTCGACCCTCTGCATCTGGATTTAGAACTTCAACAGTTTTGCCACCATAAATAGTGATGATGTCACTTGGTCGGGTTGCCGTATCACTAACCATATTTTCAGCCAACGGCGCCCAAGCATCAATTGCGATTGGTAACTTCAACTCTGCAATTGCAATAGCTGCCGCAATCACAGCAGCTGCACCGCTCATATCGGATTTCATCGCTTCCATACCTTGGGCTGGCTTTAGCGCTAAACCGCCAGAATCAAAAGTAATTCCCTTACCAATAAATGCATACCGTTTAATTTTTTTCGAACGTGCGCTCTTTGGCGTATATGAAAGGTGGAGCAATCTTGGTGGGTTTGCTGATCCTTGACCCACACCAATAATGCCGCCGAAACCTTGGGCTTTAAGTTGGGCATCGGTAAATATTTCTACTTTTAACCCAGCGGCCAAACCAATTTTCTTAAAACGAGCACAGAAAGATTCTGGAGTTAAATGACTAGGCGGTGTATTAATTAAATCTCTAACAGTATGAGTGTTAGTCGCAATGATGCTAGCGCGCTTAATTGCCGCTTTAGATTCTGCGCTATTAGCTGATTTAGCGAAAATTGTTACAGCGGCTAGTACCGCTTTACGTTCTGATTTCGAGGTGCCACGAAATTCATCAAATACATATGCACCAAGTAGCGCCCCTTCAGCAATTGCAGCTAGTTCGCTTTTCGAAGAGTGTGGCAGCGAGAATGTTGCGCTCTTTGCGCCAGCTAAGGAACGGGCAGCAGCGCCTGCGGACCGGCGTAGCGTTTCAGTTGAATAATTTACCGAACTTTCGCCTAAGCCAGATAAAACTAATAATTTGTAAGTTGCGCCGGGCAATTTAATAACCTCATCGGCAGCGCCAGTAGCGCCCATATCTTCTAAGGCTGGCAATAGTTCGTTCACATCTAATTTGATATCGCCAGATTCGATCTCTAATTTCTTACTCTTGGAATTTCGAGCAAGTCCGACTACCAAAATATCAGTTACGACCTTATTTTCAGTAAGTCGAATAGTTGTCATGAAACGCCTCTCGCCAAGATTCTGAAATATATCCCTACGAGCGGTAGGTTATTGGAATGAGCCTCTATTCGCCATTACATCAACGCCATCTCGCGCTTTCTGCAAAATTGGCCGATTTTGGCGGTTGGGAGATGCCGATTGAATATCCAGCTACGACTGGGGGCGGGGTTATTGCCGAACATACTGCAGTTCGAGAACGCGTCGGAATTTTCGATGTCTCGCATCTTGGGAAAGCTGAGATTGTTGGTGCCGGCGCACTGGAATTCTTAAATAACTTAATTACAAATGATCTAACAAAAATTACCGATGGCCAAGCGCAATACACCATGCTCTGCGACGATAAATCTGGTGGCGTAATCGATGATTTAATTGTTTATCGTAAGTCTGCAGAAAATCTTTTTTTAATTCCGAATGCATCGAATACCACCGCAGTTGTAGCCGCAATTTCCGCGGTCGCACCTGTCGGAATCTCGGTAAAGAATTTACATAATAATTTCGCGGTCATCGCAATCCAAGGTCCGAAAGCGGAGGCGGTTTTAAAAAACTTGGGGGTAGATATATCACTGGGTTACATGGCATTTTCGGAAATTACAATCGCTGGAATTCGGACCATCATTTGTCGAACTGGTTACACCGGAGAACACGGTTATGAATTACTACCAGCATGGCAAGATGCCGAAAAAATTTGGGATCTATTAGTAGAAGGTATTAAATCTTTTGATGGTCGAGTTTGTGGATTGGGAGCTAGAGATACGCTCCGAACTGAAATGGGTTATCCATTACATGGCCATGAACTTTCGCTAGCCATAACACCGATGCAAGCAAATGCGAGTTGGGCGATTGGGTGGAAGAAGTTAAATTTTTGGGGTAAATCGATTGCTGATCGCGAGAAATTAAATGGCCCAAATCGAATCCTTAGAGGTTTGAAATCACTGGACCGCGGGATACCGCGTGGTGGCATGAACGTGAAAAGCGGTGCAGCGATAATCGGTGAAATCACTAGCGGAACTTTCTCCCCAACGTTACGGGTGGGAATCGCGCTAGCTTTATTAGACCCAAAGATTGCAATCGGGGATACCGTAACTATCGATGTCCGCGGTCGTGAAAGCAGTGCAGTTGTTACGAAGCCACCGTTTGTGCAATCGAAGGTGAAATAGGGTTTAACTTTAAATTTGCCCGGCGCAATGATCCAAGGACTGGCTTCGCAGTAACCAGAATAAGTGCGCTAGTAAATATCGCTCGTGGAATATCCCACGCCATCGCAGTTGCAAAATGAAATACCAAGAATCTATCCAAGTTTGCACTCACTTCACCGCCCGGAATAAATGACAATTGTGAATCACTGCCAGCAACCCACGGCCAAAGCTGAAGATCCATCGCAACTCCGAAAAATGCTGCGGCAAAAATTGCATATAGAACCAGCGCTATTAATTCGCTCTTACCGCGAAAACGTTTCGGTAGTAACCCGGCGCCGGCTCCAATCCAGGCCGCAGCGATCATTTGAAATGGCAGCCACGGACCGATACCACCGGTTAGCAGCGCAGATAATCCAAGCGAAAGTGCCCCAAGTGAAAATCCAAACCGAGCGCCAAATACCCGCGCAGCTAAAATAATTAAAAACCAAATTGGTTCAACCCCGATTGCGCCAGCGCCAATTAGCCTTAGCGCGGCTACCAGCGCCGTTAAAACACCAAGCAAGGCAACCGATTTGCTATCTAGCAAGCCACGATTAATCTCAATTGCAACTAGTGCGATTGCTGCAGCAGCGATAGTCAAGGCAAACCACTTAGCGCTTGTTGGGTTTAAGAATGATTGTGAAATTCCAGGAATGGATTGGCTTGGAAAATATAACGGCCATGTAAAAGCAATTACACCGAAAATACTTGCAAAAGTTAATAATGGAAACCGAATTTTCATATAGCGCTTACTTCAAGGGCAGCTACTACTTCAGAAACTGTTAACCACGCAGCTGGCGCCAATACTTTTGTTACTTGCGGAGCGAATGCTGGCGAGGAAGTAAGAACTTCACGAGTTGGACCATTTGCGACGATTTCGCCTTCAGCTAAGAAAATAACGCGCTCGGCTACTTCAGCCACTAGTTCTACATCGTGCGTAGCAATTACTACGCTTCTGGCTTGGTTAGAATCCACAACTAATTTCTGCAAAATCTTTATCAGTTTATTCTTTGCAACATAATCCAAACCCCGAGTGGGTTCGTCTAGAATTATTAAATCTGGGTTAGCGGAGAGAATCACGCTAAGTGCTAAACCCAGACGTTGCCCTTCTGATAAATCGCGCGGATGCGCATTTAGATTTGGAATCGCCATCAAGTTCTCATAAATTGTTTGGGTAGTCCCGACTGGCACGCCGTTATCGTTATCGGCTAATTCACATTCTGCTTTAACGCTCTGGCCATATAACAAATCACCTGGTTCTTGCGGCACATAACCAACATGCCGGATTAAATTTTTTCCGGTTAATGTCACGGGATCTATTCCATTAATTAGCACAGTTCCAGAAATAATCGGGCTCTGTCCCACCGCGCTACGCAAGAGTGAAGATTTACCGGCGCCATTTCTCCCCATCAACGCTACAACTTCACCGCGTTTAATTTCAAAGGAAATATTGGAGAGCGCATATTTCGCATCGTATTTGACTGAAACATTATTTAGCGAGAGCAATATTTCATTTCTACTCTCGGTGATTTTTGTCGGTAGCGGCAAATCTTGCAACAACTCTCTGATTGATTCGGTTCGACGGCGAAGTTCGCGTACCGATAATGAAATATCTGAAAGATCTAGCGCTTTTGCGAGATTAACTATGGCTGGAGCAATTGGGGAGTCTTCTAGAATTTCACCGGGTTTTCCGATTACAACTTCACCATCATCTCCAATTCGCATGATCCGATCTGCAAATTGGATTACACGTTCTAGCCGATGTTCGGCCAAGATGACTGTTAAACCCAAATCATGAACCAATCTATGCAGGATTGATAAAACTTCTTCGGCGGCGATTGGATCCAATGCGCTAGTAGGTTCATCAAGTAATAACACTTTTGGGTTTAATACCAGAGCTGCGCCAATCGCTACTCGTTGTTGTTCACCGCCGCTTAGCGTTGCAATCTCGCGATTTCGTAGTGGCGCTAGGCTTAATAAATCTAAAACTTCTTCAACTCGCTTTCGCATAATCTCGGGCGCTATTCCCATTGTTTCTAAACCAAAAGCAATCTCTTCTTCCACAATATCTGTCACAAAACCGTTTATTGGATTTTGTCCAACAATCCCAATGACATCGGAAAGTTGACCGGGTTTTAATTCCCGAGTTGAACGGCCCGCTACCGTTATTTCGCCGGTAAGAATTCCACCGGTGTGATGCGGCACTAAACCATTTATCAACTTGATTAGTGAACTTTTACCCGCGCCAGTATGTCCAATCACAAGTACCAATTCACCTTCGAAAACTTCGAAATTTAACGCTTCCAATATGGTGCGTTGCGCATTTGGATAGATTAAAGAAACATTTTTAAATGTAATCATCGCGGCACAATCACAATCGGAAGCGCGACTATTAGAACGGTCGCTGCGAGTAGTAAGCCAAAGGTAAAATGCGCTATTAGTATCGGGGAGAGCGCCAGCAAATAAAGTGCGCTTGTAATCATGGCTACATCTGCGAGTTGGAATTTTTGAGCGCGATATTTACTGGTTTTCCCATGGTACCCATAGCCCCGAGATTCCATTGCGGTTGCTAAATCTAAAGCGCGCTCGAGGCTCTCTTCGAGTAGCGGTAGCGCAATGCCGCGCCAAGCTCTTAACCCTCGAATATTTTGACCGCGCAAACGTTTTGCACTTTGAATTCGCGCGACGCTTTTAACAGTTTGTGGGAGAACTGAAGTTGCCACACTTAAAGTAACCCCTAAATTGAACATGGCTTTTGGTAACGAGCGTATTAATCGGTGCGGACTGGCTAACGAGCTAGCGGCTCCACATAAGAGAATCAAAGTTGCAATCATTAACGCTTCGGTAACGGCGGTACTTAAGCGCTGCGAAGTAACGGGTCCGCCAATTCGGATCCCAACCATCCAACTCGGCAGCCTGATTTCTGGGATTTGAAAGAGCACGGTTCCTGGCATCGGTACTCCGATCAGAATTGCAATAGCGATTCTGATCGCAATTATCGAGAGCGCTAATTTTGCAGATAACGCAAAAGCGCCGCTCCAATAACTTTTACTCTTTAATTTTAAAACTACCAAAGTAAGTGCGCATGCCACTGCGGTAGCAATGAGAGTGTTATTAGTTCTAATTACAAAAGCAGCTAACAACAACGCCCACAGCCACCAGACCAGTGGATGCACTAATTGCATTATTTTTTACGTTTGCGGATGATGACAAAAATGGAAATTGCTAACGCGATCGCGAGTGCGACTGAAAGAATTTCGCTCTTGTCGAAAGCGCCATCTAGTTCTCGGTCGCCCTGCGCTTCAACGTCTGATTCTTTGTCATCTTCTTGCGCGCTCATCGCAACTGGCATATCAATTTCAACGCCACATTCAGTTGCTGGATAGCCCCCGACGCCGCAAATCAATCCTGATTTATCGGCGCGCACTTTGGCAACGCTCTCCAAAACTGCAAGACCATTTGATTTAGCTGGGACTACTGCACAATCTGTAATTACTTCTTTAGGAATCTCACCCGATGGTGCAATCTCCGCACCGCCAAAATCAACCACGATCCCAACTCGAATTTTTCCAGCAACTTCGGCAGTACCGTCACAGAGCGAAGCGAAATCGGGAGAAGCCATCGGTTCGGTTGCCGGAATGTCATTGCTACTTGCAGTAAATGTCCAACCTTCGACATCGCCATCTTTTAGAGTTGTAGTTGGACCAGTCATTGCAGCTGTCCAATTGGATGCACCAGCAGCAGCTTGGAAATAACCCCAGTAGCGATAACCTTTATCGGCTTGTGCGCTTTGTGGAGTGATGAGCGATAGCGTAAGCATTGTTAATACGCTAATTATTGAAAGTGATTTCTTATTTAACTTATTTAACACTGTGATCTCTCCATTTATTATGGGAGCCTCACGGAAGCGAAAAGTATTAACAATTCCGCCCCGCAAACCTCGACGGGTGGTAGATATATTCGAAACCAGGTAATCCGACTTGGCGATTAAATCGCCTTACGGTTGCGGGTCAGCGTCGGATTTGCACCGACTTCCCCTGAAGCTTCGAACTATTAAGTTGTGTGCGTAGGCAACCATATCGGGTTCACTTGCGCAATCAAGACTCGCAAATTCTGGCGATTCCCTTTAGGCTCGACAGATGGAACATAGAAAACTTGGTAACTCTGGCCTTTATATCTCCGAAATTTCATACGGAAATTGGATCACGCATGGCTCGCAAGTAGAGCAAGACGCTGCAATTAAATGTGTGCGCGCTGCCATCGATTTAGGAATCACAACATTTGACACCGCAGATGTTTATGCCGCGACTAAAGCTGAAACCGTTTTAGGTAAAGCGCTCAAAGGAGTACGTCGAGAATCTTACGAACTTTTCACAAAAGTTTATTGGCCAACTGGCCCTGGAAAAAATGATCGCGGTTTATCCCGTAAGCACATTATGGAATCTTGCAATGCATCATTAAAGCGCTTGAAAACCGATCACATAGATCTATATCAATTACATCGCTTCGATTACGAGACACCGCTCGAAGAAACGTTAAGCGCGTTTGATGATTTAATCCGCCAAGGAAAAGTTAGCTACATTGGTTTCTCAGAGTGGAACGCTTCCCAAATCAGCGCAGCGTTGAAAATCCAAGATGCTCGCGGATACAACCGGTTTGTTTCAAGCCAACCGCAATACTCTGCACTCTGGCGAGTAATTGAAGCCGAAGTAGATCCGCTCTGCGTTAAAGAAGGAATCGGTCATATTGTTTGGTCCCCAATGGCGCAAGGTGCGCTAAGTGGAAAATATTTGCCAGGGAAGAAACCGCCAGCCGGATCACGCGCCACCGATAAGAAGAGCGGCGCAAATATGATTAAGCGCTGGATGCGTGATGATGTACTGAGTGCAGTACAGAACTTAGCGCCAATCGCGAAGAGCGTGGATTTATCGTTAGCTCAATTAGCAATCGCCTGGGTACTTCAAAATAAGAACGTATCTAGCGCAATTGTTGGCGCAACTAAGCCATCTCAAATTAAAGAAAACGTAAAAGCTAGCGGCGTTAAATTAGATGGCGAAATTATGAAAAAAATTGATGCCGTGCTTGGCAAATTGCCAGAACGAGATCCAGCTCAAACTATTAGCCCTAACCCAAGAGCTTAATTACTAAGTTAGAACTTATCGCCACGCTTAACTTGGGGTGATGGTGCGCGTAATCTGCGAATTTGAGTTGAGCGTAACCAGCCATACATTCCAATGCCTTTTGTGATCTCGTTTGGAAAACGCACCGCAACTTCCTTTTTCAATTTGCGGCTAAGAATGATGCCATCGATGATTGAAAATAGGAGGCACGAGTACATCAAGATAATTGCTAAGAATTGAATGTAAGCGACTGGAATAATTGTGAGAATCAAAACCAACATCACAATTGGCAAGAAGTACTCGCCAATCGAGCGACGAGAATCTACATAATTTCTAACGAATCGTTTTACTTGGCCACGATCTCGCGGTGGCATAGCGCTCTCTTCACCGCGCATGTAAGCAGCACGCGTGCTAACTCGTTGTTGGCGCAATTGTTCGCGTTGCAATTTTTTTCCTTCGCGAGTTGATGCCGGGGCTAATCGATTAGTGACATTAGCTTTCTCCGCAACTTTGCGCTTTGGTGTCGGACGACCTTTGCCGGTGGCTGGTTTTTCAGAAGCTGAATCAGATTTTTTAGGGCTCATCTGACTACGGTAAAGCCAACATTCGCTCTAGCGCAACTTTCGCGTTTAATGCAGTCTCGGAATCAACCGAAATTTGATTCACTAGGCGGCCATTGACCAGAGTTTCCATAGCCCAAACTAAGTGGGGGAGATCAATTCGATTCATGGTGGAGCAGTAACAAACTGTTTTATCTAAGAAGAGAACTGTCTTATCTGGGTGAGCATTTGCTAACCGCTGCACGAGATTCAATTCGGTGCCAATTGCCCACTTACTTCCGGCGGGGGATTGTTCTACCGTTTTAATTATAGCTTCGGTGCTGCCAACCACATCAGCAGCCGAGACCACATCATTTTGGCATTCGGGATGTACTAAAACTTTAACGCCAGGTACCCGCTCTCTAACTTCAGTTACATTTTTAATTGAGAAGCGACCATGAACTGAACAATGACCACGCCATAAAATAACTTTTGAGTTTCTAATTTGGTCATCAGTTAATCCGCCTCTTGGTTTCCAAGGATTCCAAAGCACACAATCATTGAGCGAAAGCCCCAACGAAAGCACCGCGGTATTTCGACCTAAATGCTGGTCGGGCAGGAAGAGGATTTTTTCGCCTTGTTCAAAGCCCCAACTCATCGCTCGTTTGGCATTTGAAGATGTGCAAACGGTGCCACCATTTTTACCTGTAAAAGATTTAATAGCGGCGGTAGAATTCATATAAGTTACCGGGATAGTTTTTCTGGCAACACCTAATTCGGTCAACACATCCCAACACTCGTTTACTTGAGATGCCGAAGCCATATCGGCCATGGAACAACCCGCAGCTAAATCTGGCAAAATTACTTTTTGATTTTCGGAAGTCAAAATGTCAGCACTTTCTGCCATAAAATGCACGCCACAGAAAAAAATGAATTCAGCAGTGGTATTAGCGGCCGCAGCTTGCGCTAATTTAAAAGAGTCACCAGTGATATCCGCGAATTGAATAACTTCATCGCGTTGATAGTGATGACCAAGAATCATGGCCCGATCCCCGAGGGCGGCTCGAGCAATCTTTGCTCGCTCCACTAACGCAGGATCACTAGCGGCCGGCAACTCGCCATCGCATGAAACGCCACGTTCACTACTTAGATCCGCGCCTTGGCCAAGAAGCAGGAGCTGGGTTAGTGAGACTGACATGAGTTAATAGTATGCGGATGCGGGAACCTTGAGCGAGCCGAGTCGAGCCGAATGGCGAAGCGAAAAAAGACAGGTAGAGTTCGGCTATGACTACTGAAACAACCACCCCAGCTATCACCACAACTTCGATCGCTCTAACTGCAGTTGCAGCCGAAAAAGTTGCAGCGCTATTAGCGCAAGAAGGTCGCGATGATTTAAGCCTTCGCGTAGCTGTACAACCAGGTGGATGTTCCGGTCTTCGTTACCAACTTTATTTTGATGATCGCGCTATGGAAGGCGATACTGTTACTGAATTCGGTGCAGTAAAAGTCGTCACTGACAAAATGAGCACACCGTATTTAATGGGCGCAACCGTTGATTTCGTAGACACAATTCAAAAACAAGGCTTCACGATTGATAACCCAAACGCAGGTAGCTCTTGCGCTTGTGGCGATTCATTTAATTAAACACCGCCTTCGCGACTAACCTCTCCTTATGAAAATTGCGGTTGCAGGCTCAGTTGGGCGCGACCATTTAATGACTTTCCCGGGCAAGTTCACTGATTCCCTCGTGGCTGGTTCGCTTGAAAAAGTTTCACTTTCATTCTTAGTTGATGGTCTAGATGTTAGACGTGGTGGTTGTGCCGCAAATATCGCATTCAGCATGGGGATCCTTGGTCTCAATCCAATTTTACTTGCCGCCGTTGGTAAGGATTGGGTTGATTACGAAGCTTGGTTAACCCGTCATGGCGTTGTGACATCACATGTTTGGGTTTCGGAAACTTTGCATACCGCCCAATTCATGGTTACAACCGATACCGAATTAAACCAAATCGCTTCCTTCTTTCCGGGCGCGATGAGCGAAGCTCGAAATATCGAATTGGGACCGGTCATGCAAAAAACTGGGGTATTTGATTTAGTAGTTATCTCACCTGACGATCCTGAAGCGATGTTGCGACATACGCAAACTTGTCGAAAGGAACGGATTCCATTTGCTGCGGATCCATCACAACAGATGGCTCGGATGAGTGGCGATGAAATAAAAAAATTAATAGATGGCGCTACATATTTGTTCATGAATGAATACGAGCTAGCGCTGGCAATTCAAAAAACTGGTTGGAGTGATGCCGAGATTTTGGAGCGAGTCGAAACTCGCGTAATTACGCTTGGTTCTGCTGGAGCGAAAGTTGAACGTCGTGGAAATAGCGAAGTTAGAGTTGGCGTCCCGAAGGAGAAAGCTAAAGTAGATCCCACTGGTGTGGGCGATTCATTCCGCTCTGGATTTATTGCCGGTGTGGCCTGGGGTTTAAACGATGAGCGCTGCGCCCAACTAGGTTCGATGATTGCTACCTATGTTATTGAAACTAAAGGAACCCAAGAATACCGATTCACTAAATCAGAATTTGTTTCTAGGTTTGCAGAGTCTTACGGAAAAAGCGCGGCTTCCGAAATTGAAAAACATATTCCGATGTTGGAAAGCGCTTAACGCTTCTTTGTAATTAAGAAATTTGTTTTATCAATTTGTAAAACTTCATTACCACTCATGCGCGCCCAAGCCGATAAGTCAACCCAAGTCGCTGGGTCATCACTTTGTAACGAGATTTGATCATCGGTCATCAAAGTTTTTAAAGCCTTGGCGCTTTCAATGATTGGAAGTGGACAGCGCATTCCCAAACAATTTAATTGCAACATTTTCAATCCAAACGCGCGCGTTCGATTTCGGTCTTCAAGGCAGTTAAGAATTGATCCACGATCGCGATGGTCAGATCGGGTCGAAACGTTAACCGGATATTTCCGTGCGTAAGGATTCCCATCGCNNTCAACTAGATAACCGGATTTTTCTAAATTTCGTAATAACTCTTCGGCTTGGAGATAGAGAAATGAAATCGAAAGCTTTCGAGGATCACTATCTTCAACATTGCCAGCTATATCCGCATCGGGAATATTTGCAGCTACAAAGCCTCTTACCCGTTTATTTAATTCTAATATGTCACGTGAATCAGTTTCGAAATCTTTATTTGAATTCTCAAGCGCCACTACGCTAGCCAAAAATAATGGAATCGAAAATGCATTGGAAACCCGTTCCATATCAATATGAGGAAGTGGATTTACCCAATTCACGCCGTTACGGATTGCTAAGAAAGCAATACCTTTCGGCCCACCCCATGAGGTTGCATCCCAGAGCGCGGTACTCCAATTGGCAGGTAGTTCTGCGCCAATGCTTGCGCTTGTCATATCTGCAAATAGTAAAGTTTTGGAATTTGTAATTTTTGAAATTGAACCGATCGGGGATTGCAAAACGCCAGTTTCGCGATTGCAAGATTGCCAAACGACTACATTTTGTGCAGCTGGTTTAATATCCGAGTAATCGATTTTGCCCGATAAATTACTCTCCAAAACCTGAACTTCGCCACCATTAATTTGATGTGAACGTGCAATTGCAAAAATATCTTTACGGTCGACCGCACTGTGAATCAATTTCGAATTACGATTTAGTAACCCGGATAGTGCCAAATGGAATCCTAGGTTTAAATCTGAAACTATTTCTATTTCGGCGGTAGAAATTTTTAGCGAATTAGCCAAATTCTCTTTCGCGCCATTTATCAGAATTGCTAATTCGGCTGACGGGCCATGAACCTTGGCTGGGTCTCGCCAACTACGCTCGAATAGGTCGACTAATAGCCCCGCGGCCATAGATTGGATAGGGCTGTCACTCTGGAAATCTCCTGTGATACGAACCACCCTTGGAACGGTACTAGGTCAGCGCGAACTCTGCGAAATGGACAGATATCCTTTACCAATGTCCCGCCTATCTAGGTTTGTAACATCAGGTGTTGTCGTTGCCGCAAGCGCACTTCTGACAACTGGTTGTTCAAGCAAAGATACCTTTGGCTTTGGATTCGACCCTGGGCTTTCCAGCGTAAATGACATTTCACTACCACTTTGGCAAGGCGC
>DKNC01000068.1 GCA_002470135.1 Actinobacteria bacterium UBA7398 | reverse complement strand
TCCGGAGATGCAATTGCGCGCGAATTTGAAAGATTCCTAAGGCGACAAGAAGATGGCGCTTAGAAAGTTAGGCCAAGCAGCGCATCGAAGGCACGCGCAATCTCCCCCGAAGATCCACCACTCTGACCTGATTCAGTATCAAAACACCAACGCTCCACTATTTCAAAAACTTTAGGAGTGTCTAAATCATTCGAGAGCGCCGCAATTATCTCATCAATTAGCGGATTAGTTGGGGCAACTTCCTCGCGAGATAAAGCGCTACGGATTCGCATTACTTTCTTTTCTGCCTCTGCCAATCCAGCACCACTCCACATTCGATCATTCCGATAACGATCTTGCATTAAACCAATCCGAATCACAACTGGATCGACGCCATCTGCCAGCAATTTGGATACAAACACTAAATTGCCTTTGCTCTTACTCATCTTTTCGCCATCTAAACCAATCATTCCGGTATGTGAATAAATTTCGGCAAATTCTCGATTCACTAAAGTTCTTCCCTGTACGCCGCTCATATAGTGGTGCGGGAAAATCAAATCTGAACCACCACCTTGGATTGTCAAAGTTGACTTCCCATTCCCGCTTGCATACTTGATCGCTATCGCAGCACACTCGATATGCCATCCTGGTCGACCCGGCCCAAATGGTGATTCCCAAGCAGGTTCATTCGCTCTTCCTTTAAGCCAGAGCAGCGTATCTAATGGATGTTTTTTACCGACTCGATCTGGATCGCCGCCACGTTCTTTAAAAATACGAAGTGATTCTTCTAAAGAAAGTGGCAAATTCTCTAACGCGCCAGGGCACTCTGCGATTGAAAGGTATAGATCGCCAGCAATTTCGTAAGTTAAGTTCGCTTTTTGAAAAACCGAAATCTGCTTGAAGACTTCGCTCATAGATTCAATAGCACCGATATATGAAGTTGGTGGAAGTACATGTAATGCAGTCATATCGGATCGGAATAGATCAATCTGGCTTTCGGCTAACTCATGCCAATCTTGATTATCTCGGGCGGCTCGTTCTAAAAGTGGATCATCAATATCCGTGATGTTTTCGATGAAATTTACCGTGGCTCCAGCTGATTTCAAATAACGATGAATCAAATCAAAAGTTATATATGTTGCAGCATGACCACAGTGAGTTGAGTCGTAAGGCGTGATGCCGCAAACATAGATATCTATCGGACCTTCTTGATTTACCGGGAGAAGTTTCTTTGAATAAGTGGAGAACAGAGTGAGCTGCGGATAATGGGCGGTTATCGGCGGAAGATACAAGTCTGGCCAAGAGCGCATTCCCGTACTCTACTTCAAGATTTATTAAATCGGCGGCCACGGAATAGCGGGCCATTCCCCATTAGGCTCGGGGAAAATACCAGCGCTAATAAGTGATGAAACTCTTACAAAAAGCGCATCTACTTCCAAAGCTGTAATTAGATTCAATAATGAAGCCGTAATTGGTTCGCGTTCTGCAATGAATCTTTGTAATTGCGCTTTTTCGATTTCAGTTAGTTGCAACCCTCGCCATTGCCATAAAACTGTGCGCAACTTGTTCTCAGAATGCAGTGAAACACCATGGTCAATTCCAAACAAATTATGCTCAGTATCCATAAGTAAATGACCAATCTTACGATCGGTATTATTTATTACCGCATCAAAAAGCGCGATCTCTCGCAATCGTGGATCATCAGTTTGGGAAAATGAGATCAAATCGAATGCTTCGTCGATTTCAATCCACTGCTGCACCGCGCCCATCCCGTAGGGACCATCTCGTAGCGTTGTGAATGGCACTATGTTGAAACCTAAATATTTACTTATTTGATAGGCGGCGACTTCACGAGAAGCTAAATTACCATCTGGAAAATCCCACAATGGCCGCTCTCCTGCAATTGGTTTGTAAATTATTGGGATCTCCTGCTCTCCGGTTTGAGAAAATACCGTTCCAAATAAAGAGGCATTAGAAGCATCCACAAGCCTTCCGGAGATTGATATTTCCGCGGTAGCAATACTCTTAACTATCGATAACGGATCTAATTCCAACATTAACGACGGTAACCGTTTGCTCTCGGACATAGATGACCGTTCGGATCAATCGGTATGCCACAGAATGTACAAGGAGCCCTGCCGGCATCGATAACTGCAGTAGTTCTTGCGATAAATTCCTTTACTTGTGTAATGGATAATTTGACTCGCAGCAAGTCCGGCCCTGCCAAGTCATCATCTGGAATCAATTTTGGATCGCTTTCGTCGGTTTCGCTATCTGTGCCATCTAATATTATTTCTTCGGAAATAGCTTGCGCTTCAATCATTATTTTCGCTTCAGCATTTAACCACGTTATCGCCATCACGCCAGCGCGGAAATCTTCTGCAATAGGTGGCTCTAAAGGTTGATCATCTCTTACGGAGATCTCCTTTTGCGGAATCTCTATTTCCTTCTTCTTACGGATCTCTTTTAACAAGATCTGCAATCTTTCAACCAACGCTTGTGCTTGCGTCTTTTCAATAGCAACAGTTACGAGCGATCCCGAAAAGCGAGCTTGGATATAGAAAGCCCGCTCTCCTGGTTGTCCTACGGTGCCGGTAACAAAACGATCTACCGATTCGAAGCTATTTATAATTCGCGCCATTATTATTTTCGTTTCGTTTTTGGACCGGCGCCGCCACCAAGAACAAATCTCTGGCCATCGACAGCAACTGGCTCCGCTTTAGAGTTTACGGTTAAAACCCGAAATTTTTTATCGGTTATAGAAATTGCAGTGATCGAGGCTGGGTCTATTGCTATTTTTTGAAAGTCATTGAAATCCATATTTAAGGCAATCGCGGTGGCTATTTTTATTACATCGCCGTGCGTAACGATTAAAATATTTTTCTTCTTATGTAACCGCCCTATCTCCAAAAGCCCCTTCTTAATCCGGAGATTTAATGAACGAAAACTCTCACCTTCTGGGAAAGTGACAGTGATCGGATTATTTTGGATTTTCCGCCACAATGGTTTCAGGGCCAATTTCTGCAATTTAAGACCGCTCCAAGCACCATAATCCATCTCAATGAAATTCAAATTCTCGATAATGGGTTTAGTAGGTCTTCGTGTTTTAGAAAACTGCGCGAGATATGGCGCAATGGTTTCACTGCAACGCTCTAGCGGGCTGATATAAATCTGATCAAATTTTACATGCCGATAATTCTTAGCAAATGTTTTCGCTTCGCGCTTTCCGACCTTGGAGAGATGAATGCCCGACATTTGGCCGGCCAAAATACCAGCACCATTTGCCTCCGAATGTGCATGGCGCAATAAAAAAATAACGGTCATAGTCGCAAGATTAACGGTTAAAGCCAAAACATATTGCTAGGGTCTCCACTATGGAACGCAGACGGCTCGGCAATAGTGGGCTTTTTATCTCACGATTAGGTCTTGGCACGATGACATGGGGTCGCGACACCGATGAGCATGAAGCCGCGGAACAACTTAGAGTTTTTCTTGACAATGGCGGCAATTTCATCGATACCGCTGCTGTTTATGGCGATGGTGATAGCGAACGGGTTCTTGGTGGTTTCCTAGGAACACTCGTGCAGCGAGATGATGTCATCATTGCAACCAAAGCTGGGATTAGCTTCAAAACTGGTGAACGAAAGGTTGATAATTCTAGAACATCGCTACTAGCTGATTTGGATCGTTCGTTATCTCGGCTTGGCGTAGATCATGTGGATTTATGGCAGGTGCATACTTGGGATAACAACGTACCTTTGGAAGAAACGTTAGCGGCGTTGGATTACGCAGTAACTTCTGGACGTACTAGTTATGTTGGAATATCAAATTTCTCTGGGTGGCAAAGTGCGCGCGCAATTACTTTGCAGAATCCAACTTTTAATAAAGCGCCGATCATTTCAACCCAAAATGAATATTCATTACTCAAACGTTCAATCGAATCTGAAGTACTGAGCGCAGCTAGCGCGCTAAATGTTGGGTTCTTGGTTTGGTCGCCATTGGGACGGGGTGTTCTGACGGGAAAATATCGAAACGGGATTCCGTCAGACTCGCGCGGTGCAAGTCCGCATTTCTCTTCCTTTATTGAACCTTATTTGAATCCGCGTAGCGCAAAGATTGTCGAAGCAGTCTGCGTTGCCGCTGAAGGGCTTGGATATTCACCACTGGAAGTTGCGCTCGCGTGGGTACGCGATGCCGATGGCGTAACTAGTTCGATCATTGGCGCTCGAACTGGCGCACAACTTCGTGGCGCAATGACTAGTGAGGAAATCGCATTGCCCGTGCAAGTCCGGGAGGCGCTAAATGAAATTAGCGCTTAACAATTGATTAAAAAATGATGCAGAGTACGCACACCGAATTTTAAACCATCTACTGGCACGCGTTCATTAATTCCATGGAAAAGCGGCATAAATTCCAGGTCAGCTGGGAATCTAATCGGACTGAAACCAAAACCAACGATTCCCAAATCAGAGAGCGCTTTATTGTCGGTGCCACCGCTCATCAAATAAGGTACCGGGATCCCCTCCGGATCTTCGATTTTTAACGCAGCACACATCGCATCAACAAGTGGACCTGAGAAATCCACTTCTAGCGCAATATCGCGCGTCAAAACTTCAACTTTTATATCAGGTCCAACTAATTCTTTTATTGTTTCAGCTAATTCGCTTTCATACCCAGGCAGGAAGCGACCATCAATAATCGCTGATGCACTCTGCGGAATTACATTAGCTTTATAGCCAGCTTCTAACATTGTTGGGTTTGCAATATTTTGCAGCGTTGCACCAATCATGCTTCCCATTGAACCGAATTTTGGTAGTAACTTTCCTAGATTATTTTCGTCGTATTCCACGTTAGTCAACTCAGCTACTTTTTTAAAGAGTATTTTCACTGTTTTTGTTGGCCGAATTGGCCATTTGTGTCTACCAATTTTTGTTACTGCTTCAGTTAACGCGGTTACGGCATTTTTTTCATTAATCATAGAACCATGGCCAGCGTTACCAGTTGCGGTTAACTTCATCCAATTGATACCTTTTTCTGCGCTTTGCACCGCGTAGATTCGTTTACCGGTATCTAGCGTGTATGAGAAACCACCAACTTCTGAAATGGCTTCAGTGCAACCTGCAAACAATTCGGGACGTTTTTTCGCGATCCATCTGGAACCATAAATACTGCCAGCCTCTTCATCTGCGAAGAATGCTAAAACGATATCGCGCGGAGGTTTGTAACCGATTCGGGCCCATAACCGCACAATTGCTAAAATCATGGCATCCATATCTTTCATATCGATAGCGCCACGACCCCAAATGCAACCATCCTTTATCAACCCACTAAACGGATCCACTTCCCAATCCGCAGCATTAGCGGGGACGACATCGAGGTGTCCATGTAAAACTAAACCAGGACGCGTGGAATCACTTCCTTTCAACCGCGTAACAACATTAACTCGGTTTGGCGCGGTTTCAATTACTTCACAATCAATCCCAACATCTTTTAATTCCGCAACTACGAACTCTGCGATAGCACGCTCATCACCTTTACCGTCACCAAAGTTAACACTAGGGATTCGAATAAGTTCTTGGCATAATCGGATTACATCTGCTTCAAGTTCTGATACTTGCTCTGGCGTTAACGTGATATTCATGAGTACATCTTGGCTCGTCCTCGACAAATATCCAAGCTTCTAGTTACGTTTTCCTAACACTGGTATTACTTGCTATCGTTTGCTCGCTAACCCGCAGGGGTTACACCGGCCCAGGTGGCGGAATTGGCAGACGCGCTAGCTTGAGGTGTTAGTGCTCGAAAGGGCTTAGGGGTTCAAGTCCCCTCCAGGGCACGGTGGATTGCTTCGAGATTGCGTCGAGATTGATTCGCATCTAGGTTGATTAACGCTAAATTCAGCCAGTGAACTTAGCGATAGCAAAGAGCAGAATTTTAGATGTGGTTGATTATCCAAAACCAGGCATTACTTTTAAAGATATAACACCACTATTAGCCGATGCTGCAACCTTTAATTATGTAATTGCAACGGTCGCAAAAAATTTGCAAGAATTAGAGATTGATATTGTCGCTGGCGTGGAAGCGCGTGGTTTTATTATCGGAGCTGCGTTAGCTAATCAATTAAAAAAAGGTTTTGTTCCTATTCGTAAACCTGGCAAGCTTCCGCGCAAAACGATCCGCCGCGAATATCAACTCGAATACGGCAGTGATGCCCTTGAGATTCATAATGATCTAATCGTCAAAAATTCAAAAGTGCTAATAGTTGACGATGTCTTAGCTACCGGTGGGACCGCGATCGCAGCTGGTCAATTGATTCTTGATTTAGAATCCCAAGTGGTTGGTTTTGCATTCCTATTCGCAATCGAAGGTTTAGCGGGTTCAGATCGGATTAGAGCGGCTGGGTTTTCATCGTTCCTAGAAATTCTCTTTCGATGACGAAATATGCGGATTCTTCGCTTTAATGAGAAGATGAGAATATGGCGGAATTAATCTATTACTGCGGCACCATGGATAGCGGTAAATCCACTTTGGCCCTACAGACTGCGCACAATCATCAAAGCAGAGGGCGCACCGGCTTGATATTTACCTCGCAAGATCGGGCAGGGAAAGGCACCATTTCTTCGAGGCTTGGATTGAAATCTGAAGCAATTGAAGTTTCGAGTGAATTAGATTTACATAGGTTTGTAGTGGAGGCGTTATCACAAGGCACCCGCATTGATTACGTAATTTGTGACGAAGCGCAATTTTATCAACCGGAACAAATTGAACAACTCGCTAAAATTGCTGATGGATTGGGAATCGATGTTTTCGCTTTTGGCATATTGACCGATTTTAGAACTAAATTATTCCCAGGCTCCGCACGGCTAGTGGAACTCGCTGATCGAGTTAACACTTTGCAAGTTGAAGCGCTTTGCTGGTGCGGTGAACGCGCTACCCATAATGCTCGTACCGTTGGCGGCACCATGGTTACCGAAGGAGCACAAGTTGTGGTCGGCGATGTAACTGATAGCAACGAAATTGCTTACGAAGTGCTATGTCGCCGCCACCACATGCGAAAAGTCACTGCCAAAGTTTCTAAAGCTGCGCATACATCGCCAGAACCATTGCCTTTCAATTCATGATTACCTCCCGTGGCTATGCCGCGTTAAGTGCTAAAGCTCCCCTAGCACCTTGGACATTTGATCGGCGATCATTAGGCGACCGTGATGTAAAAATAGATATTCATTATTCGGGTATTTGTCATTCTGATATTCACCAAGCGCGCGAAGAATGGGGCAAGGCAATATTCCCAATGGTTCCCGGGCATGAAATTGCGGGAATCGTTTCGGAGGTTGGTAGCTCTGTTAGAAAATTTAAAATTGGTGATCCAATTGGGGTTGGGGTTTTTGTGGATTCATGCCGCAAATGCGCCAGCTGTAATTCGGGCGATGAGAATTATTGCGAAAAGAATATGACTGCAACTTATAACGATCTTGAACGCGACGGTATCACTCCTACTTATGGAGGTTATGCAAATAATTTCGTAGTTCACGAGGATTATGCAGTTTTAATTCCGAAAAATTTGGAGTTATCTGGGGTAGCTCCGCTCTTATGTGCGGGAATAACGCTCTACTCCCCCATGAAGTATTGGAATGTAAATTCCAAATCCCAGGTAGCGATAATGGGATTGGGCGGTTTAGGTCATATGGGTTTGAAATTCGCGAAAGCGTTAGGTGCGCACGTGACCGTGCTCTCACATTCAGCCGCAAAAGAAAAAGATGCATATCGGATGGGCGCGGATAATTTTCTGCTCTCAACTGATAGCGAGGCCCTAATAAGCTTTAAAAGCACGTTCGATCTAATCTTCAACACGGTTTCGGCGGAACACGATATCAATATTTATCTCAACACTCTTAAATTAAATGGCACAGTAGTAATCATTGGATTGCCTGGGAAACCATTCTCAGTAAATGCTGGAATTCTCCTCGGTGCTAGAAGAAGCATGGCCGGTTCGATGATTGGTGGAATGAAAGATTTACAAGAGATGATTGATTTCTGTGGTGAGAAAAACATCCTTAGCGATGTTGAAATTGTCGAACCTGCATATATAAATGAAGCATTTACTAGAACAGTTGCAAGCGATGTCCGTTATCGTTTCGTGGTTGATGCCAGAAAATTTTAAGGAACTTTGCTTTAAAGAAATTGATGGACCAATAGCGCCATCACTGGAGCTATTGCTAAAGCTGGTAGCAAATTCGCCACCGCGATATCTCTAATTTTTAATAAACGAAGGGCAATCCCAAGCAGCATCACTCCGCCAACAGCGGTCATGGCAGCTATTTGGTAATCCATAAGTATGGAGCCGAGCCCGAAACCAACCACCGTCCATAACCCTTGGTAGATTCCAACAGCGAGAGCCGAAACTGCTACTCCCCAACCAAGGGAGGCCGCAAATGCAATTGCGGCAAAAAAATCTAAGGAACTTTTCAATACTAATTGATCGATTCCGGTACCCATGCCATCCGAGATGCTCCCCAGAATTGCCAGCGGACCGATCGCAAATATTAGCGATGCGCTTACAAACCCGTCTACAAAAGGTGACGCACCACTTGGGTCAAATTTTGATTTTAAGAACTCACCTGATTTTTCTAACTTTGATTCAATATTTAACGCAGATCCTAAAATAGCACCTAGCAATAGCGTTGTTAAAACGGTTAATAAAGTCCACCCGGCTGGTACTGCGCTCTTAAAATTCGGATCCCAGATTGCGTAAATGGCGCTAGCGCCGGCAATGATTGTGATGAAACCAAGTACATCAGTTACTAAATTTCGAGTACTTTCTTTAAATTTCTTGCCAAGCAGGATTCCTAAAATAGCACCTACCACTATTGCAAGAATATTTACTAGGGTTCCAAAACCTGGAAACATTATATGAACTTCACAATCGAGATAGCTCCCACAACCAGGCAATAAATCGCAAACGGATAGAGCGTTTTGCTTTGAAACCACTTAACTAGAAACGAAATTGAAAAATAGGTAGCGCCAAACGAAACTATTGAACCGGCGATAACTGGTCCCGCTAAATGACGAAGTTCCGGCGTGAATAGCTCTGGTAGTTTCAACAAACTTGCTCCCGCAATAACAGGAAGCGCCAGCAAGAACGCGAATTCAGCTGCCACGCTATGATGCATTTTTCGAATTAGCCCGGCGCTAATCGTGATTCCGAACCGACTTATTCCGGCAAAAAGTGCCAAACATTGGCCAAAACCCACTGCAAGTGCCGAAACCGGGGTTATGTGATCAGAAATATTCTCAAGCGCACTTTGCGATCCCACTATCGCTTTATTGTTTCGGGTTAACCGCTCAACTAATATCAAAATTAAGCCGTTGAGAGTTAAGAAAATCGCGCTAGGGAGTGGGTCACCGAACAGGTTCTGTAACGGTCCTTCAAAAATATAACCAAGTAAACCTACGGGAATTGTTGCAATTACTAGCATCAAAAATAATTTACTATTTGGCGTTGAATAGCCACGTTTACCAACACTTTTTAAAGAAGCACCAAACATACTAAACCAACGTTTTCGAAAAACCAAGAAGAGCGCCAATGCGCTTGCTGCATGCAGCGCAATCGTGACAGTTAAATATGGTGAAGCCGGGTCCGTTATAAAGCTGGCCCAATCACCACCGACCCACGCTGGAATCAAAACCGCATGGCCTAAACTAGAAATGGGAAATAATTCAGTTATTCCTTGAATGAATCCAGTTAAGATCGATTGTGCATAAGAAAGTTCCATTGCGGGAGGTTACCCAACTTCTCACCGAAAAATTCATAGTAAGGTTCTCTAATGGCTAATACTTTCGGTGAGTTCCTTAGGCCGCATCGGACTATCCCAAAAACACCCTGGAGCGCACCTTCGCGGTGGGCGATCTCGCCGTTACGAGTTTTGGTTTTAGTAATAGGTTTATTTCTTTTTGGATTGGGTGAAGCGTTTTTATTGCAATCTGGAATCGGTAACTCACCGTGGACTGTACTGGCCGAAGGGGTGTCATTACATTTTTCGTTTCCAATCGGCGGCGTCACGGCTTTAATCAGTTGTGTTGTTCTGTTTCTTTGGATTCCATTAAGAGAACAACCTGGATTTGGCACCATCATGAACATTTTAGTGATTGCTGCAGCCCTGCAGATTGGGATTGCAATTATCCCGCACCAAAATAATTATTTCATTGGGTTGGTTTTTGCACTTTTAGGAATTGGCCTCGTTGGGATCGGCAGTGGAATTTATATAACCTGTGGCCTGGGACCCGGTCCACGCGATGGATTAATGACCGCACTACATAAGAAAACTGGAATTCGGATTGGTCGCGTGCGGCTATCCTTAGAAATCTTGGTTTTAACCGGAGGCTGGCTTTTAGGCGGCACTGTAGGCGTTGGGACCGCGCTCTTCGCGCTCCTGATTGGGCAATCAATTGCCATTTGTTTCGGTGTCGTTTCCCGACTTACCTCACAGTAGGGCATACGGTTTAGACCTTCCCTCGGTCTGTGGACCGTCTCCGCACGGGGTCGCAAACACCCCCGATACCAAAACAGATGG
>DKNC01000026.1 GCA_002470135.1 Actinobacteria bacterium UBA7398 | reverse complement strand
GCGAAGGTGAGTTGCTTGCTCGGCTTGAAGCGTTGAAAAATAAATTGGCTCTTGAGGGTTTATTTGATGAATCGCGAAAACTTCCACTCCCGTTTCTGCCAAATAAAGTTGGTCTGATCTGCGGTCGAAATAGCGATGCCGGTAAAGATGTAGTCGAAAATGCAAAGCGTCGATGGCCCTCGGTCCAATTTGAAATTCGCGAAGTCGCGGTAGCAAGCGCTGCGGCCGTTAGTGAAGTTTCAGAAGCGCTTTTGGAATTAGATGCTGATCCGAGCGTGGATGTAATTATCATTACCCGGGGTGGCGGAAATTTTGAAGATTTACTGCCATTTTCAGATGAATCGCTACTTCGCTTAGTTGCTAATGCAAAAACTCCGATCGTTAGCGCGATCGGCCATGAGAAAGATTCACCGCTTTTGGATTTAGTAGCTGATTGGCGCGCTTCGACTCCTACCGATGCTGGTAAGAAAGTTGTGCCGGATATGCAAGAGGAACTCACTAAAATTTCAAACTTGCGCGATCGCGCAGATCGTCGAATAAATGATTTAGTACTGCTGGAAATGACGAAAATCGCTGGCTTAATGCAACGTCCGGTGATGCGGGAGCCGATGATTATGGTTACCTCCCGCGAAGAGATAATTAAGGGAATTCGGATTCGTGGGTGGCGCAGTATGGATAGCGCGATTTCACATGCGAAATCAGAGATCAAGCAAATCGCGGCTCGAGTTCGAACGCTCTCTCCCCAAGCAACTTTGGATCGTGGTTACGCAGTTGTGCAAAAACCGGATGGTTCAATCATTCGAGCCGCAAAAGATTTAAATAAGGGTGATGCGCTAGAGCTTCGCCTTGCAGATGGTGTGGCGTTGGCAACAGCTAACGGCGAAAGTAAGAAATAGTTATTAACCGCGCAAGATTAAAGGAGTAGATTACGAACATGGCCGCTGCAAAATTGTCATATGAAGAGGCTCGGGATGAGCTCACGAAAGTTGTAGCGACCCTCGAGGCTGGTGGCGCTGGATTAGAAGACTCGCTAAAGCTCTGGGAACGCGGCGAAGAGTTAGCGTTGATCTGTCAAGAATGGCTCGATGGCGCCCGGAAGAAATTGGAAGCGGCGAAACCAGCGGAAGATAAGTAAATGCCAGAATTTAGTTATGAAGATTTATTACCGGTTGGGCCAGATACGACAAAGTATCGATTGGTTTCAAAAGAAGGTATCTCAACATTTACTGCAGATGGTCGTGAATTCTTAAAAGTTTCCGCCGATGCAATCTCAAAATTAACTGAAGCGGCAATTCACGATATTTCCCATTACTTGCGCGGTGAGCATCTACAGCAGCTCGCCGATATCTTGAAAGATCCAGAGAGCTCACCGAATGATCGATTTGTAGCGTTAGATCTATTAAAAAACGCCAATATCGCTGCTGGTGGAATCTTGCCGATGTGCCAAGACACTGGGACTGCAATCGTGATGGGCAAAAAAGGCCAACATGTATTGACCGAGAGCCGTGACGAGGCGAGTATCTCGCGCGGGGTTTATGACGCATTCACCAAGTTAAACCTCCGTTATTCCCAGTTGGCTGCAGTCACAACTTGGGAAGAGAAGAACACTGGAAATAATTTGCCTGCCCAAGTTGAGATTTACTCCGATAGCGAACATCCAGATGAGTACAACTTCCTCTTCATCGCAAAAGGTGGCGGTAGCGCAAATAAATCTTTCCTATACCAAGAGAGTAAAGTGGTTTTAAATCCAACTTCATTTATGAATTGGTTGGATGAAAAACTTCGATCGATCGGGACTGCGGCCTGCCCGCCTTACCACCTAGCAATTGTCATTGGCGGAACTAGCGCCGAGTTCACAGTTAAGACTGCAAAGTTAGCGAGTACTAAATATTTGGATTCACTTCCAACAACAGGTGATGCTAAAACTGGTCGCGCATTTCGAGATCTTGAACTTGAAGCGCAAGTTCACAAATTGACCCAGAATTTAGGAATCGGCGCGCAATTTGGCGGCAAGTATTTCTGTCACGATGTGCGCGTAATTCGATTACCTCGCCACGGCGCATCACTTCCCATTGCGATTGCGGTTTCATGTTCCGCCGATCGCCAAGCAAAGGCGAAGATCACAAAGGATGGAATCTTCTTAGAACAACTCGAGCAAGACCCAGCCCACTTCTTGCCCGAAACTACCGAAGAGCACCTTGATAGCGATGTGGTGCAAATAGATTTAAATAGGCCGATGGCGGAGATTTTGCAGACCCTGGCGAAAAGCCCAATAAAGACGCGGCTTTCATTAACTGGAACCTTGGTGGTAGCCCGCGATTTAGCCCATTCAAAAATTAAAGAGTTAATTGATTCTGGAAAACCGTTGCCAGAGTATTTAAAGAAGTATGCGGTTTATTACGCGGGCCCCGCGAAAACCCCAGTCGGATATGCCTCTGGATCTTTTGGTCCAACCACTGCTGGTCGAATGGATTCCTATGTTGAGCAATTCCAAACCCTCGGTGGCTCGATGGTGATGTTGGCAAAAGGAAATCGTTCGAAAGCCGTTACCGATGCATGTAAGAAAAATGGCGGCTTCTATCTCGGATCAGTTGGTGG
>DKNC01000030.1 GCA_002470135.1 Actinobacteria bacterium UBA7398 | reverse complement strand
CGGAAGTAATCGCCATCGCTTCCCAACGCTGCATCTTGTCTAATTTCGAAACGAAGATAATTCCAACCAGCTAGCGAAGTCGCCATTTGCGCAGCAGTTCCATTCTTTGCCTGCCAATTCAACGAACATTGAAAAGTTCCAGACAGTAGCGGTTGTATTTTCCAATCATTTTTTATTGGCACGCCAAGTACTTCTGCGAGCGACCAATCGATGTGAGAACAGAGCGATTTTGGTGCGGAGTGAATCGTTAATATTCCATGAGTAATACCCAAATGGATTGGCGATAGCGTGATCATGCAAGCTCCTCTAAAAGGAGCATCTACTAAGTTGCGTACTTAGTTAGATGCACCTTCCCCAGCCCACCTAATTAAGTAAATCTGAGCGTAATCTCATGGTGAAAAAAGTGCAATATCGCCATTTTCTATCAGGAACTTTTCAGAGTACGCTTCCCCTTAGTCCAACGCTTATCAGTACCCGCTTGCTGGCAAGAACTGTTTGGGTCCGCCTCGAGGAAACTCAAGTGGATTTGAAGAGAAGCTCAGATCGGTATCGCTGTAGAACGGAAAGACTGGCGTTCGTGGAATTCACGAATGTCCCCCATGTACCGAAGGAAAGCTAAATGGCAACAGGCACAGTTAAGTGGTTCAACTCAGAAAAAGGTTTTGGTTTCATTGCTGTAGATGGTGGCGGACAAGATGTATTCGTTCACTACTCTGCAATTCAAGGCAATGGCTACAAGTCTCTTGAAGAGGGTCAGTCAGTAACTTTCGAAGTAGTCCAAGGTCCTAAGGGTCCTCAGGCTGACGCAGTTACAGCTAACTAATTACACTAACTAGTTAAATTAAAGCCCCAGAGAAATCTGGGGCTTTTTTATTTAACTTTCGCTTTAGCTTTTAAAACTTCCGCAACTGGTGATTTATCTTCGCCAATTTTCCATGAATCTAAATACTTCCATGGGTAAACGACGCCTCTTCTAATTTTCCAATCACCAGCTTTAGTCGGGTACGAGATTCCAAAATGCAAATGTGGCGCAGTCCCTTTAGCGCTACCAGATGCGCCGACTTCGCCAAGTTTTTGCCCCGAAATTACCCGAAGCCCAGTAATTACTTCCGGAAGTATTTTTGAAAGATGTGATCCATAATATCGAACGCCATCATCACCAATAATAGAAATCGCAAGCCCACCGCGATCTTCTCCTAAATTAGTTTTACCACTCCATTTATCTACCCGAATTGCATCTTCAATTACGCCATTTATTGGTGAAACAAAAGCGCAACCCTTCTTCGCTAAAATATCGGTTGCTGGATAATCATGATGTGAACGGACATACTTAACAGCGCAATCAGCGACTGGAAATGTATAAATAGGTGCAGCCGACGCAGAATTTGTAAAAAGAAAAAATAGCGCAACTAGCGCGGGGAAGCGTTTCATTTCTTAATTATTGCGCAGACCAACCGCCATCTATGGGAGATGCAGTTCCGGTGATGTTATGTGCCGCTTTATTGCATAACCAGAGCGCCAATTCGCCGATATCGGAAGTCTTAGACATGCGCATGCTTGGCTGTTTCTCTCTAAGAATGTCGGCAACACCCGCGTCGCGATCACCGTCATGCAGCGCTGCTCGCTCTTGAATTTGTGGCTCAATTAAAGTTGTTTCAACCCAACCTGGGCAGATTGCGTTAATGGTCAAGCCTCCGTTTTCGCGATTTCCAATATTTGCATGTTCTAATGCAGCAACGCGAGTTAACCCAACTACCCCATGCTTGGCAGCAACATATGGTGCCTTTGAAACTGAAGCCACAATTCCATGAACAGATGAAATATTAATTACCCGGCCATGTCCTCGCGCTGCCATCTGCGGCAGCAGTAAACGCATCGTGTCGAAATATGAAGTTAAATTAACGGCAATGATGTCATCCCACTTATCACGTGGCATATCAACAGTTGGAGCCACATGTTGAATCCCCGCGTTATTTACTAAAATATCTATTTCACCATTTCTTAAAATCTCTTTAACTAAGTTTTCAGTAGCAGAAACATCTCGCAAATCGGAAACAAATGTTTCAACTTTTGGAGATCCAGCTGATTTAACTTGCGCGACCGCGCTATCGATTACTGATTGCTCACCCAAACCATGCAATACGAGCGCAGCACCTTCTCTTGCAAAAACAGTTGCTATACCTAATCCAACCCCTTGAAACGAACCAGTAATGAATGCACGTTTGCCTTGAAGTTGGCCAGCCATATTTTCGCTCCAGACTCGTTAATTTTGGAATGAGAGCTAATGATAACTGTATAATTGGCCTTTAATTGAGATTTTTATATTTTCTATTGAAATGAGCAAAATGAATAGGTCGCTTAAGTTAGATGGTGGCCTTTCCACAGCGCTTGAAGGACTTGGGCTTAATTTAAATACCTCGCTATGGACTGGCGAATTACTTAGATCTAATCCAAAAGCCATCGAGCGCGCTCATAGAGCTTTTGTAGATGCTGGCGCTGAAATAATTATCACATCCGCTTATCAAATTTCATTTTCTGGTTGTAAAGAACGCGGCTGGAGCGATTCTGAAGTTACCTCGGCACTTACTTTATCTACTGAGTTAGCGAAATCTGCGGCAGATGGAAATGCAAAAGTTGCAGCAAGCGTTGGGCCTTACGGAGCGGCACTTGCAGATGGTTCTGAATATAGTGGTCGTTACGGCGTCTCTAATTCCAAATTGCGGGAATTTCACGAACGTAGATTAGAAATATTAATCTCTACCGAGCCAGATTACTTAGCTTTAGAAACTATGCCAGATATGCAAGAGGTAGAAGTTCTTTTAGATTTGATCTCAGAATTCAACGCCAATATTCCGTTCTGGGTTTCCTATTCTTGTAATTCCAATTACAAAACTAATGCTGGTCAAGAATTTAGCGAAGCAACAGAATTAGTGAATTCCCATAAAGATGCCTTTGCGGTTGGGATTAATTGCACCGCGCCAAACTTAATTAATGATCTACTTAAGGCAGGTAATTCAAAGTTGCCTTACATCGTCTATCCAAATGCTGGTCGAGAGTGGGATGCAAACCGCAAAGAATGGAGTGGTCCTACTTCTGGCAGCTTCTCCCCGGATTTGATTGCGGAATGGATTGATTCAGGCGCACGAATTATTGGCGGCTGCTGTGGCGTTTCTCCAAAGGATATTGAATCGATTAATATCCCTTAAACTTCAGTTCCCACTAGGGGCGGTAGCTCAGTTGGTCAGAGCCCCGGACTCATAATCCGGTCGTCGTCGGTTCGAGCCCGACTCGCCCCAC
>DKNC01000051.1:6238-6386 GCA_002470135.1 Actinobacteria bacterium UBA7398 | reverse complement strand
CATCGTAAAAGGCATTCTCTTCACCTTTAAAAAGCGAAACGTGAGTATGCATTCCACTTCCCGGATGGTCGGTAAATGGTTTTGGAATAAATGATGCATAGAAATCTTGATCTAGCGCAACTTCTTTAATGACATGACGGAAAGTCAT
>DKNC01000051.1:5959-6171 GCA_002470135.1 Actinobacteria bacterium UBA7398 | reverse complement strand
AAATCAATTTCCTGTTGACCAGGGCCGCCTTCATGATGGCTAAATTCAACGGAAATGCCCATCTCCTCTAATAATGTAATTGCCTGACGTCGGAAATCATGACCAACTACAGCAGGTGTGTGATCAAAATATCCACCCTGATCTACTGGAATTGGGGCTTCACCTTTTACGGGAGCAGATTTAAATAAGAAGAATTCAATTTCCGGATGGGT
>DKNC01000051.1:0-5921 GCA_002470135.1 Actinobacteria bacterium UBA7398 | reverse complement strand
TGCCATCTGGCATCGCGATATCGCAGAACATTCGCGCTGCTCCAGGTGCTTCAGTTCGCCATGGCAGAATTGAGAAAGTTGCAGAATCTGGTTTTGCCAACATATCCGCTTCAGTAATTCGCGCAAAACCTTCAATTGCGGAACCATCAAATCCAATACCCTCTGCAAAAGCATTCTCTAACTCTGGTGGCGCAATCGCAACAGATTTCAAGAAACCGAGTACATCGGTAAACCAAAGCCGGACAAATCTAATGTTGCGCTCTTCCAGAGTTCTAATTACAAACTCTTCTTGCTTTTGGAGTTGGCTATCTGCTGGGGACATGGCAGCCATAATGCCAAAGCCGCGTTACAACCATGTTAAATCATAAAAAGTTCGGAAGCATCCCGCTCGCTACGAGCGGCTACATCCTTCAAGATCACCGAATTAGCGCTAATTACCGCATGTTCGCCGATCGTTATATTGCCAAGGATTCTTGCGCCAGCTCCAACAATTACATCGTTTTTCAAGGTTGGGTGGCGCTTACCCAAATCATAACCACGGGCTCCGATCGTTACATCGTGATAAAGCATTACATCATCACCGATGATGGCACTCTCCCCGATTACAACGCCCATGCCGTGATCAATAAAAAATCGTCGCCCAATTTTTGCACCAGGATGAATCTCAATTCCGGTTGCACTTCTTGACCAATTAGATAGAACGCGTGCGATTAATTTGAGTCGGTGGTTCCAGAGAAAATGTGAAACACGATGCGCCCAAAGTGCATGCACGCCTGGATATGCAAGCGCCACCTCTACTCGATTACGCGCTGCCGGGTCGCGAGTTAACGCAACATCAATATCTTCAATAACATTCTTTAGAAATCTCATTGCGCATCCATTAAATCTTGATAAAGAATTGTAGAAAGGTAACGCTCGCCAAATGATGGAATTATTACCACAATAGTTTTACCGGCAAATTCTGGACGTTTTGCTATTTCAGATGTTGCCCAAAGCGCAGCCCCCGAAGATATGCCAGCTAAAATTCCTTCTTCGGTTGCAGCGCGGCGCGCATATTTCACAGCATCGTCAGCCGTGGCATCTAAGACTTCGTTATAAATTTTGGTATCTAATACTTGCGGAATGAAGTTCGGCCCAATTCCTTGAATCGGATGCCCACCAGGTGCGCCGCCATTTAAAATTGGCGAAGCAAATGGTTCGACTGCGAATATTTTGATATCTGGATTTTTCTCACGCAGATATTGGCCAACCCCAGTTATCGTGCCGCCAGTTCCAATTCCCGCAACGACCGCATCTACCTTGCCATCAAGGTCGCGCCAAATTTCAGTGCCCGTTGTTTTTCGGTGAATCTCCGGACCAGCTTCGTTCTCAAATTGTCTTACTAATACTGCGCCGTTTGCGCCAAGTTCTTCCGATTTGGCGACCGCACCGCGCATTCCATCTTTTGCTGGCGTTAAAACCAACTCCGCGCCAAAAGCCTTTAATAAGGTACGTCGCTCTTTCGACATCGAATCTGGCATCGTCAAAATGGTTTTGTAGCCACGCGCTGCACCGACCATTGCTAGCGCTATTCCGGTATTGCCGGATGTCGCCTCAACAATTGTGCCGCCTGGCTTTAACGCACCGCTCTTTTCGGCAGCATCAACCATCGCAATTGCAAGCCGATCTTTCACAGTGCTGGTTGGATTATAAAATTCCAACTTCGCATAAACGGTAGCTGCGGCCCCATCCATCATGCGATTAAGTCTTACTAGTGGGGTGTTTCCATATATTTCTGTAATGTCGTTGTAAACCTTCATGATTTTCCAATTCTAGAATTTTAGGATTTTGGGATTTTAATTTAAGTATGCGGAGAGCTTTGAGATAACGGTGCGCAACCACCAGGTTGGCAAATCTAAGAAATTAGCAAGCGCAAGAATTAGCGCGATGAAGATCGATCACAATGCGGCGAGTAAAGAACCACGTAACGATTTTCAACATGGCATAATTTTAGCGAAGGTTTTTATATCAGCAACTTGCGAACGATTCGCAAGTTAACGAGATTCCCGCCAATGCGAAGTCATCGGCAATCTGCGGTCTTTTCCAAATGCTAACGAAGTAACTTTTGGCCCAGGTGGATATTGGCGTCGTTTAAATTCTGCGCGATCGACCATCAAGATTACTTTCTCCGCTAAAGCCCGATCGAATCCAGCCGCAACGATTGCATCCACGCTGCCAGCTTTCTCAATATAGATTGCGAGAATTTGGTCGAGGATTGGGTATTCCGGGAGCGAATCAGAATCTTTCTGTCCCGGACGAAGTTCGGCGCTCGGTTCTTTCGAAATTGAGTTAGTTGGAATCGGTGGGGTTTCACCGCGTTTAATCGCTTGATCATTTCGCCATTTAGCGAGGTTCCAAACATCTACTTTAAAGATATCTTTAATCGGAGCAAAGCCGCCAACTGCGTCGCCATAAAGAGTGGAGTACCCAACCGCTAACTCAGATTTATTTCCGGTTGCCAAAATTAAATGACCCTCTTGATTCGATAGCCCCATCAAGGTGGTACCGCGAACTCGCGCTTGCAAATTCTCTTCCGCTAACCCATCAAGATTTATCGAGTTCAAATAGGCAGTAACCATAGGCTCGATCGAAATCACTCGATAGTTCAATCCGGTGTTTAACGCTAACGCCAGCGCATCCTCTAGCGAGTGAGTTGAGGAATAACGACTCGGTAAGGCAATCGCGTGGACAGCCTGCGGACCAAGGGCATCAACTGCAATCACTGCAACTAGCGCGGAATCAATGCCACCCGAAAGTCCAAGGGCAACGCTCTTAAAGCCATTTTTAGTTACATAATCTTTTAGCCCTAAAACTAAGGCTTCCCAAATTTCGCCATAAGTATCGAGTGCATCAATTTTGCCAATTTTTAATTTTTCATACTTTGCAATTGGAATATCGGTGATTACGAAATCCGGATCAGCCGAGCCCAACCGCGCCTCGAGATCTACCAGCGCTAAACCCTCCACAAATTGTGGTGACCGCGCGATCAATTTTCCACCAGCATCTACAACTATGGAATCACCGTCGAAAACTAAATCATCTTGGCCGCCAACCATATTTACATAAACAAGTGGCGCACCAACTTCGCGGGCTCGGCGACTAGCTAGTTCCAATCTTTTATCATCTTTAGCCTTTTCAAAAGGACTGCCATTTGGCACCAACAATAAACCAGCGCCTCGGTTAGCTAATTCCGCAACTGGGCCACCGTCTTGCCAGATATCTTCGCAGATTGCAAAACCAACATCGATGCCATGAATTCTGACGATTAACGAAGTATTTCCTGGAGTGAAGTTTCGGAACTCATCAAAGACGCCATAATTTGGGAGATGGTGCTTTATATATCTCGCTTTAATCTCACCGCGATAAATGATGGCTATTGCGTTCTGCGGAGATCCGCTCTCACTTTCATCTAAATACCCAACGACTGAAACTAAATCTTCAAATTCGGACTCAGCTAGCGCGAGCGCCAACTCATTAATTGCACGGCGCGAACCATCTCGGAATGAGGGACGCATCGCTAAATCTTCAACTGGATATCCAGTTAGAACCATCTCCGGGAAGAGCAGAATATGAGCACCGCCCGATTTTGCATGACGAGCGAATTTAAGAATTAACTCGCGATTTCCCGATAGGTCGCCAACGGTCGGGTTGACTTGGGCTAACCCAATTCGAATCGGTCCGATCGCGGTATTCACCGTTCAAGAGTATCTCGATACAATTAATCCGCACGTTCCATAAACCCGGGGACCATTTCGGCCTCGAGGATGAAGGGAATTTTTGATGAGCCGTTACACGATTGCCGATTTAGCCGCCTGGAAAAAGGGCGGGAAGAAGTGGGCGATGCTCACTGCTTACGAATCTATGACCGCTTCGATTTTTGATGGCGCTGGCATACCACTCCTCTTAGTTGGTGATAGCGCCGGAAATAATTTCCTTGGTGAGGAGAACACGATTCCGGTAACTGTCGATGAATTAATTCCACTGGCCCGCGCTGTAGTTCGTGGCTCAGAAAAAGCATTAGTTGTTGCTGACCTGCCGTTTGGTTCCTATGAGGCGAGCCCCGAATTAGCGTTATCTACTTCAATTAGGTTCCTCAAGGAAGCAAAAACTCACGCCGTAAAACTCGAGGGTGGCGCCCGAGTTACGGAGCAGATAAAAACTTTGGTGGCCGCTGGAATACCAGTAATGGGCCATCTTGGTATGACCCCGCAATCAGTAAACGCGCTCGGTGGTTTTAAAGTGCAAGGTCGAAATGGTGATGGTGCAAAAATTCTTGCAGATGCAAAAGCAATTCAAGCTGCGGGTTGTTTTGCGATAGTCCTTGAGTTGATCCCAGCAGAATTAGCTGCGCAAATAACCGCGGAATTATCCATTCCTACTATTGGAATTGGTGCCGGCAAAGATTGTGATGCGCAAGTATTAGTCTGGACTGACTTAATGGGGATCACGGTAAACCCACCAAAATTTTCCCGGGCATATCGAAATCTTCGTCAAGATATGAGCGCAGCCGTTACAGAATGGATAGGGGACGTAGAATCAGGAACCTTCCCGGGAGAGAAAGAAACCTTTCATTAAAAAATTCGCCATAGATACTTCGCCACTGCGAAAATATCGCGATTTCCGAAACCTATGGAGTGCCGGTTTAGTAACCCATTTTGGCTCGATGATTACTTATGTAACGCTCCCATTTCAGATTAAAGAGATTACCCATTCCTTTTTAGCAGTCGGGCTAATGGGCGTTGTTGAACTTGTGCCGTTAATCGTTTTCGGACTCTACGGTGGTGTCTTAGCCGATGCAGTTGACCGAAAGAAAATGGTTTGGGCAACCGAGTTTGCGGCGCTGATAATGACTTTACTTCTACTGGGCAATTCCTTGTTGCCGAACCCGAATTTGGTGCTCATCTACATCGTGGCCGGCACTTTCGCCGCACTTAATGGGTTGCAACGCCCCAGCATGGATGCAATCTTGCCCAGAATCGTCAGCCATGATGATCTGCCCAGCGCTAGCGCTTTAATGAGTTTACGCGGGCAATTTGGGGTAATTGTGGCTCCTGCGGTCGCTGGAATCGTCATTTCCAACTACGGCGCCACCTATGGCTATCTAATCGATGTAATTACCTTCGTAATCGCGCTAATTTTCTTATATAAAGTTCGAAATATTCCGCCTTCCGCCAACGCAGCACCACCTTCATTTGCAAGTTTGGTGGAGGGGCTCCGATACGCCGTCAATCGGAAAGATTTGCTCGGAACATACCTGGTCGATTTAGCAGCCATGTTCTTTGCGATGCCAACCGCGCTCTTCCCGTTTTGGGCCGACCAAGTTGGCGCGCCTTGGGCGCTCGGATTCTTCTATGCCGCCGGAACGATTGGCGCAACTCTAATTACTTTAACAAGTGGTTGGATCAGAAACTATCCGCACCACGGTCGCGCAATTGCAATTGCGGCACTTGGTTGGGGGGTGGCAATAACGTTAGCGGGCGTGACAAATTCGCTACCGGTAATCTTATTATTCTTAGTGTTAGCTGGCGCATCCGATATGGTCAGCGCACTTTTCCGAGCCGCCATTTGGAATCAATCCATTCCAGATGAACTTCGCGGACGAATGGCCGGCATTGAATTGCTTTCTTACTCAGTTGGACCACTTGGCGGACAGGCAAGAGCCGGTGGAATGGCAGCCGCAACTTCTTTAAGAACATCGGTTGTTGGTGGCGGCATGTTATGTATCGCCTTTGTATTTTCAATTTCAGCGGCGATGCCAACGTTTCGTCGCTACGATGTTAGAAGCAACGAATTTGCCGTCGAAGCGGCGAAAAAACGTCAAAAATCGGGAAATATTTAAAAATATTTTTATATTACTGGTGCGTTAATTTAGGTAACATTTT
>DKNC01000003.1:43222-63551 GCA_002470135.1 Actinobacteria bacterium UBA7398 | reverse complement strand
CTTAACTGCGCGCTGTAGATCAACTAAGTTAGCTGGTTCTATTGGATTGGCTTCATGGTTTGGAAAGCTGCCATCTAGTTCAAAATACATCGGAACCATTTCGCAGTTAAGCCGAGCAAAAATAGCTGGCGCAGTGTGGCCCGCCATGCCATTGCCGGCATCGATAACTATTTTGAGCGGGCGAATATTTGTAAGGTCGACTAAAGATAACAAGTGATCTACGTACTCTTCGAGCATGTCTCGATTGCTTTCAACCCCAACTGAGCGGATTTCTAAGGGTGAACCAGCGCGAACAAAGTTTTCAATTGTTAATAGGCCCGATTCTTTGCCTATCGGACGTGCGCCGCTTAAACAGAGTTTGATTCCATTGTAGGCAGCAGGATTATGGCTAGCGGTAAACATAGCGCCCGGAAAATTGAGGTAACCAGCAGCAAAATAGAGTTGATCGGTCGAGGCCAAACCAATTCTAATTACATCCATTCCTTGCGATGTGATGCCGTCAGAAAATGCATCAGCTAATTGGGTTGAGGTTGGTCGCATATCTTCACCAATAATTACGGTGGCTGGTTCCCGCTCTAACTCTAAAAATCTTGCAAAAGCAGAACCAACTGCAAATGTAAAATCTGTTGTAATTTCATTCTCAACTAATCCACGAATGTCGTAAGCTTTAATAATTTTGTCGAGCAACTCTGGATTCATCATGAAGGTAGAACGCGTAGATGCCCTCGTCGACCAACTTCTTGTTGTGGCACTTGCTTGGCTACAACTTGATCTTCTCTGCTTTCACTCTTACCGACGTTTCGAATTGCATCTGCGATTGCCATCAAATCATCATCACTAGGTCCAGCGATTTTTGCATCCGGAGTATGTTGCAAAACGGTCCAACCCATAGGGACAGTCATCTTTTCGCTATGCGGCTCACATAAATCATATGCGTGTGGTTCAGCATAAGTTGCGAGCGGTCCAAGTACTGCTGTCGAATCTGAATAAATATAAGTTAGAGTTTTGATAGCGTTTTTACGACAACCAGACCTCGAACAAGTTCGATTCAATGCACGTGTATGTGCAGTCGATGAGTCGCTAGAAGTCATACCGAAAGATTAGTAGGTCAACTCTCCAAAAGCTGGGATTTACTCGCGCCAGAACTCTTGGCTAATTCCAATAACGCTAGGAAATAATCGCGATATTTGAAATTGGCAGACTGGAACTTTCTAAAGTTGATCCGGTCTTAAAGGGTAAAAATGCAATTCCAGCAGTGGAGCGCCAAATAAACCCAGCACCTTCCAAAGGAAGTGCGTTTGGTAGTGAAGTAATCTCAATCAGGCGAGTATTCGGTGGAACTTTCCAGTTAATTAGGTCACTTGCGTGCAGGATTTTACTAAATGACTTTCCCGAAGCGCTCTTCCATTTAATGTTTACATCTATTGCGGATCCAGCCATTGTCAAGGTTGGCTCTAGCCCATCAATATTCAGTGAAACTTTTGTTAGGTTTCCACTTGGAGTACTCCAAATAAAATCTCTAGAAGCTTTGCTTTCTACATATGTATAGACGCTTGCAACAATTGGTTGGTCGCTGGTTATCTTTACGCCAATTGCTGTTTTTCCCAAATCAATATTGAGCGGAAGCTCCTTTACTACCCCGGCTTTGAGATTGATTGAATCAAAACCTACTGGCGTAAATACCCCATCGCTTCCAAGAACTTGCAGATTAACGTTTGCGTTTGCATCAAATGGTGCTAGTAATCTGACTGAGTGCGTAATCTTTCCGTTTTTACCTGGGTTTGTAATTATTCCAGCAATTGATAAGTTGTTTTTTGGCGCAGATTGCGAGTTGACAAAGTCGCCACCATAAAATTTCAAACCTTTTTTGCGCTCGTCAAATAAATAACTTGTTACTCGGCCAGATCTAGTTTGTAAATGTAAAACCGTATATTCAGAGCCGGGTGCAAGTGAATCTAACCGAATATTGATTTGTAAGTTCGATTTTATAGTTATCGCACGAGTTACTACTCCAGTTTTTTCGCTATAGGCCGAGATGTCAACGATGGCTTCATTTAGACCACTGTTCACGATAGAAAGTACAGATTGACTTGTTACACCACCGGAACCGCCGACAAACCAAGAATCCGCAATTCCAGCGCTACAAATTGCGGCACCAGTCCAAGACGAACCTTTACTTTGAATTACCGCGGTAGTTGCGAGGTTACCCGTGATCAGCATTGGATTTGCGGTAATAGTCGGTGAATTGCTACCTGGTTTTCTAAACTTAAGCGCAGTTTTTCCAGTAGCAATATCTCTAACTTTTAAATTTTTATTTGGTAACAGCGCAACTACACTTCCCGAATTTGCGGAAGCTGGACAAACGGTGGCGGGATAGCTCTGTGTGAGTTCAACTTCTTTGGTCTGTGCGGGCCATAAAGTCGCAACCAGAAAACTGATTACCAAAAATGATAAATAAGGAAATAAACCATATTTCTTCATGCTAACTCCTCATCCGCAAATTCTCGTTTGCGTCTTCGGCCAGGAGTAGCCAGCACAATTATAAAAATTGTCAGAATTGCTTGGAGTGAAATCCAAGCTCTTCTTGAAGTTCCATCATGGTAAATAATTACATCGCCAGCGCTTGGAACTTTAAATTCTGGCATACCGGATTCATTCTTAAGTAATTTCATCGCTGAACCGTTTAACAAAAGTTTCCAACTGCCATCAAAATTTTCGCCAATCACGACGGTGCCAGCGCCTGGAACTGTTCCTTGCGTTCCAACTGCTCCACTGACCATCCCTACCAATCCATCGGAATTTGAAATATAGGAGATGCGGTTATGCGCGCTACCAATCTTCCAAGAAATACCATCTAAAGTTGCGGAGAGTCGAGTAAAGCCACCAATGCCGTCGATAGTTCGAACTACTTCGTTATCAACGGGATTTGCCATAAAAACAAATTTAATGCCAAACTCCCCTAAATACTTACTGCTGGTCACGCCACTTCCATTAACCAAATTCTTTATTGAATCATCTACTATTTTATTTGAACTGAACGTTATATCTGGATCTCCCAATTCAATACTCGCATCTCTTGCAATAAAATAATTAAGCACTTCTTTTTCTTTGTATAAAACTAAAGTTTTATAGCGCTCATCAGTTTGTCCACCGGCGCTTAAGAATGCTGGCAATGGTGAGAGGTGGCTCGCAGATACTTGTGAATCAGCACCATTTGAAACCCACCATGATGTGGCGAGGGTTAAATAGGCAACTGAAAGGAATGAAATTGAAAAAAGCAAAATATGTCTAAAATTAAAATGTGCTTTTGATAATCGCGGAATATGTTTATCTGAAAGATTTATTCCAGCAAAAATTGCGCTTAGCGTTGCTAACGTTAAAATACTTCCGGACCAAGTATGAAAATGCGCTGAAGCGCCATTTCCGGTGATTAGAAAAACATTAGTGAGTAGCGCAAAACCGATCATAAATACTGCTAACTCGCCATACTCCCGACTTTTGGCGCTAAATAACGCCACAACCGCAAATGCTAAAGCTGGTGAAATAATCCAAAATGGCAAGCTGGTAAATCCACCTGGATTTGTCAATAAAGTGCTTAGTGCACTGCCACCAGGTACTGGAATTCCGGGGTTGAGTAAAAAGCGCGACGGGTTTCTAATTAAACTTAGCGACCATGGCAGAGTCAGCACGAGTGGCGTTAAAAGTAAGAACTTCAATTTAATTATCAAAACTTTATAGACTTCAAAGAACTCAATCCAAGTTTTGACGGCTCGTAATAATCTAATTATCTCCGGGAGCGCCCGAGTCAATTGCCAGAAAAATATAGCTAGAAAAACTGGTGGCGCAAATATTAGAATGAAAGTATCGAAAAGTGCGAAAGTGGCTATCTTCTCCCACGAATGCGATCTTAAATTACGCCGTGAAATCAGGTTGGTAAAAAAGAATGGAGCAATCAGCGCAACAAAAAGTGTGCCAAAAGATCCGGTATTGATCGCTCCTAATACTGGTGGCGAAAACGCATAAAGCATGGCAGCCATAAACGCGATAGTGCGAGATTCGGTTATTTTTCGAGCCAGCCGATAGGTAAATATTAGAGCGAGTGGAACTGCAAAAATAAAAAGCAATGCGATAAATAATTTTATATTGCCCAAAAACACGATCGATGAGAGCGCTAAAAGAAAAATCCAAGGTGGTGCACTTGAGCTTGAGCCAAGCCCAATTGGGTGCCATGAATCTAGGTATTTTTTAAATAAATCAAAAGCGCTTTCAGGTGCGGTTGAGAGCGCACCCCCGGCTAGCGAGCCGAAACGATTTCGTGATGCAATCAGCGTTAATATCAAAATTAATAACGTCAACGGATATATCGGACGTCTTAATAGCGCTCGAATTTTTAGAAATTGTTGCGGTGAATTATCGACTTCTTCCGCATCCTCATTGCCCAGATCAATTGTAGGAAGTGTCAATTCACTCAATTCTTCAGCGGTTTTGCGACTCTCCCCAAAGCGAGTTATCACAGCGCGGGAGCGTTCTATCGCTAACCGCAATTGACTGCCCCGTGGTGGTACAAAACGCGCAACAGTTCTAGGCGATAGTAGCCGCGTCTTTTTCCGGTTTTTTCGCGCTTGAAAAATTAGATTAGGTCGAATAATCAACAAACCAACTGCAGCAATTTCATCTGCTGCATAACCGGGAAGTTTTGCAAATAAATAACCAATTGCTCGCGCTAACGCAGAGGCAAATAATTGGAGGCCAAGAATTGGTAATAACCAATTAGATGAGTTAGCCAAAATTACATATGCAGCATTTCTGCGATCAAGCAGTAACGGGCGATGTAAAAATGCCTCGGATACATCTACCGACCGCCGTTCAGAGGCAGCCGCTTCGGCATGAAAGATGACCGCGTTCGATACCGATATGACTGCGTGGCCAGCAACATTAGCGCGCCAGCCAAAATCAACATCATCTCGGAAAAGTGAAAGGTTCGGGTCTAAACCACCTAGCTCCTCATAGACATCTCTGCGAATTAAAGCGCCAGCCGTACTTACTGCTAACTCATCTTTAATGCCATCGCGTTGACCTTGATCTTGTTCGCGATATTCAAGTCCAGTCCAGCGCGCGCCGTTGCCAGCAATGCTGACGCCAATTTCTAGTAAGTGATTTCGATCGTGCCAGCCTTTTATTTTTGGCCCAGCTATTGCGACTGTAGGGCGATTCTCAATCGCAGTTAATAATTCAGCTAACGCACTCTTCGCAGGCGCGGAATCATCATGAATTAACCAAATCCATTCAGTTACAGTTTCAGAATTCTTCGATGGCAATTTGCGAAGGGCTTCATCAATCGCATCACCAAAACCGGTACCGCGCGACATCGAAAGCGTTGTGATGCCTGCGCTTCGTAATTTTTTAGCTGATTCATCTTTTGAATCGGTATCAATTGCAATTAAGCGATCAATTTTTCTTGATTGTGAAGTTAGCGCTGCAACCACTTCGGTAATCCAAGTTGCGCCGTCATGCGCAACCAAAACAGCAGTTACATATTGGTTTAGTTCATCTGGGTTGCTTGCCATAGTGTTTGCACCACCCTTGGCACTAAAATTGAAGTTACGCTGGACGTCGCTTCAATCTGCGCCGTTCGCGTTCGGACAATCCGCCCCAGATCCCAAATCTTTCATCGTGAGCTAGTGCGTACTCGAGACATTCTGAGCGAACTTCGCAAGACATGCAAACGCGCTTAGCTTCTCTAGTGGATCCGCCTTTTTCAGGGAAGAAAGCTTCTGGGTCAGTCTGAGCGCAGAGTGCTCGCTCTTGCCAAGATAGTTCAACTATCTCGCCATTTCCTAGTTGGATGCTGGGGCCGCTATTTAGATATTCAACTCGGCGTAGTTCAGACATCTATAGATCTCCTAAATGGATGGGCCGCCGCTCCGGCAGCGCTACTAGGTGAATTACACGCGTGTTATTCGTTTGAGTCAAGTCAGATTCGGCGAAAATCGAAAGTTTTTTTGCTTGGTCAATATCCAATTATTTCCGAGGTAGCGACAGTGTTGGCCGCAATTTGCGAATTTGGAGCCACAATTCCATTAATTATGCGGCAATTATCAGCTATTTTCGCACCTGCAAATATTATCGATCCAATAATTTCGCAATTTTCGCCGATAACTACGCCCTTGGAAATTACCGAGCCGCCCGCAATTTTTGTCGACTTTCCCAGGGTTGCATCGGGTGCAATCAACGCCTTTCCATCATTTTCGGGAGTAGCGGGCGATTGCAATTTCTTGCTGATTAAGTCTTGAGAGGCGGTAACCAGAGCCGCCGGGGTACCGATATCTAACCAATAACTTTGATCTACATATCCCTTAACGGTTAAACCTCGTTTTAATAAATCTGGAAAAGTTTCGCGTTCCACGCTGATCACAATTTCGGCAGGAATCATTTCAAATACTGAACTATCAAAAATATAGCATCCGGCATTGATCAAGTTAGTTACCGGGCTATCCATTTTCTCTAAAAATGCAAGCACGTTTTTATCGTCATCCAGCGGCACGCACCCAAATGCCCGAGCATCTGCTACTTCAGTTAGAAATAAAGTTACGGCAGCTTTAGAATTCTTGTGAAAATTAATCTGGCTAGTTAAATCATGGCCGCTAAGTACATCTCCATTAAATATTACGACCGAATCTCCAGGTTGCAAATTTAAAACTTTGCTGGCATTTTTTATAGCACCGCCAGTTCCAAGAGCTTCAGTTTCTACTGCATAATGTAGTTTCATTCCAAGCTTCGACCCATCACCAAAATAAGGTTGAAAAACTTCAGCCATATACGAAGTAGCAAGCGCGATTTCTGTAATTCCAGCCGCTTTAGCTTTAGCTATTTGATGCGCAGTAAAAGGTACGCCAGCAACTTCCAACATTGGTTTCGGCGTATTTTTTGTCAGCGGCATAAGCCTGGTGCCTTTGCCGCCAACTAATAAAATACCTTTTACGCTCATTATCCCTGCCGAATTCGATCCGCTGCAGCTGCAATATTTTTATCAGTTGCAGTTAAGGAAATTCGAATGTGTTGCTTTCCAGCCTGGCCATAAAAGCTGCCAGGAGTGGTTAATATTCCACGCTCGGCAAACCAAGAAACCAGTTCCCAATCACCTTCACTTCTAGAACACCAAATATACAAACCGGCTTCGGAAAATTCGATTTTAAAACCAGTCGCAACAAGAGCGCTCGCCATAACTTTGCGGCGAGCCACATATCTTGCAGATTGCTCAAGCACATGGGTCTCATCGCTAAGTGCCGCAACCATTGCTGCTTGCACGGGTAGTGGCATCATCAAACCAAGATGTTTTCGAACTTCTAGAAGTTGATTAACAATTTTTGGATCACCAAAAATAAAGCCAGCACGATAACCCGCCAAATTAGAACGTTTTGAAAGCGAATGTGCAGCAATGATATTCCGATTATCACCGTTAGTTAACGAGAAGATCGAAAATGGCTTTTTAGAATCTGGGAACGGGACATAGCATTCATCGACCGCTAGCACCCTCGCACCAGATCTCGCCCAAGCAATATTGGCATTTAATTCTGCTTCGGAATGAACTCGGCCGGTTGGATTAGATGGTGTGTTTACCCACGCTAAATCGCCATCTGGCCAAGTGTCGGAAGCAATATCTACTTCGACAACTTCACTTTTGCTGACTAATCCGCTTACTTGATAAGACGGATATGCAATTTTAGGAATCAATACTTTTTGAGATTCGAGCAGCGTTGGCAATAATGTAATTAGCTCTTTAGAACCGATTGTTGGAAGCACCGCAAAATCTCCAGTCGCGCCAAGTATTTCGGTGGCATAACGTTTTAAAGATTTCTGCAACTCCGCAGTACCAGCAGTAGCTGGATAAGCCGGAGAATTTGCGTTTTTGCTGAGCGCTTTTTGAATAAATTCTGGTGTCGGATCTACTGGAGTTCCAATCGATAAATCAATTATTCCAAGCGGATTACTTCGCGCCTTATCGCCAAACGGAGCGAGCGCATCCCAAGGAAAATCTGGAAGTTTCAGTTTCGTTATTCCGCTGCAGGTTTCTTTTGAATCGTCAGAATAATCTGATGATCTTTACCGGTTGGTCCGGTTTTGCTTGCACCACCTGGGGATCCAAGTTCATCAAAGAATTCCACATTAGCTTTGTGAAAATCTTTCCATTTTTCCGGAACGTCATCTTCGTAAAAAATCGCTTCAACCGGGCAGACCGGTTCGCAGGCACCGCAATCCACACACTCATCTGGTTGGATGTAAAGCATTCGATCGCCTTCATAAATACAATCAACCGGACATTCTTCGATACAAGATTTATCTTTAATATCGACACACGGTTCTGCGATTATGTAGGTCATCGAACGCTCCTTTTTTTCGATTACTTTCCTGCCGATTTGCCGATCGGTCGGCTGGGTTGAACCTGCGAATACCCCGTAATCGTACAGAATAGGGCGGTATGAGGAAGCATCTAACTGGAGCGCAGCCTGAAAAAGAACTGGCCCCGCTAATTGGGCAACGGGTAAGCGTTCGCCTTCATGATGGCGATGGTGGTTATCGCGATCTTCTCGGAGAATTAGAGAGTCCAGATTCAATTAGAAAGAAAAATGGTGAGATTGCATTTTTCGATCCTGCAAAAATAGCTGCGCTGCGTGTTCTGGTGGATTCAGATTTTAGGGCCGGCACTGGAGCGCCACTATCTATGAGAATTCGAGATTTAGAAATTGCAGCTGCAAAAACTTGGCCAAGCAATTCAGTAGAGATTTTTGGTCAATGGCAAATTCGAATCTCAAAAGGGTTTTCATACCGAGCAAATTCAGTATTACCAATTGGTGCTGCGCCGTTTGGCGAACCAGCATCAGAACTCCCTGAGTCAATTGATTATGTAATTTCTAAGTATCTCGAACATAAACTTGACCCAGTATTTCACGTTTCCTTACCAGTTCATCAAGAGCTGGATGATTACTTAGCAAAAAATGGCTGGGAATCCCCATATGAAATTCTGGTAATGGTTGGCGACACTCGCGACCTCATCTACAAAGAGCACCAGGGCGAAATTATCGAAGCGAGTAAATTAACGCAATCTTGGTTAGGATTACAGGGCGATCAAAGTGTTAATGAAATTCTAGAAGGTTATCCATCTAAATTTATAGAACTTAAAATTGCAAATAAAGCTGTAGCAGTTGGCCGACTTTCCATTGCTGACGGTTGGGGAATTTTAACTAGAATTTTTGTTGCTGAAGATAAGCGCCGAATGGGTTTTGGGATTGCGATCGTCTCCGAAATGGCTCGCTCCGCCGTTGCGGTTGGGTGTAACAAACTCGCATTACAAGTCAATTCAGATAATTACGAAGCGGTAAAACTTTATGAAAAAATGGGATTTAAAGTGCATCACACTTATCGATACCGTAAATTGGTTTCAACAATGGAACCCGCGGGGTGCTGCTAATGGAAAAATTTCAACTGTCGATTTACGATACAAAGAGCAGGTCTAATCAAATTGTCAGATCCGCAAATGGCCGTGAAATTCGAATTTATTGTTGCGGGCCGACAGTTTATCGAGATGCACATGTAGGGAACTTGAGAACTTTTTTATTGAGTGATCTAGTTGTAAGAACGCTTAATTGCTTAGGAAGAGCAACTTTAGTGGTTCAGAACATAACAGATGTGGGTCATATGACTGACGACCATAGTGAAGACAAATTATTAAGCCAATCGACAATTGAGAAAGTTGATCCAATTGCGATCGCTCGCAAATATGAAGAGCGCTTCAAGTCCGATTTAATTGCCTTAAATATTAGACCAGCTGACCATAATCCACGGGCAAGTGAGTGCATCGAAATGATGCAGCGGCACATAAGTAAATTGATTGAACTTGGTAGCGCATACATCGGCAGTGACCAAACTGTTTATTTTGCAGCTGAAAGTTTTCCTACTTATGGCGGGCTAAGCGGAAATCGGTTAGATCAATTAAAGCCAGGCTATCGATATGAATATCAAGAAGATGGCGCAAAGAAATTCCACGCTGATTGGGCGCTTTGGAAAGCTGCTGGTAACAGAACCGAAATGGTTTGGGATTCGCCATGGGGAGTTGGTTTTCCAGGTTGGCATATCGAATGTTCGGCAATGTCTTTAGATTTACTTAATGGACATGTTGATCTTCATATCGGTGGCATTGATCTCCGCTTTCCACATCACGAAAATGAACGTGCTCAATCAAATGCAATGCTTACTGATATCGATGGTGAAGTTGTCGACCTTTGGCTACATGGAGAGCATCTGCTTTTTGAAGGAAGAAAAATGGCTAAAAGTTCGGGTAATGTGGTTTTAATATCTGATGTATTAGCGAAAGGTTTTGATCCACTTGCAGTTAGGTTTTGTTTTCTAGAAAATCGATACCGCAGTCAAATGGATCTCGCTTGGACCAGCATTGCCGCAGCTGATGAAACTTTGAATAAATGGCGTAGTGCTTGGCAAAATTGGAGCGCTCTTTCGAATCAAACCGAGAGCCCACTAACTAAATCTATTACCGATGAAGTGCTCGGTTTTTTTGCCGCAGACTTAGATACCCCAAGAGCGATGCAAGTGTTGAGACAAACCTACAAACGCTCGGATTTAACGGATTCGGAAAAAAGCTTTGCAATCTCGGCGATGGACCAACTATTTGGCTTGGATTTGACGGCGTCACCAAAAAAAACTAAAGCTTTAACTCCAGAAATTTCGGCGCTATTAAAAGCTCGGTTGAGCGCGCGCCTTGAAAAAAATTACAAATTGAGTGATGAATTGCGTTTACAGCTAACTGAATTGGGAGTTGAAGTTCAAGACAAAGGTAATGAGCAAGAATGGCGCTGGCTTAATTAAGCTTTTGCTAATGTCGCGAGTATCGCAGAAATCAATCCTAAGAAAATAAAAAAATTACCAATATTGTTCCCCAGAATTAAAATTTCATCACCATTTCCTATTGTCCCAGCTCTAGTTACAACTAATGTCCAACCAAAAGTTGCAAATATCCGCACGGTCCTACCACCCCAAGTTTTTCCAACTAGTCGGATTCCAACGAAAATCGCAAGAATTACAAAAATTAATCCAAACGGTGGCAATAGGTTATGTACTAATACTGAGGCGGCACCCAGTAGCACACCGGCAATAATTGAAAGTAAATACTTCATCGCAACCCTGCGAACAAATCTGTTTCCCGGCCGTTTGCATCTAATGTTCCAGCTTTGATGCCTTTTACTAAAGTGTAAAACTCCTGACCCCAAACTTTTAGACCGAGTTTATTGGAGAGCGCAAAAAACGGGCCATCTAACGCAATTTGTGTAGCGTGCGCTTTCATAGCTGCCATTTTTTTCTCGACAAAAGCCTCGCCATCAATCACGGTCGTTACTAATCCATCTGGCTTTGCAAAGGGCAAATCTTCCGCTTTTTCAGCGCCAAAGAAATCCGAGCCAACTTCTTTCATTGCACTAATTCCTTCTTCAATAACTGAAAGCGGAATTGTGTTCCAATAGATTTTTGAAATTTCCCAAATTTCGCCCTCGCCAAATGATTTATCCATGGCTAGTTCCGCAGCTCGCATCGCCACACGGTGCGCTTGAATATGATCTGGGTGGCCATATCCCCCAATTTCGTCGTAGGTCACCATAACCTCTGGTTTAACTTCGCGAATGATTTTCACTAACTCACCAGCTGCTAAATCAAGATCTGCTTGCCAAAACACATCTGGCCGATTATTTGACTCAGTTTCCATCATTCCGCTATCGCGCCAAAAAATATTTGGGGCACCTAAGAATCTAAAATCTGACACTCCAATAATTTTCATCGCGTTGGCGAGTTCTAGCTCTCGATGTTTCCCCAACCCATCATCAATTGCGCTAGCTAAATTTGAAAGTTCCGGAAGAAGTACTTCGCCTTCTTCGCCTCTAGTACATGTGACAAGAGTTACGAAGGCGCCTTCAGCCACATATTTCGCCATAGTTGCGCCGTTATTAATAGTTTCATCATCTGGATGCGCGTGAACTAGTAATAATCGAGCGTTCTTGGCCATAAACTCCCCCGAAAATAATCTTAATGATTGCGGTTAAAGCGTGACTTTAACCCATAGCAACAATTAATGTCGTACGATGTTGCCAATGAGTACTGATAATCCAGATAGCAAGAGTGAAAACCGCGCGCGGTTGCCGCGGGATGAGCGTAGGGCCCAACTTCTTGCTGCTGCTCTCGAAGTTTTTACTGCGGCTGGCTACCACGCTGCAGCGATGGATGAAATTGCCGATCGCGCTAATGTAAGTAAACCCGTCTTATATCAGCACTTTCCTTCAAAATTAGAACTTTATTTAGCGGTACTCGATGTTCATATTGATTCGCTGGTATTCGCAATCCAAACCGCAATTGCATCAACGCCGGATAACTCTTCTAGAGTTAAAGCGACCATCGATGCATATTTTGGTTTCATTGATAGTGAAGGTGAAGCGTTTAGATTGTTATTTGAAAGTGATATGAGCGTTGAACCACAAGTACGCGAACGGTTAAATCGGATGACTTACGATTGCGCTGCCGCAGTAAGTGCAGTAATTTCGCTAGATACTGGGCTTCCAAAAGAGGCATCAATGATTCTCGCAATTGGCGTAATTGGCAGCGCCCAAATAACAGCGCGTCATTGGTTAGACCGCGATGGAAAATTAAACCGCGAGCAAGCCGCTAATTTGGTAACCAGCCTGATTTGGCGAGGAATATCTGGTTTCCCATTAAATCAAAATGAAAATAAGTAATTCTGCAATTTCTTGCCGAAAGGATAAGATTCAATTATGACAACTAAGAAAAGTTCAACTAAAACTGATAGTAGCTGTGAAGTCCGGATTTCAATCTCTGATTTAAGCCGCGAAGTTGAATTAGAGGTCGCACTTTCTAAAAGTGATGTGCTTGCTCTCGTAAACTCTGCAATTAACTCAGGCAGCGCTTTAGTATTGGACGATGTCAAAGGTCGGCAAGTTATTGTTCCTGCCGCAAAAATTGGTTTCGTAGAGATCGGCGATCCCACTGAACGTAAAGTTGGGTTTGGTTCGCGTTAAAGGTTAAAGAAGGCTTTTATCGAATTAATAACCATCTCGAATGCGATTGCAGCGAGCAGCAATCCTGCGATTCGAGCGACTAACATCACTCCAGATTCTTTAATCAGGGAAACTATTTTCGTAGAAAACATTAGTGAGAGACCGATTACTAGGTGGACTCCAATAACTGCCAAAATTAAAGCAATCCCGCTTTTAACATCATCAACTTTCTGAACGAATAACATGGTTGCAACTATCGCGCCTGGGCCCGCAAGTAGTGGAGTTCCCAGCGGCACTAGCGCAACATTTACATCTTTCTGATTGGCATTATCATTTTTACCGCCTTGTAATAATTCTAAAGAAACCAAAAGCAAGAGCAAACCGCCCGCACCTTGCAGCGCTGGAATCGAAATATTTAAGTAATTTAAAATTAAGCGGCCGAAAAGTGCAAAGATTGTAATTACGAAAAAGGAGACGGCAGCGCCTTGCCATGCTAAGCGATTGCGAATTGCAGCAGGTTTGTTTTGTACTAAACTCAAAAATATTGGCGTTGCCCCAGGTGGATCCATAATTACAAATAAAGTTACAAACGCCTGTAATCCAAATGTGACTGCAGATATATTATCTAGATTCACTTTCGCACCACCCGTCGATTATTCGCTCGCGATTCAAGTTTTTCCCACTGCTTTAGCGCTGTCGTATTTTCCGCCAACTGATTTATTTTACCGCTTCCATGGTAATCACTGGCACCAGTTATTGCTAAATCATAAGAGTAAGCCACGCGCAAAAGCGAAGCTTTTTCGCTTTCGTTATGGTCACGATGATCTACCTCAATTCCATCTAATCCAGCTTCAACTAAACTTGTAAAAGATTCTGCGGTGATGATTTTTCCTCTTTGTGACGCGTAAGGATGTGCAATAACTGCGACGCCGCCCGCAGCTTTAATTAATCTAATCGCAGCTTCAGGGGATGGCGAATAATGGGAAACGTAATATTTGGAACCATTATGAAGTAGCGCTTTAAAAGCAGATTCGCGGCTCTCTACATGCCCTTTTGCAATAAGTGCATCTGCTAAGTGAGGCCGTCCTAGAGTTGCGCCATCACTTAGTTGCGCCATCACATCTTCGATTGATATTTCAATTCCAGCCGCATTCAATTTTTCTATGATTCGATCCATGCGAGTTAATCGATTCTCGCGAGTTTTGGCAAGCGCCGTTAGAAGCGCTTCATTTTCTGGATCAAATAACAAGCCCAACATATGAACGCTAATACCTGCTTCGGTCTGACAAGATATTTCTGCGCCAAGAACTAAATCCATTCCAGGGTTGAGCGCAGCACAAGCCGCTTGCCAGCCAGAAATAGTGTCATGATCGGTTAGGGCTAACAAAGAAATTCCAGCTGCTTCTGCTTTTCTAATCAACTCACTTGGCGAATCCGTGCCGTCGCTTATGTTGGAATGGGTATGTAAATCAATCACTACATTATGTTACGGGGTAAGCACTAACCCCATCTAATTGCTGGCTCCAAGTGATTAATCACAATTTGACGATAAAAATCTCTTCCGGTAATTAGTATCGCATGCTGGCGATTTCAAGGACTATCCTTTGCGCTATGAGCGGGAATGTAATGGATCGTGTATTCCTCGCCCGGCTAGCAGGGACGGCAGTCTTTGAACCCAATGGGGATCAAGTTGGCAAGGTGCGAGATGCTGTGGCGACCCTTCGTGCAAATAATCAACAACCAAGAGTTTTGGGTTTTATAGTTGAAGTTCCACCACGACGCCGAATTTTTATTCCAATTACTCGAGTTACCTCAATTGAAAATGGCACAGTTGTCATCACCGGCACCTTAAATATGCGACGTTACGAACAACGACAGAGTGAAATCTTAGTAATTGGTGAACTTTTAGATCGCACAGTTACATTAGTCGATTCTGCAGAACCAGTTTTGGTTGAAGATATCGCCATGGAAATAAATCGAAGCGGAGATTGGTTTCTAACTCGAGTACATGTTATGCGCAAAGGTCGTGGTTTACGTCGCCGCGGTGCTTCCTCAACTATCGATTGGGAAGATATTTCAGGTATTGCAACTTTAGAATCTAATCAAGGTGTAAGTAATTTGTTAGCGACTTTAGCAAATTTACGAGCGCCAGATTTAGCCTTAGTTTTACACGATTTAGCGTTAAAGCGTCGAGTGGAAGTTGCACGTGCATTAGATGACGAGCGCCTTGCCGATGTATTAGAAGAGATGGATGAAAGCGCCCGAGTTGAATTGCTTGCAGAATTAGAAGGCGAGCGTGCTGCGGATGTACTTGGTGAAATGGATCCTGATGATGCCGCTGATTTGCTCCGTGAGATCGGACAAGAACGTGCACAAAAACTTTTGGAATTAATGGAACCTGATGAAGCCGAAGATGTACGGCGCTTGATGCGTTATGAAGATTATTCTGCCGGTGGCATGATGACTACTGAGCCCATTGTGCTAACTGCTGATACTTCGGTTGCGGAAGCGCTAGCTACAGTGCGGCAGAGTGAAATTCCACCAGCACTTGCTTCGCAAGTTTATGTTTGCCGGCCGCCGCTCGAAACGCCAACTGGAAGATTTATCGGAATCGTGCATTTTCAGCGATTATTACGCGAGCCACCAGCAACATTGCTTGGCGCAATCGTTGATATTGCGACCACACCGTTACTCCCCGAAGTGCCACTTAGCGAGGTTTCTTCATATCTTGCGAGTTATAACCTACTTGCTGTGCCAATCGTGGACCAAAATGAGAGATTGCTTGGTGCAGTAACGGTTGACGACGTGCTTGACCACTTGCTGCCTGAGAACTGGCGCCACGCAAGCAACAACAGTTCAAATAATTCTGAAATTAAAAATATGAAAGTGGAAGGATAAAAAATGGCACGATTTAAAGGTTTAGATACGCCACGCGAAGCTCGGCGTTCAATCCGGCCATCCTATGATCCAGAAACTTTCGGAAGGCTTTCGGAAAACTTTGCCCGCTTTCTTGGTACAGCGCGCTTCTTAGTCTACATGACAGTATTTGTACTCTCTTGGGGACTTTGGAATTCGTTAGCGCCAGATAAATGGCAGTTTGATAGTTTTCCTTTTATTTTCTTAACTTTAATTCTTTCGCTACAAGCTTCTTATGCGGCGCCCCTTATTTTGTTAGCACAAAATAGACAAGCAGATCGCGATCGAATTCAATATCAAGAAGATCGCGCTCGTGATGATCGCAACCTTGCAGATACCGAATATTTAACACGAGAGCTGGCCAGCCTACGAACTGCTATCGGAGAAATTGCAACTCGTGATTTTGTGCGGAGCGAATTACAGGATGCAGTTGAAGAGATTGTCAAGAACTCAGGTACTAAGCCCAAGCCGGACGCCAACTAAAGATTTGGTTCTTAAAGTTAATTGATCGGCAATCGCTTCTAAAGCTTTGGCAGCGTTTGATTCAGGATTGCGCAAAACTAATGGGGTACCGGTATCGCCACCTTCTCTAAGGTTTGGATCAAATGGAATTTTTGCAAGAAGTGGAACATCAGCCCCAACTAAACCGCTAAGTCGTGCCGCAGTCTCCTCCCCACCATCCTTTCCAAATAGAGAAATCATTTCACCGCAATGTGGACATGGAAATTCCGACATATTTTCAACAACACCAATTAGGTGTTGCTTTAATTGGTGGGCAATACGACCAGCGCGTTCGGCTACTTCTGCAGCAGCAACTTGTGGCGTTGTAACTACCAAAATTTCAGATGCGGGAATTAACTGTCCGAGAGAAATCGCGATATCTCCAGTGCCTGGTGGCAAATCTAGAAATAAGAAATCTAGATCACCCCAATAAGCATCGCTTAACAACTGTTCTAGAACTCGATGCAATAGTGGGCCGCGATAAGCAATTGGATCTGAGCGATCTGGTTTAAACATTTCCATAGATACAACTTTTACGCCATGCGCCTCTAGTGGAATAAAAGTTTGATCGATAGCAGTCGGACGTTGTCCAGCTAGCCCCATCAAACGCGGCACGGAGTGGCCATAAACATCAGCATCCAAAATTCCGACTTTGAACCCACGGTTAGCGACTGCGACTGCCAAATTAACGGTGACCGAAGACTTTCCAACGCCACCTTTGCCAGATGCAATTCCAAAAACTCGAGTAAGCGAATCAGGTTGGGCAAACGGAATGAATTTTTCTCTACCACCGCTTAATATTTTTTTAACTTCACCGCGTTGGGCTTCGCTCATTACGCCAAAATTAATTACAACCGCATTTACTTCAGCAATTGCGGTCACTGCCTTCGTAATATCAGTAGTGAGTCGATCACGCATTGGACAGCCAGAGATTGTTAATAAAATTCCTAGAGTTGCGGTTCCGGATTCAAACGCTACTGATTCGACCATGCCTAATTCGGTTAGCGGCTTATGTAATTCTGGATCCGAAACTGTAGCTAATGCCGCTCTAATTTTAGAAATCGTCATAAAATTTCAGGATCTAATTTTGTAATCTTCTTAATCTCTTTAATTTCTTTCATTGCACCAGCATTTTCATCTATTACTTCGTTTAGATGTTTCTTAATAAAAGTTTTAGGGTGCAAATCTTTGACATCTAAATCTTCAAATCCAGGTCCGAGATTTTCACGCAATTGCATGGTGGCTATTTGGGAGAGATTGCGCGCTTTCTTCAATAATTTAGCGGCATCTACCGCAAGTTTTGGCAATCGTTCTGGACCGACTAGGAATACCGCAATTACTCCTAAGCCAATCATCTCGCCAGCGCCGATATCGAACATGGCCCAATACTAGGGTCAAGCTTGCTGACTCCTCAACCTGCCTGATATCAACTAGTTTTTAGCGGCAACCAAGGTAATTTTTACGGTCGATACTTTTCCATTGCGAGTGTATGTAACTGAAATTACATCTCCCACATCATGAGAACGAATAGCGACGATTAATTCATCTGAGGAATTTATTGCCACACCATCTATTTTTAGAATCACATCGCCACTCATTAAACCGACTTTTGCAGCTGGACCGCCAACTACAACAGATCCAGGGCGCTCAGAAATTTTCGCGCCAGCACCATTGAACGCGGTGTCAACCATAATTCCCATAATTGGATAGGTGGCTTTGCCATTGTTAATTAATTGTTCGGCAGTCTTTTTTGCTTGGTTTATTGGAATTGCGAAACCTAAACCAATCGAACCGGATTGGCTTCCATAAGAAGAACTTAGTGTTGCAATAGCAGAGTTAACCCCTACTACCGCTCCGGTGGCATCTACTAACGGTCCACCAGAATTTCCTGGATTAATTGCGGCATCAGTCTGGAGCGCATTAATAAATGAACTTTCGCTAGTTCCAGTTCCGGATGTAACCGCTCGATTTTTTGCGCTAATGATTCCTGAAGTTACGGTGCCAGATAGTCCAAGTGGGGATCCAATTGCGATTACATTGTCGCCAACTTGAATTGCATCACTATCGCCAAATTGCAGCGCTGATAACCCAGTTACTGAAATTTTCAATACTGCAAGATCGTAAGCTGCATCTCTACCAAGAATTTTTGCCGTAAAAGTTTTGCCATCGCTAAGGGTTACTTTGATTTCACCTTTTGCATCAGCAGCGCCAGCCACTACATGGTTGTTTGTAAGAATGTAGCCATCGCTCCGAATTACAAAACCGGATCCAGAGCCGCCACCACGTTCAGTATTTATTGTTATTGAGACCACTGATGGTAAAACTCGCGCGGCAATTCCAGCAATCGAATCTGGTTGGCGCTCTACCGTGCTCTTTGCTGAAACCAACTTAACGCTATGAGCTGAAATGTTATTGCTGCCGAAGTAGTTACCGCCAATGCCACCAATTATCCCTGCGATCAGTGCAATTGCGATTGTGCCTGAAACTGGTTTGCGCAGCTCTTTTCGGGCGAGCGTTACCTCGTGATCTGGATGGGACCACCAGGCTGGCACATTTTTTTCGCTCATCTACTCACGTCCGTTTCAATATAAGTGCTGCATTCTTCACGATAAAACTAAATACCTTCTGAAATTTTACTGAGATTGCGCAGAAAGTTCTAACTTAATTTTGTGGCAACTAACACACCTTCGCCTAACGGCAAGAGCATGGGGGCCCAACGATCATCCGATTCACGAATAGCTTTAATAGTTTCGCGTCGCGAAATAGTAATTGGATCACGTTGGGTCGGGTCTGCAACTTTGCCACCACCGAGAGCGCTATCAATTAATAAAATTCCGCCTGGGCGAAGTGCGCGAAATCCTTGATCTACTGATTCGAGTAAATCACTGAAATCTCTAATTACAAATAAATCATAAAGACTGTCCGCAAGTTTTGCAGTTACATCGCGAGTGTTACCAGTGATTAATCGATAGCGTGCAACATTTATGTCACCATCTTCAAATGCAGTTCTAGCAATTTTGGAGTTTTCGGTTTCTTTATCAATCGAAGTTAAAACGCCATGCTTGGCTAAACCTTTAAAAATCCATAAGCCACTGACTCCGGAACCAGTGCCTACTTCAACGACTGAAGTTGCGCCAATTAGGTGGGTTAAATAACGTAAGAGTGAGCCAACTATCGGTGATGTATTTAGAGCGCCGATTTCATCACCTCGAGCTCGCGCGCGTTGCGTGACCGTATCTTCGGGTAGATAATTTTCGGAAAATGAATTCATATCACCGCGTGGAATGCTCACAGCGATGCGATCCACTCAGTTAATAGCCGAACTGCGAAGCCAGTGCCTCCCTTTACATACTCGCCAGCATCAACTTCGGAACGACCCGGTCCGGCGATATCGAAGTGGACCCACTTACGTTTGCCAACGAATTTTTCTAAAAAAAGCGCAGCAGTAACTGAGCCGCCCGAGAAATGAAACTTATCGGCAGTGTGGTTGTAATCCGCGATTTCACTTTCAAGCGCAACGTCATAATCATCAACAAGTGGCATATGCCAGACGCGATCACCAGAAATTTCACCAATCTCGTGGAGCTTCTTAGCTAATTTAAGATCGCGGGTGTACATCGCGCCATATTGACGGCCAAGTCCTAGCGTGGCCGCACCAGTAAGTGTTGCTACATCAAGCAAATAATCTGGGTCTAAATTCTTATCCGCAAAAGCTAAACCATCTGCTAAAACCAAACGTCCCTCTGCGTCAGTATTTATGACTTCAACAGTTGTGCCGCCGTAATGCTTGATGACATCGGATGGTCGTTGCGAAGTTCCAGATAGCGCATTTTCAGCACACA
>DKNC01000003.1:367-43156 GCA_002470135.1 Actinobacteria bacterium UBA7398 | reverse complement strand
AAAGTAATTCCTTTACCAACTAAAACAACATGTTTCCAATTTTTAGAACCGCGCGGTGCATAGGCAACTTGTACAAATTTTGGCGGATTAACTCTTGAAGAATTCCCGACTGCACGCAATCCCCCGAACTCAGCTAATTCTTTACCGCTTTTCACAGTTACTTTCACGGCCGGGTTTTTTGAAAGAATTTTTGCTTGATTAGCTAGCCAGGCTGGGGTCGCAATGTTTGCAGGTGTGTGAATTAAGTTTCGCGCAATCCAAACGGATTCAACTTCAATCTGGGCGAGTTCAACTTCTTTTGCGAAACTACCCATAATTGAAAACCGCGGAGTTTCGGGCGCTGGACCACTTTTATCTGCCCAAGAGTAAGTGGCGAGCGCCAACGCAACAGCATGGGCTTTGATGGTCTTACTATCGCCGCCACAGAGCGATAAAAGATGTGCGTTGCTTCCTTTAACTTTTCGACCGAGCAGCGCTCCAGCTTTGCGTAGATCTGAAGGCGTGCTGGCACCGACACCAACTAAAAAAATCTTCTGTAATTTATTTTTATCGCCAGATACCGAGATCTCAATCAACTCGCCAACTTTGCCAGTCAGTGGCGTCGTAACTTTTGCAATCTCGTTCTCAAACGAGATTCCAGTTATTTTTCCTAAAGCTCGGTCAAACCCCTTTACGTTGGCGACCTTTACGCCAGCTTCATCAACAAATAATGGCAGCGCAATCGCATGTACTCCCGCGAGGAGCTTTGGATTTTCGATACTCTGGAACTGAAGTTCTAGGCTCGATAGTCTTGGGACTGCTCTATTCATAGTGCGGACGCTAACGAAAAAAGGGAGATCTTGTGCGACGGCTCTCGGCGTTAAATCTGATTCTTAAATCTGAATCAAGCGCAGCAGTGCTGCTGCTGCCGGTCGCCCTGCTCTCGTTATATCTCGCCAACAGCGGTAGTTGGTTAACCGATGGCTTAGCTACCGAATTTGGCTTTCTTGACCTAAAACTTTCGATATCACATTGGGTTGCCGATGGCGCGCTCGTTATCTTTTTCTTTGTGGCTGGGTTAGAACTGCGCAACGAAGTTCGCTGGGGGGTCTTGAGATCTTGGCGGGTTGGTTTAATTCCAGCGTTCGGTGCGTTATTTGGAATGGCGCTGCCGGCCCTGATTTACCTTGCGCTTGCAAAAATTTTATCTGGACCAGTTTCTGCATGGGGTGTACCGATGGCAACCGACTTGCCGATTGCGCTCGCAGTTCTGATTATTTTCGGTAAAGGGCTACCGATTGCGCTCCGTGGCTTCTTGTTGGCGCTAGCAATCATGGATGATGTTGGTTCGATTCTAGTTATCGCATTTAGGTTTACTCACTCGCTGGAATTTACCTGGCTTTTAGGTGCCATCTTTGCGCTATTTATTTTTTATCAGAGCACGAGAAATTTACAGCTAGGCGCGCTCTCATTCTTAGTCGCGCTAATAGTTTGGTATTGCACTTACAAATCCGGAATTCATCCAACAGTTTGTGGGGTTGCGCTAGGGATGGCGATGCCTGGTTCGCATGATGATGATCCTGATAAAGTTAGCGCAGAAGAAGCGCTTCGGATTTGGGCTCCGATTTCTAGTTTTTTTGTGGTGCCTTTATTCATTTTCACAGCGTTAGCAGTTCCAGTTAACTTTAATTTTGATAATTTAACTGACCCAATCACAGTCTCGCTCTTGATCGCACGGTTGATTGGAAAACCAATTGGAATTCTCTTAGGAGTTTGGCTTGCGCTTGGGATTACAAAAGAGAAAAACGATTTGGTTCTTGGCGATTACTTTATTGTTGGAATATTAGGAACGCTTGGTCTCTCAGTTTCGCTGCTCTTTGCGCAACTAAGTTTGGCTGGGCCAGAATTAAGCGCTGCTACGGTGGGCGTGATAGTTACCTTGCCGATGGCGATTTTGTTGGCGGCAATTGCACTGCGGAGCCGCGCCAAATATTTACAGAGATAAGAACTACTTCTTGATCAGGGCTACCGCTGCATGTAATACATCAGCGAGATTTCTGGCTTCCTCTTGGTTTAACTCAACGACCAACCGGCCGCCACCTTCTAGCGGAATCCGCATAACCAAGCTACGAGCCTCTTTGGTAACTTCCATCGGACCATCACCAGTACGAGGTTTCATGGCTGCCATTTATGGACTCCTTCAGGGCTGAAGCGGGAAAGATGTTCGCGCGTAGGTGGAGCAGTATCTCGCACTTATCGTGGTTGAGGGAAATCGAAAGGAATGCTCTGCTGTAGTCGGGCTTTCCCCGCAGCAAGAACCGTAATAATCGCCCGTTCTGGCACATGGAGCGTGGTCGCAATCTGATCGGTAGTCATAGATTTCACATAATGTAAGGAGAGCACAATTCGTTCCTCTTCCGGGAGGTTGGCAATTAATTCAGCCAGAGTTTGTGAGCTCACACTTGCAGAGATTACTCGGTTGCTTCAAGCAACGGAACGCGCAAAACGCCAGAGGGAGAACCTCACCGAGAGCAATATTCCTGGTCGGATTAGCGCGAGCACTAAAGTCGGAGCTTCAATCTCCTCATACCAATTAAAGCGAATCTTTTGATCGGAAATTTTAACTAGCTCGAATGTTCCTATTCCTTTTATAACTTTTCCAGTATGAACCACTTTGCAAAACGTTGGTGGGAGCCATTCCGTAATTTCCATCTCGTCTAGGATTCCCATTCGCGGAAAAGCATTTCGTTTTTTTATTGGAAAACTTTGCGGCGCAACCCCAGTAAATGCGAAAATTTTGGTGCCGAGATGGTTAGTAGTTCGCTGGCTCCAAACTTTGGTAAGTAACATCCATTTACTTTGGGTTTCCCAATTAGTTAATTCTTGCCAAACTTTTTCAATACTAGAATTTATCTCGATGGTTACGGCAAATTTTGAAAGGTCCATTTGGCTACTTACTTATATGGGCAAGTGCATCAATAATTGAATCGCTCCAAAATACCTGGTCGTGCTGGCCCGGTTTCATAAAGTGCTTTTCGGTTAAATCTGCAAGCGCTACCCGCAACGAGGCGTAACTTCCATTTGGATCTATAACTGCAATAGGTTTTTGATGAAACCCTAAGTAGCGCCCAACCCAAATTTCAAAGAATTCTTCTAAAGTTCCGATGCCGCCAGGAAGCACGAGGAATGCATCTGATAACTCTTCAATCTTTCCTTTGCGTTCGCGCATATCTTTTACCACCAGAAGTTCTTGGCTATCTCGATCGATAAATTCAATATTCATTAACCGTTCTGGGATAACGCCAATGGTTTTGCCGCCGACTGAGCGCGCTCCTTGCGCAACGGTTCCCATTACTGAAATTTTTCCACCGCCCCAAACCAGTTCATCGCCTGCTGATGCAATCGCAACACCTAGATCGAAACCCAGTTGGAGATTTTCGGGCGCTACTTTCACCGATGATGAGCAATAAACCGCTATTCGCACGGCGCAACTCTAGTCAGAATTGGTAGCGTTCTCACATGAGCGAAAAAGCATTTGGATATGGCGTTGCCACCCGCGCTGCTGATGGCGTGGTTTTAGATGTCTCATTCCATAGTTTGGGTCTCGGCGCACCAACTGCGAAAGATGAACGAGATCTATCAGCGGCGGCGCTGCAAGAAAATGCAAAAATTCGCAGAGTTAAATTAGAGAATGTTTATTGCGAGATCGAACTCGCAAACCCTCCTAAAGATGCGGTTGATGCATATTTACGACTCCATCTACTCTCTAATCGATTGGTAAAACCACATGGACAATCGCTAGATGGAATTTTTGGAATTCTGGCAAATGTAATTTGGACTTCTGCTGGTCCGTGCGCACTCACAGATTTTACGCAAGTGCGCGAAGCTTTAAGAAATCATTATGGCCACATAACTATTTATGGCATAGATAAATTTCCAAGGATGGTTGATTACGTAATCCCAGATGGGATACGGATTGCCGATGCCGATCGAGTTCGACTTGGCGCATATTTATCAACTGGCACAACGGTTATGCATGAAGGATTTGTTAATTTCAACGCTGGCACCCTTGGAACTTCAATGGTTGAAGGACGGATTTCTGCAGGAGTTGTGGTCGGTGATGGCAGCGATATTGGCGGTGGCGCCTCAATTATGGGCACACTTAGTGGCGGTGGCAAAGAAGTTATTTCTATTGGTAAAAAATGTTTATTAGGTGCTAATTCTGGAGTTGGAATTTCACTTGGTGATGATTGTGTTGTTGAATCTGGCGTTTACATTACCGCTGGCTCGATAATTTCACTGCCAGATGGCGCAACTGTGAAAGCTCGCGAACTATCTGGCGCAACTGGGCTGCTCTTTAGACGAAATTCCAAGAGCGGTGCGCTCGAAGCTCTGCCAAGAACTGGTACTTGGGGCGGGCTAAATTCAGTTCTACATAAGAACTAATTACCGAAGCACTAATTAACAGAGATTTCGCTGATAAATATATTTCGAATCTGGAAAAACGCAAACATCAACTAGCGCTTCGATTTCAGCTGGAGTTGGCAGCGCAAACCAAGTAGAAGGAAGCTTGGTTTTAGAGCGGAAAACTTCGCCCGAAATCACTGAACTCTTACCAGAACTTGAAATGGCCGATATGGTGCGAACGCTGCCGGTCTTAGTTCTGCCTAATATTTGATACGAGATTACATCTGGTAATCCAAATGCTGTAGCCATAACTTGTTGCGAAATATCGCGCTGCCAAGTGAAATAACGCGGATTTATTTTTGCGTCCTTACTCCAAGGATCTGGAACTCCAGTCAAATATGGAATGGTGCCGCCCCAGACTTCCGTCACATTTTGGGTCGTTCCAGCACTTGATGAGAAAAAATAAGTTGCTGCGGGTTTACCGTTAAAGGAAACAATTAACGATGTATTTGAATCTGAATTAGTTCTAGTGACTGCGGCTTTCCACACCGTCCCATAAATTGCTTCAATTTCTTTAGCATAACCTACAAAATTTTGATCAGCGGTGGTCGCGTAAACATTACAATCGCAATCTTTTTTAACTGAGTTTATTTTGTTGAGCGCATAGGTTCTAGAAGCGATTGCTTGCGCTTCTAGCGCAGCAGCTGGCCAAGATGATGGAACTTCACCAATGCCCCACAAATACTCGTCATGCAATCTTAAGGAATTTGTGATCTCCATTTTTGGACCAGCGCTAGTTTGGAGCAGCTTCAAATTAATTTGCCCGTACTTTAATTGAAAAGTTTGATTAGCGATTTTTGAAGTGAGGACCGCTGCTGGACTCCATCGCAACGTCCAACTTGTTTCTCCAGAAATTGCTGCAAATTTCGCGGTTGGTGACGTTAGCTGCGGAATTATTGAATTTCCAAAAACTAAAAAACTAACTTTAATATCGCGGAGATAGCTGCCTAATTCGACACCAGGCACACCTACCGGTAGATCGCCGCTAAGCAACTGGAAGCTGCCAACTTCGTTTAGAAGCGCAAACTCGGTCGTGCTTTGTAAATGCCCGATATTTACTCGAATTGTTTGGGTATCACTTTGCGAAGTTACTGTGGTCCCGGGATAGTAATAATTTAAGATCTCGATTGCGCTCTTGCCTTCCAGCGCTTGACCTCTAGCGCCGATTTGGCTCATCCCAACACCATGGCCATAGCCAGATCCAGTGAAATTAAATGTTGTTGGGGTTTCTTCGGCAAAAGTAGGCGCAGTAATTAATATGGAAGTTATAAAAAGCGAAGTAATCAAATAGACGAGAGGTTTAAACTCTCGCTTGGTTCTATACATCCTCATCGATCATTGGGCTGCTACCCACTTCTAAGAATTTCTTATAAGCAGCCACTACCGATACTGGATCACCTTTTTGGATTAGCTTTCCCTTGTTTAACCAAATAACTTCATTACAAACTTCTTCAATCGTGGCTAACGCATGGCTTACTAAAATTAGCGCGCGATTGTGACCACGAAGTTCTTTCACACGATTAAGCGACTTCATCTTAAAATGTGCATCACCAGTACTTAAAGCTTCATCAATAATTAAAATATCGGGCTCGACCGTCACTGCAACTGCGAACGCTAATCGCGCATACATACCAGAGGAGTATGTGCGCATCGGAGCATCGATAACTTCTCGAAGTTCAGCAAAATCTACAATTTCATCAAATTTATTATTAATATCCGCTCTAGATAACCCTGCTGCGAGTCCGCCAAGAATTACGTTATCGCGACCAGTCATCTCTTGACTAAATCCGACGCCTAGTGCAAGTAAGGTACTAACAGATCCATAAAGTTCAATCCGCCCAGTGGTCGGGGGCAAAATTCCAGAAATACTCCGCATTAGCGTGGATTTTCCAGCGCCATTGGCTCCGACAACTCCTAAAACTGAGCCATATGAAACTTCTAAGTTGAAATCTTGTACTGCATTAACGATTCGCGTCTGCTTCTTTCCGGAGCTAAATTGCAGAAGTCGATTCTTTAATGTCGGCCGCTTTTCTAGCGTTGTTTTATAAACCACATTGAGATTTTTAATTGAAACGGCGACTTCGCCGCGGTTATGTGAGTTCAAATTAGATGCGGACAGCGAACTCACGCTCCCTCGACAAAAACAAATATGAACTGATGGCGAGCAACGCAAGTGTCCAGATCAGAGATTGAAATACATCGGCGGCGAACGGTAATTCGCCTTTAACCATTACGCGGGACCAAGAATCTAGCATTGGGTAAAGCGGGTTTATAGTTTTTAAAATGCTCAACTTTTCAGTAAGTGCGGAAGATTCATATAAGACTGGTGATAAATATAAGAGAGTCCGAGTCAAATAAGGCAATAGATTTTGGATATCTCGGAAATATACATTTATGCATGAAAATAGAATCGCACAAGCCAACGAAAATATGTAAAAAATAAAGATTAGTGGGATTGCCCAAAATAGCGCAAAAGTAATTGGTAGTCCAAGAATTATGTGGATTGCAAATAGCACAATTAAGGTTGGAATAAATTTAAAAAGCTCAACTACAGATGCAGCAATTGGCAACATAATTCGTGGAAATGCTGAATTAAGAATGAGTCGGCCACCTGCAGTTACTGACTTAGCGCCCGCAGTTATTGAATTTGTAATCATATAAAAAGCAAAGAGCCCGGCAGTTAAATGTGCATACCTAGCAGAGTCTGTTTGACCACTTATAATGATTATCAATAGGAAATAGACCGCGGATAGTAGAAGTGGATTTAATACCAACCATATTTGACCTAGTGGTGATCCGAAATTTTGCCGACGCAATTCAGATTTAGCGAATTCCGCGATGAATGCCCGCCGGCCGAAGAGCTGCTTTGCATATTTCTTTAGCGGCGGCAAACCCCGATTGAATGGCTCGTAAACATCAATCGCGCTCATAATCGGTAGCTTTCTCCAAAATCTCTCTGTCGAAAGATTACCTTACTTATATTAGAGCTTTTAGGACATTAGCTTACGAGGCGAGGAGATAAATCCCCAACCCCAAGACATATGCATTGCAATCAGAATAAAGGGCAATCGAATTCGTTCTCGCCAATTTTCTCCGATAAATAACCCACCTAAAGTAACTAACGTTAAATATCCTAAAACTGGAATTAGAAATATGTAGTGAATTATTAAGCCGAAACTAAGTGAGAAAAAATTGATTAACAAAGTGATTGGTGCCGCTAAATATCGAGCGCTTACAGTTTCTGGATAAGAGCGCGCAACCGCTCTTCGCCATCTGCCGTATTCAAAATACTGCCGTGCTAGTTTTCTAATATCGGGACGAGGCCGATAAGTAACAACTAACCGCGGATCAAACCAAATTGCACCGCCTGCTTTGCGTAACCGATAATTCATTTCCCAATCTTGCGCTCTGGTAAATCGCTCATCAAATCCTCCGATACCAAGGAGCGCGCTTTTCTTAAATACGCCGAGATAAACGGTGTCGGCTGGACCAGATTTTCCACCAGTGTGGAATTTTGAGGGCCCAACTCCAATTACCGACCGCATAGCGCGCGCTGTTGCTTTTTGAAAATTGGTAATTCCGACAGCGGCCATGATGCCACCAACATTTACTGCACCAGTTTTTTCCATAGTTTCAACAGCGTCGGCAATATAAGTTTTATCAATTTCAGAATGACCATCAATTCGAACGATAATTTCAAAACGGGCTTTTGCTATTGCTAGATTAAGACCATTAGGAGTTCTCCCCGAAGGATTTTCTACCATTGTTACTCGAGAATCTTGGCGCAAAATTTCGCGGGCAATTTCAACTGTGCCATCATGCGATGGTCCAATTGCCATAATCACTTCGATCTCGCCTTGATAACTCTGTGAAAGTATTGTGGCGATCGATTGTTTGAGGTGCATCGCTTCATTTAATACTGGTAAAACCACAGATACTGCGGGGAATTTAGAGTGCGCAGTTTCACCTGTGCGAATTGGGCTTGTCATAGCCCCTAAACCGTATCGCCCAATTACGCTACGACGGTGAAATCAACGCGGGCAATTCGGTTTTTTACCATCCTCTCTATCACTATTGTCGCGATTTCCGCTATCGCTACTTTTGGACTTGGCAGAATTACCGCATCAATAAATCGCGTTGATGCTTTCAGTGGGTTAGGAAATCGCCCTGGAAAATCATCTTCGGCAGTTAATTACCTTTTAGTTGGTTCAGATACTCGAGAAGGTTTAACTAAAGCCCAACTTAAAGAGCTCCGAGTCGGCAGCGTTAAGACTGCTGCGGGTAAACGCTCCGACACAATGTTGTTGGTTCATATCTCTAAGAAGCGCGATAAAGCGGTATTGATCTCAATTCCGCGCGATACTTTTGCGCATATTCCTAGCTATACCGATAGCTCTGGCAAAGTTCATGCTTCGGTCTACTCAAAAATTAATTCATCATTTAATTGGGGCGGTGCACCACTTTTAATTCAAACTATTGAAGAGATGACCACACTTCGAATAGATCATTATGTAGAAGTGAATTTTGCGGGCTTCGCTCAAATGATTGATGCGCTCGGTGGTATTCAAGTTTGTTCCAAAGTAGATATTAATGATCCAAAGAGCCACTTGGTTATGAGTGCAGGCGTGCACACTCTTGATGGCATTGAAGCGCTTAAATATGTTCGCACAAGAGACTTTGATGGGATGGGCGATTTAGGTCGAATGCAACGGCAACAACAATTTATGAGCGCAGTGCTTAGGAAAGCTACAAGTGCGGGTGTGTTGCTCAATCCAATTAAACTTGTGAGCTTTTTAAATTCTGCGTTAGCTTCAGTCACAACTGATGAAGCGCTAAATAAGGGCGACTTGCTAACCCTTGGCAAACAATTACGCAATCTATCGGCAGCAAAAGTTAGAACACTAACGGTGCCATTAAAGTTTTATAATTACAGCGCCAACGGTGTGACATCCGCAGTGTTGTGGGACCCAGTACTAGCTCCAGAATTATGGCAACGGTTAAAGGAAGATCAAGCGATAATTGATGAGGTCAAGCCCTCAGCTTCGCCATCGGCATCACCTGAAGTTGTAGATAAGTTTAAGACTCGGACCGCTGAAGAAAACCCATGCGGGTCGCTCAAGTAAACTGACTAGAGCTAATCAAGGGAGAAAAAACGCGTGCTTAAATTTTCAGTAATCGGAACCGGATATCTAGGTGCCACCCATGCCGCTGCAATGTCTTCACTTGGTTTTGAAGTAATCGGCGTCGATGTTGAGCCTGCAAAAGTTGCGGCGCTGTCAAAAGGCAAAGTTCCATTTTATGAACCAGGGCTAGAAGAATTGCTGGAACAAGAAGTTAATTCTGGCAGGCTTAAATTCACTACTGACTTTTCTGCGATTAAAGATTGTGATGTGCACTTTATCTGCGTTGGTACGCCACAACAAAAAGGTAGTTTGGCTGCAGATTTAACTTATGTAAATGCCGCACTAGTTGCAGTTGCGCCGCACGCTAAGGCGGGTTCACTTGTAGTTGGCAAATCCACGGTTCCGGTCGGAACTGCGCAACGCCTATTGAATCGTTTAAAAGCTGCTAATCCCGGCGCTGATTTAGCTTGGAACCCAGAATTCTTACGGGAAGGTTTTGCCGTCGAAGATACATTGCGACCAAATCGATTAGTAGTTGGCGTAACAAATGATGCTGCGGAAAATATTCTTAAAGAAGTTTATGCCCAACTTCTAGAATCTGGCATTCCGTGGATTCGGGCAGACCTACCAACTTCAGAGTTAGTTAAGGTAGCAGCGAACTCTTTTCTCGCCACTAAAATTTCATTCATTAACGCAATGGCCGAAGTTTGCGAAGCTGCGGCTGGTGATGTCACAGTTTTAGCTAAAGCAATTGGATATGACCCAAGAATTGGTTCGCGCTTCTTGCAAGCTGGCATCGGTTTTGGTGGCGGATGTTTACCAAAAGATATTCGAGCATTCATGGCACGCGCCGATGAATTAGGTGCGCGCCAAGCTTTGGAATTCTTACGCGAAATCGATGCGATTAATCTGCGCGCTAGACAACGCATGATTGAGTTAGTGCGCGCTGATCTATCGGAAGATTTAAAAGGTAAGCGAATTGCGGTGCTAGGCGCAGCATTTAAGCCCGATAGCGATGATGTGCGGGACTCCCCAGCTCTTGATATTGCTGCACAAATACATGCTGCTGGGGCTAATGTAATAATTTACGATCCAAAAGCTAATGCAAATGCCCAAGCAAGATTTCCGCGGTTAGGGTTCGCTGCAACCGCTGCAGAATGTTTAAAAGATGCAGATTTGGTACTCCATTTAACCGAGTGGCAAGAGTTTAAAGAATTGGATCCAATTGCAGTTAAGAAAATGGTTAAGAGCGCAATCATCATTGATGGCCGTAATCATTTAGATCGTGAAAAATGGCTAGCAGCTGGGTGGAAATTTAGAGCGCTTGGTCGGACCCACTAAAACTAAAAGCCAGTTCGCTGGCTCCGTTTGCTCTGTAAATTTCTGCCTTTTTCAATTGCGGCATCATGTAGTTTGATGGCATAAGCATCTAGCGCAGTTGCGATCTCGCTATCACTTGCACCAAGAATTCGAAGTGCTAATAACGCGGCATTCTTTGCGTTTCCGATACCAACGGTTGCAACTGGAATTCCGGCCGGCATTTGCACTATTGATAGCAGTGAATCCATGCCATCTAAAGTTTTTAGCGGTATCGGAACGCCAATTACTGGAAGCGTGGTTTGCGATGCGATCATTCCAGGAAGGTGTGCAGCGCCACCAGCGCCAGCAATTATTACAGCAAATCCATTAGATCTCGCTTGCTTTGCAAAGCTAGACATCTCTTCCGGCATTCGATGCGCCGATAAAACTTGGGCTGCATAAGCAACTTTAAATTCATCTAATATTTCGGCGGCCTCTTGCATAATTGGCCAATCTGAATCGGAGCCCATAATAAGAGCAACTCTTACGTTATTACTCATCTATCACTCCGTTCATATAATCGACAGCATGTGAAACTTCGCTTTGCAAGGTTGCAAGGTTATTGCCAATTGCAGTTACGTGTCCAACCTTGCGTCCAGCTTTAACTTCTTTTCGATATTGGTGAACTTTTAAGTATGGGGTTCTCGCAAAGAGATGGAGATAAGGTCGATACATATTAGTTTTAGTGCCACCCAAAACATTTCCCATGACTGCGAAATCGGCGCTCATAGAAGTATCGCCGAGCGGAAGATCCAAGATTGCCCGTAAGTGCTGTTCAAATTGGCTCGTTACCGAACCTTCGATGCTCCAATGTCCCGAGTTATGGGGCCGGGCAGCTAACTCATTGATGAGTAAGCGATCACCAACTACAAAGAGTTCGATCGCCATAACGCCAACTAACCCAATTAAATCTGCAATTTTTAAGGCTATTTCTTGCGCCGAAATTTTTAAAATATCCGATAGATCTGGTGCTGGTGTAATTGTTTGAATACAAATGCCATCGCGTTGCACTGTGAGAGTTGGCGGCCAAGTTGCCGCTTGGCCGTGTGGCGAACGCGCGACCATAACCGAAATTTCCGAAGTAAAGTTTAATTTTTCCTCCAGCAATAAAGTTGGTTGAATTTTTAAAAGTTCGCGTAATTCAGATTCGTCAGCAACTACCCAGACTCCACGACCGTCATAGCCGCCTGAAATAGATTTAGCAATAAGTGGGAATGGAATTCCGGGGCCTTTATCCCCCGAATATAAATTCCAATTAGGTATTGGCAGATTATTTTCTTGCAAAATCTTTCGCATCTCTGCTTTATTTTGCGAGTAGATAAAAGCGCTAGCACTTGGCCTTACTACAACTTGGTTCTGCTCCAAAACTTTAATTACTGAGTTAGGAATCAGTTCATGTTCAAAAGTAATGACATCGCAAGTTTTCGCAAATGTTAATACTTCGTCTGGGTTTAAGAAATTACCAACTACATGATCCGCAGAAAGCGCTGCGGAATCCTCACTTGAAGCGGCGAATAATTTTAAGTTTACGCCAAGAGCAATGGCAGGAGCGATCATCATTCGAGCTAATTGGCCAGCACCAATTACCCCTACTGTTGGAAACTCTGCGCCGCTCATGGCGCAAGATTACTTGTTAGCGATATAAATCGTTATTTGGCAGATAGACTCCGCTAGTGATTAAAAGGTTGCTTGATATTCGCCATGAATTGCTGAAATTCGGGAGCGTTGGCGCAGTTGCGTATGTGATCTCTGTTGGTGGTTTTAACCTACTAGTGCACGTTCCGCGGGCTCCGCTTGCAGAAAAGCCGCTTACTGGCTCAATAATTTCCGGTATTGCATCAATAACTGTGGCCTATATAGGTAATAGATTTTGGACTTGGCGCGATCGCCCAAAAGGAAAAATGCATCGCGAAGTTACGCTCTTTTTTGCGCTCAATATTGTTGGGTTAGGAATTGGCACGCTAGCACTTGCCTTTTCGCGTTATGTCTTAGATTTACAGTCGGCGCTTGCTGACAATATAAGTGCGAACGTGATTGGTGTTGGAATCGGAACCTTATTTAGATTTTACGCCTACCGAAAATGGGTATTTCCATCAACGTAGGTGTGTGACATCCCCAATTGAGACGGCACTTCCATTACTTAGCTTTAACTCACCAAATTCACTTAGGCCGATTGCTATTGCTGAAATTGTATTCCCGTTACCTAATTCAACTCTAACTTCTTTACCTATCGTGGCTGAATATTTTAAATAAATGTCAGCTAGCAAATTAACCCCACTCTCATTCCAAATTTTTAAATTCTCTGAAATCTTACCTAGAGTTGCCGCAAGTACTAATTCTCGCTCTGCTTCGCTGCCAGTTACTAAATTAATTGCCGATGCGTTTTTAACTGGTAGTTCGGATTTCTCAAAATTAACATTTATGCCAACCCCGGCGATCAGACCACCATGGCTACTTTCGCAGAGAATTCCAGAAACTTTTTTGCCTTCATATAAGACATCGTTTGGCCACTTTGTTAGAAACTCTTTCCCGGTCAATTCAGATAGAGCTTCGGCAACTGACAAGCCAATAATCAGTGGTAGCCAACCCCATTCAGAAATAGCGCGTTCTGGTTTTATAAAAGTTGAGAAAAGCAACGCGCGCATTGGTGGCGCAATGAATTTACGATCTAACCGGCCTCTACCATTATTTTGAAATTCTGCGATTAGTAAATCACCATGTTGTAACGGTGAAAAATTATTTATGATTTCGCTCTGCGTTGAAGTGGTTTCTGAAATTACCTTTACCCGCCAGTAGCCGTTGCCGAGCGCTTGTGATATTCGTTGCGGGTTAAGCGGAACATGTATCACTGCGCCTCATTTCCCTAGTACCTTAAGCCCATGACCGAAGACATTCATACTACGGCCGGCAAGATCGAAGATCTGCGTAAACGATTAGACGAAGCAGTGCACGCTGGTTCCGCTCGCGCCATCGAAAAGCAACACGCAAAAGGGAAGATGACCGCGCGTGAGCGTATCGAAAAATTAGTTGATGCGGGTTCCTTTACTGAATTAGATGAGTTTGCCAGACACCGTTCTGTTAATTTCGGAATGCAAGATAGCCGACCATATGGTGATGGCGTTGTAACTGGATATGGAACGGTGGATGGTCGAACTATCGCAGTCTTCTCCCAAGACTTTACGGTAATGGGTGGCAGCCTCGGCGAAGTTTTTGGTGAAAAAATTGTGAAGCTGATGGACTTTGCATTAAAGAATGGAATTCCGCTGGTAGGCATTAATGATTCTGGCGGCGCTCGAATTCAAGAAGGTGTAGTTTCGCTGGGCAGATACGGCGAAATTTTTCGACGCAATGCAAGATCATCTGGTGTGATCCCACAAATATCATTAATTCTTGGACCGTGCGCTGGTGGTGCGGTTTATTCGCCTGCGATGACCGACTTCACCATCATGGTTAATGAAACTTCACATATGTTTATTACCGGCCCAGAAGTAATCAAGACAGTTACTGGTGAAGAAGTTGGCATGGAAGAGCTTGGCGGCGCACATACCCATAGCGCTAAAACCGGAAACTCCCATTACTTAGCCGAGAGTGAAGATGATGCGATTGATTACGTAAAAGCTCTACTTTCATATTTGCCAAGTAACAACATGGATGAAGCCCCAATTTTGGGTGCAACCGAAAGCGATGAAGTTACTCCGCTCGATAAGTCACTTGATCTTTTAATTCCAGATAGCCCAAATCAACCTTATGATATTAAAAAAGTTATTGAAGCAATCCTAGACGAATCAGAATTCTTAGAAGTGCAATCGCTCTTTGCGCCAAACATCGTAATTGGATTTGGCAGAATTGAAGGTCGTTCCGTAGGAGTAGTGGCTAACCAACCGCTACAACTTGCCGGCACACTAAATATTGATGCCAGCGAAAAAGCAGCGCGATTTGTGCGAACTTGTGATGCTTATGGAATCCCAATTATCACGCTAGTAGATGTGCCTGGATTCTTGCCGGGTACAGATCAAGAATGGAACGGCATTATCCGACGCGGCGCAAAGTTGCTCTATGCCTATGGTGAAGCATCGGTTCCAATGGTTACATTAATTACTCGAAAAGCTTATGGTGGCGCTTACGACGTAATGGGTTCAAAACATTTAGGAGCCGATATAAATCTTGCTTGGCCAACCGCTCAAATTGCGGTCATGGGAGCACAAGGCGCCGTAAATATTCTTTACCGAAAAGAATTAAGCGACGCGAAAGACCCAGAAAAGCTTCGGAAAGAATTAATCACTAATTACGAAGATACCCTAGCTAATCCTTACTTAGCTGCAGAGCGTGGCTTTATCGATGCTGTAATTGAACCAAGCCAAACTAGAAGCTACATCACTAAAGCGCTACGCACGCTCCGAAATAAACGCGACATTTTGCCAGCAAGAAAGCATGGCAATATTCCGCTTTAGGAATAATTCAAAAATGAACTTCACCGTAACTAAAGGCACCCCAAATCCTGACGAAACCATCGCGATCACAAATGTTTTGAAAGCACGCATTAAAAAACCAGTAGTAAACCGAAGTACTTGGGGAAAGCCACAACTTCGTAGTGAGCTCGTTAAAAATCGTAGATACAACGATGGTAAATAACCATGAAAATTATCTTGGCATCAGCTTCGCCATCACGTCGACGCTTATTAAATTCGGTTGGTATTAACCCTGAGATAATTGTGAGCGGTGTTGATGAAGAATCGCCTGAATATCAAGATTTAACTCCAGCTGAATTAGTACTCGCGCTAGCCATCGTTAAGGCGCATACTGTTAAGGCAATGATAACTGAAGCGGCGATTGTGATTGGTTGTGACTCAACTTTTGAATTCAATGGCAAATCTTTAGGAAAACCAGAAACGCCAGCTAATGCAACCGCTAGATGTAAAGAATTACGTGGCAAGTCTGGGATTTTGCATACTGGTCACTGCTTTATCGACACCGAAAAAGGATTGGAGATATCAGATATCGCCTCTACTAAAGTTTTCTTTGCCGATATGACAGATCGAGAAATAGAAGATTACGTTGCTACTGGCGAACCGCTACAAGTTGCTGGTGGATTCACGCTAGACGGTTTGAGCGCACCATTTATTGATCGGATTGAGGGCGAAACCAGCAATGTAATCGGACTTTCATTGCCGCTACTTCGTAAAACTATAAACCACTTAGGTTATGACTGGTTTGCAATTGCTAATTCAAAACCACTCAGATTGGAAGTAACCATCTGATGAAATCAGTATTGATTGCTAACCGTGGTGAAATTGCGGTACGAGTAGCACGAGCTTGTAAAGACCATGGTTTAAAAAGTATCGCAGTTTATTCAGATGAAGATCGAACTGCACTTCATGTGCAATCAGCTGACGAAGCGTTTTCCTTAGATGGCATAACTGGCGCGCAAACTTATTTAAATATCTCAAAAATTATTGCAGTTGCAAAAAAATCTGGCGCTGATGCGGTTCATCCGGGCTATGGATTTCTATCCGAGAATGCAGATTTTGCAGAAGCAGTGATTGCTGCGGGGTTAATTTGGATCGGACCACCGCCAGCTGCGATTAGAGCGTTGGGTGATAAAGTTTCGGCTCGAAAGATTGCGGCAAAAGTTGGCGCGCCACAAGTTGCTGGCACTTCCGACCCAGTCGATTCTGCAGATGAAGTCATTGCATTTGCTAAGGAACATGGTCTGCCAGTTGCGATAAAAGCTGCACATGGTGGCGGTGGTCGCGGCTTAAAAGTTGCACGATCGCTCGCGGAAATTCCAGAGCTCTATGCATCGGCAGTTCGAGAAGCGATTAGCGGTTTTGGTCGCGGCGAATGTTTTGTCGAGCGTTATCTCGATAAACCGCGCCATGTGGAGACCCAAGTGCTCGTTGATCAACACGGAAATGCCATGGTTGTCAGCACTAGAGATTGCTCGTTGCAACGTCGACATCAAAAATTAGTAGAAGAAGCCCCAGCGCCGTTTTTAAGTGAAGCGCAGAACGCTGAGCTTTACCGTTCGAGCAAAGCCATAATGAAAGCCGCTGGCTATGTTGGAGCCGGCACTTGTGAATTTCTAGTTGGAATTGATGGCACCATCTCATTCCTAGAAGTTAATACCCGCCTACAAGTCGAACACCCAGTTAGCGAAGAAGTTGCTGGCGTTGATTTGGTTAGAGAGCAATTCCGAATTGCAATGGGTGAAAAAATAAAGAATGAGGACCCGATAATCCGTGGCCACTCCATCGAATTTAGAATTAATGGCGAAGATCCTGGGCGTTCATTTTTGCCCGCTCCCGGCACAATCACTAAATGGCAAGTACCTAGTGGACCTGGCGTGCGCGTTGATGCTGGTTTTACTGCGGGCGATGTTATCGGTGGAAATTTTGATTCACTTTTAGCTAAATTAATTATCACTGGCGCTAATAGAAATGAAGCAATTGCACGCGCTAAACGAGCGTTAGCTGAATTTCATATTGAAGGTTTAGCAACTGCACTGCCATTTCATCGAGCAATTATTACAGATCCAGCTTTTGTTGATCAATTCAAAGTTTATACAAGTTACATTGAGAGTGAGTTTGTTAACGAAATTCCAATGTTTCAAGGTGGTACTTCGGGAATTTCTAGCGCACCCCGACCAGAAACTTTCATTACCGAAGTTAATGGCCATAGATTTGAAGTTGCAATTCATGCAAACGAGACCACACATAAACGCCATCGCGCGAAAAGTGGCGTAACCGGAATTGTTACTGGTGACGCTCTCACTAGCCCAATGCAAGGAACCGTTGTAAAAATTGCAGTTTTGGAAGGTGACCAGGTCGAGGTTGGGGATTTAATTTTTGTACTGGAAGCTATGAAGATGGAGCAACCGCTCACTGCGCACAAAGCCGGTAAAATTGCCGATATATCAGCCAATATTGGCGAAACCATCACAAGCGGTAGCAAACTCTGCAACATATTAGATAATTAAATGCGCCGATGACGCTTTATGCAGCATATGGATCAAATCTAGATCCACAACAAATGCTAAAGCGGGCACCGCATTCACCACATCGCGGAAATGGTTGGCTTGAAGGTTGGCGCATTACTTTCGGCGGCGAAGAGATTGGTTGGGAAGGCGCGGTGGCAACCATTGTTGAAGATTCAGCTAGCCATGTATTTGTTGCAATTTATGATTTAACTAAGGACGATGAAAAATCTCTCGATCAGTGGGAAGGCGTTGACACCAACCTTTATCAAAAAATCAGGTTGCGCGTCGAAACCCTTGAAGGTAATTCATTAGTTTATTTATATGTTTTAAATTCATACGAAGGTGGCAAGCCCAGTTCAAGATATTTTCAAATTATGTACGAAGCTGCAAAAGTAGCAGGTGCGCCTAACGATTATTTAGCTGATTTGGCAAAATTGGCTTAGGGCCGGCGCCAACATTTCCATAACGGTGGTTTGTGATTGCCACACTCTGCTCTCTGAACCAACGGGGTATTTCAACAGAACCTTCATTTGTAATCGGTCGTGGATCAACCGAAATACCGAGCGCTAAGAGCTCTGCAATTGGTGGGGTGGCATTTGAAAGCCAACGCACTTTGCCAATTGATAATAATCCTCTTTCAATTTGCGAAAGTAGATCTGAAATGGAATCTGTTTTGCAGATTCGAATTGATAAATCAAATCTCTCTGAGACCCAATCGATAGCAGCTAAAGTTTCATTAGAAACTTGGTTATCGATTACAACTAAGATTTCCGAGTTGAATTTGCAATACCTTTGATAGTTTCGTTCTACATTTAAACCAGCGCGATCTATCGCATATTTCCCAGCGCGCTCCCACCACTGATTTGCGCTCTCTTTTAACAAGGTTGAATTCGTAAGCGGTACCCAATTCCGGAGTTGAGATAAGTAATTCGGGCCGCCAGCTTTCGCAGTTGCACCGACACTGCTCCGCTTCCAACCGCCGAATGGTTGGCGATTTACAATCGCGCCTGTGATGCCCCGATTTACATATAAATTTCCGGCTTCGATTCCAGTAATCCATTCTGCACACTCAGAAGTATCAAGGCTATGAATTCCGGAAGTTAGGCCAAAGTCCACGTCGTTTTGCCATTTAAGTGCAGTGACAAAATTTGGTGCTTCCATAATTCCTAGCACTGGACCAAACCATTCATTTTTATGGCTCCAAGAATTAGCTTTAATTCCCAATTTCACTCCGGGTGACCAAATAAAGCCTGCGCTATCTATTTGAGTTGGTTCTACCAACCAAGTTTCGCCTGCTTCTAAAGTTGTTAGCGCCCGCAACAGTGCCGCTTCTGGGGCTCTAATTACTGGACCCACCGTGGTTCCGTATTTAACTCCAGATCCAACGCTAAGACTAACAACCGCATCTTTCAATTGTTTTAAGAATGCTGGATTTCTTAAAATGGTTGAATCTACTATTCCTAAACTTGCTGCGCTACATTTTTGGCCCGCATGTCCAAAAGCTGATTGTACTAAATCTTTTACCGCGCTATCTATATCTGCGCTAGCCGAAATTAACAAGGAGTTTTTGCCACTTGTTTCTGCCATCAAATTCAAATCAGGTTTCCAAGATAAGAATAGTTCAGCGGTTGAAAGCGCTCCAGTAAGAATTAAGCCAGCAATCCCAGGATGAGAAATTAAGTACTTACCAACTGCATCATCTCGGGAAGGTAGGAATTGCAATACGTTCTTAGGAATACCGCTGGCCCAAAGTTGTTGCACAATTTCCCAAGCAGTTGCAACGGTTTCTGGAGCCGGCTTTAAAATCACGGTATTTCCAGCAGCAAGCGCAGCGCAAACGCCACCCATTGGAATCGCATATGGAAAATTCCACGGTGGCACAATTAAAACTACGCCAAGCGGAGTGGATCCCGCGCTCATTTTTAGAGCTGAATCTGCGTAATACCTAGCAAAGTCGATCGCTTCACTTACTTCTGGATCTGCTTCGCTGACAGTTTTGCCAGCATCGCGCGCCATAATTGCAATAGTTTTCGCTCGGCCAGATTCCATCAAAGTAGCAGCAGCTTGTAGCAGCTTGGCTCGACCCGCAGCGCCGATTGATTCCCAACTTAGCAGCGAGCTTTGCGCAACTTGGATGGCGTTATCTACATCGTCTGAATTAATGACCGAATATTTATACCAAGGTTTCCCATCTTCATTAGGATCTAAACCTAAATCCAGATTTTGATTTAAAATTTCGGCGCCATTTATTACAACTGGAATTGGGTCAGCGATTCCATTTGAAATCTTGGTATATTCAGTGGCCAGCGCTGATTGGAAAATTGGATTTGTTAAATCAGCATCACTCGCGTTCGCAAATTCTCCCGCATGGCTAATCGGCATATTTGAGTGGCGTCGAGATTGCGTAACAATTGTGTGTCGCTCCGATACCGAATTCTTAAATCTATCCTTTTGATCGAGATAGTTAGCACTGCCCTCTTTCATATCGAAAGATGCTCTTAAATAATTTTCTAAAGAAGTATTCTCATCGAGCCTTCGCACCAAGTATGCAACTGCGCTTGGAAAATCTGCTTTTCGAGTTACCGGTGTATAAAGTAGAACCGAACCCATAGATTTTGCAATTGCGAGAGCTTCTGCATTTGCCATTCCTTCTAACATTTCAATATCAAGTTGTTCGATTACGCCGCGATTTTTAGCCACTTCGATGGACCAAGCAATATGAAAGAGGTTATGGCTTGCGATTCCAATTCGCACCGCTTTCGCATTTTCTGGTCGAAGCGCTAAATCAATTAGGCGGGTATAACTAGCGTCGACATCGGATTTCTTTGGATATGGCGCTGGCGTCCAGCCATGTAATTCAGCCTCAGCTTTCTCCATCGCTAAGTTAGCGCCTTTTACAATGCGAATTTTTATAGTTGCGCCGCTTCGCATAAAGCGGTTACGGCTCCACTCAATTAAATTTTCCAAATAATAATGAGATTCTGGTAAATATGCCTGTAGCACAATACCGGCATTTAAGTCTGCAAATTCTGGTTCGTCTAATAACGTTTTAAAAACTTCTACCGTGATTGATAGGTCGCGATACTCCTCCATATCCAAGTTAATAAAAGTTTTATTGACCTTGGCTTCTCGATATAAAACTCGCAACCGCTTTAATACTCGTTCGACCGACCCAAAATGGTCGATTGTTATTAATTGGCTGACAATTGCAGAAATCTTTACGGATGCATAATTAGCTTCGGGACGGCGAATCATTTCTATCACCGAATTAAAACGCTCCGTGGCTTCGTTATCACCTAATACTGCTTCGCCAAGTACATTTATATTTAATCTAGCGCTCTCTTGCGACCGTTTTGAAATATGCGATGAAAGCTCTTTCTTCTCTGCAGGCAAAATTATGCCATTGGATGCAAATTCAACGCGGCCGCGCACCGCTTTCATAACTAATTTAGGTAAAATTATTGAACCTACTACTGCAATTTTAATTCCTAAATAATCTACTAAACCTAATCCGGAGATAGTTGCATCTTTAGAAACCGTTCTAAAAGATTTAGCAGCTCGCACAGGGTTAGATATCCGCATTACCTCATCAGTGAGCCCCATAGTTACTGCAATTGCTGCTGGCTCTCTTAGTAAGCGTGCGAAGCGTTTGCGATTTCCAATATCTTTACGGGAGCGATTAGCTTCGGATTCGATCAATAATTGATTTACCTTATTAATTGCGATTGCATCTAAACCATCTATGCCGGGGTCGGTTTCATTATCCCTAGACAACTTGCACATCCGTTCTGCAACAATTCGCATTAACTTCTGCTTAGCCTAGGTTATCGCCAAGCCCAAGCGGTAAGGTTTGGACGTGATAGACATCTACTCGGACCCAATGGGTGCTGCTGAAAGCGCAGCGCTAGCGCTTAAAAATGCGACTGGAAAGCTCGCCCACGATGTTGCGCTAGTAATGGGATCTGGTTGGGTTTCGGCCGCCGAAGCACTTGGTACACCAACACATGAATTTTCGGTAACAGATTTGCCAGGCTTTCCAGCGCCAACGGTTGCCGGCCATGGTGGGTTAATCCGTTCATATGACATTGCGGGAAGTAACGGCGTAATTCGCGCGCTGGTTTTTCTTGGCAGAACTCATTTATATGAAGGTAAAGGTATTGAACCAGTTGTACATGGTGTCCGAACCGCAGTTAAAGCCGGTTGCAAAACCATAATTCTGACAAATGCTTGTGGTGGTATAAACGCTAACTTCAAAGTTGGTCAACCTGTGATTATTAAAGATCACATCTCACTTACTGGAGTGAGTCCATTGACCGGCGCTACGTTTGTGGACTTAACCGATTTGTATAGCGCGAGAATTCGAAAATTGATTAAGAATGAAGACTCTACTTTGGAAGAAGGGGTGTACGTACATTGGCGAGGTCCAACTTACGAAACTCCTGCAGAAATTCGCATGATGCGTGCAATGGGCGCTGATTTAGTTGGCATGTCCACTGTTCCAGAAGCAATTGCGGCCCATGCTCTTGGTGCTGAAGTTGTTGGAATTTCTTTAGTTACCAATGCTGCTGCTGGCATGACTGGCGAAAAACTTAACCATGAAGAAGTAATGGCTGCTGGTAAAGCCGCTGCCGATCGCATGGGAACATTGCTTTCGAAACTTATTCATAAGTTGTAATAGTGATTGCCCAAGAGCTTCGCACTTTAGTTACTGCGTGGATTGAAGATGATCCGGATATAAAAACAGCTGAACTACTTCAGCATTATCTTGATACTGAGAATGAAGCTGAACTAAAAAGTTCATTCTCGGGATTTCTCGAATTTGGAACTGCTGGGCTTAGGGGTGCGCTCGGCCCTGGACCAAGTCGCATGAATCGAGCCGTAGTGGGCCGAACCGCAGCTGGGCTAGCAGAATTCATGAAATCTCGAAACCTTGATTCCATAGTGATTGGCCGCGATGCCCGATACGGCTCGGAAGATTTCACCAACGATACTGCGGAGATAATGGCCGGAGCTGGATTTAAAGTTTTTGTATTACCGCGGCCGCTGCCTACTCCAGTATTAGCTTATGCAGTAACTGCGCTAAAAGTAGGTGTTGGCGTGATGGTTACCGCTAGCCATAATCCAGCACAAGATAACGGGTATAAAGTTTATCTAGGCGGTGTAGTTGATGAAATTAATTATAATGGATCGCAAATTATTTCACCGACTGACGTCACCATCTCTAGTGAAATTGCGAAAATTAATTCATTGAAAGAAGTTTCGAGATCTACAAACTGGAAAGTTTTGGATGAAGCCATTGTCTCTAGATATGTCACAGATACTGCCAAAATTGTAACGCCAGGCAGCAACCTAAAGGTCGTCTACACCGCAATGCATGGAGTTGGCACGAAAACTTTACTTTCAGTATTTGCAGCAGCTGATTTTGCTACGCCAATTTTAGTGTCTGCGCAAGTAGATCCAGATCCAGATTTTCCAACTGTATCGTTTCCAAATCCAGAAGAGTCTGGCGCGCTGAATTTGGCGCTAGAAACTGCAAAAAATTGCGATGCCGACATAGTAATTGCGAATGATCCAGATGCAGATAGATGCGCTGTTGCTATTAAATCTGATGGAGGTTGGCGAATGTTGCGCGGGGATGAAGTAGGGGCGATATTAGGAGAATCCATCGCAAGCGCAGGCGCTACCGGAACTTTTGCTAACTCAATAGTCTCGTCGGCAATTCTGCGCAAGATTGCAAATCACTATGGGCTAAATTTCGCTGAAACCCTAACTGGTTTTAAATGGTTAGCGAAGATTCCAAATCTAACTTTTGGCTACGAAGAAGCGCTTGGATATTGCGTTGATTCCGCGGCTGTAAATGATAAAGATGGAATTAGTACAGCTTTAAAGATAGTAGAAATTGCCAGTAATTTAGCGAATTCCAAGAGCTCGCTATCACGCTACTTGGATGAGATTTGGTTGAAATACGGCTATCACGCTACTGCGCAAGTTTCATTGCGAGTTTCAGATATATCGAAAATTGCCCTGATAATGGAACGTTTCCGAAACCATACCCCAACTGAGATAGCAGGGGAAAAAGTTAATAATTTCAGTGACTTAGCTCGCCCAGAGAATGGATTCCCCGCGACTGATTGCATTAGATTTTGGCTAGGTGAGAGTGCGCGGATCATTATTCGACCAAGCGGAACTGAACCTAAAGTTAAATGTTACATAGAGGTCGTTAAAATGGGTGAAGTAGCGGCCGCAAAGTCCGCAGCGGATTCGCAAATAGAAACGCTTCGGCAAGCGCTAACGAAACTATTAGTAGGCTAGTCACATGGTCACCTTGATCGATGGGTCGGAAGCTTCACTCCGTAAATACCTAGCTGCGTTGCCCGGGGTCGATAAAGTTGGGGCGGACCAACGAGCTGCCATGTTAAGTACAAGAAGTATTAAGACCACAAGTAAATCTTGGGCAATCGATATGGCAATTCGAATGGTGGATTTAACAACGCTCGAAGGCGCTGACACTGCCGGAAAAGTTCGAGCAATTTGTGCAAAAGCGGTCCACCCGGACCCAACTGATTTTTCAGTACCAAGTGTTGGCGCAGTCTGTGTTTACAACGATTTAGTAAAAATCGCGCGCGAGAGTTTAAATCTAAATGGGGGTTCACATATCCCGGTAGCAGCTGTCACAACTGCTTTCCCATCTGGACGTGCATCTTTGAAAGTTAAAATTCAGGATACCCAAGATGCGCTTCACGATGGCGCTACTGAAATCGATATGGTGATTGATCGTGGAGCTTTCCTCTCTGGCAAATTTGGTTTAGTTTTCGATGAAATTATCGCGATCAAAGAAGTATGCGGTAACCGGGCGCAGTTAAAAGTTATCTTAGAAACTGGCGAATTAACCACCTACGATAATGTGCGAAAAGCTTCATTTATCGCGATGTTAGCTGGAGCCGACTTTATTAAAACAAGTACTGGAAAAGTTTCGCCTGCTGCTACTCCCCCGGTAGTGCTGGTTATGTTAGAAGCTGTAAGAGATTATTACCTGCAAACTGGAATGCGGATTGGCGTAAAAGCAGCCGGCGGTATCCGAACCACCAAAGATGCAATCAAACAATTAGTTCTAGTAAATGAGGTGGCTGGCCCTGAATGGTTAAACCCTCATCTTTTTAGAATCGGCGCAAGCGCGCTATTAAATGATTTATTAATGCAACGAATGAAAGCAGCCTCTGGTTTCTACTCGGGTTCCAATTACGTGACTTTAGACTGATAGTGAAATAAGGTAGCCAAATTATGGATAAGAACCCTTTTGAATACGCACCAGCGCCGGAATCGCGCGCGCTAGTTTCTATCAAGGGGCAATATGGGTTATTCATAAACGGTGCGTGGGTAGAGCCTAAAACTAAAGATAAATTTTCCACCATCAATCCTGCTAATGAAGAAGTTTTAAGCAAGATCAGCCAAGCCAGTGATAGCGATGTAGATCGCGCCGTCAAAGCTGCGCGCGCTGCATATTTAAAAACTTGGTCAAAAATGCCAGGCAAAGAACGTGGTAAGTATTTATTCCGGATTGCCCGGATTATGCAAGAGCGCGCTCGAGAATTTGCGGTGCTAGAAACTCTTGATAACGGAAAACCAATTAGAGAATCGCGTGATGTTGATGTACCGCTAGCGGCTGCTCATTTCTTTTATCACGCAGGCTGGGCCGATAAATTAGATCATGCAGGTTTAGGAATTAATCCAAAACCGCATGGCGTAGTCGGTCAGATAATTCCATGGAACTTTCCACTCTTGATGTTAGCTTGGAAAATTGCGCCGGCTTTAGCAACTGGAAATACCGTGGTCTTAAAACCAGCCGAAACCACCTCGTTAACTGCGCTCCTATTTGCCGAAGTTTGCCAACAAGCAGAACTGCCTGCTGGGGTGGTAAATATCATTACTGGAGATGGCGCAACTGGCGCAGCGCTGGTTAACCACCCAGGTATCGACAAGATCGCATTTACTGGATCTACTGAGGTCGGTAAATTAATTGCTCGCTCGATTGCAATCAGCGGCAAGAGCGCAACTCTTGAATTAGGTGGCAAGGCCGCCAATATTGTTTTTGAAGATGCACCTATTGATGAAGCTGTTGAAGGAATCGTAAACGGAATATTTTTCAACCAAGGCCATGTTTGTTGCGCTGGCTCTCGACTAATTGTCCAAGAAAATATCTACGATGATCTCTTAGTAAAGCTAAAACGAAGAATGTCTTTGATTCGCGTAGGTGATCCGTTAGATAAAAATACTGATTTAGGTGCGATTAATTCGGCAGCACAACTTGCAAAAATAAAAGAGCTATCTGCTTCTGGCGATACTGAAGGTGCATTTAGATGGAGCCCGGATTGCCAATTACCCAGCAAAGGATTCTGGTTCGCGCCAACAATATTTACCGGCGTAACCCAATCGCATCGAATTGCACGTGAAGAAATATTTGGACCAGTGCTTTCAGTTCTTACTTTCCGAACTCCACAAGAAGCAATTGAAAAAGCAAATAACACTCCTTACGGGCTCTCAGCTGGAATTTGGAGCGAGAAGGGCTCCCGGATACTTTGGGCTAGCAAAGCCCTAAAGGCTGGCGTAATTTGGGCAAATACTTTTAATAAATTTGATCCGGCTTCACCATTTGGTGGTTATAAAGAATCTGGTTGGGGTCGTGAAGGTGGCCGACATGGCCTGGCCCCATATTTGAAAGGCGCAAAATGAGCCGAATTGATATTAAGAAAACTTATAAATTATTTATTGGCGGTCAATTTCCGCGGAGCGAATCTGGACGTTCTTATGAAATCAAAGGTGCCAATGGAAAATTTATTGCTAACCCTGCCTTAGCTTCGCGAAAAGATCTAAGAGATTCAGTAACTTCTGCTAAATCCGCGCTATCGGGTTGGAGCAGCGCTACTGCATTTAATCGCGGTCAAATTCTCTACCGAATTGCCGAAATTATGGAGGGCCGGCGCGATCAATTTGTAACTGAAATTATCGCGTTAGAAGGCGGCAGTGCGAAAGTGGCAAATACGCAAGTGGAACAAGCTATTGATTTATGGGTTTGGTATGCCGGCTGGTGCGACAAAATTTCAACGATAGCTGGCGCTACTAACCCAATCGCTGGACCGTATTACAACTTCACTACTCCGGAAGAACTTGGCGTTGTTGGAATTATCGCAGATCAGAAAGATTCACTCTTGGGCTTAGTTGCAGCGATTGCGCCAGTCGTTGCCACTGGCAATACCGCTGTCGTAATCGCAAGTGAGAAGCGGCCGCTTCCAGCAATAACACTTAGCGAAGCACTTGCAACTAGTGACTTGCCAGCTGGAGTTTTAAATATCTTAACTGGAAAAGTTTCTGAATTAGCGCCTTGGTTGGCTTCGCATATGGAGATTGATGGCTTAGATATTTCTGGAGTAGATCCGAAAATTGAATCAGAACTTCGAATCGCTGGTGCTGAGAATCTAAAGCGGATACACCGATTTAATAAGTCCCAGTCGCCCCAAAGAATGTTAGCTTTTATGGAAGCAAAAACAGTTTGGCACCCAATCGGGGTTTAGTTACTCGCTAGCGATCCGAGAATAAGCGGGTTTTATTACGGTCTCAATGACTGCTAGCCGTTCTTCAAAGGGAATAAATGCGCTCTTCATTGCATTTACGGTCACGCGTTGTAAATCCGCAAAATTCCAGCCAAATGCTTGGACCAATTCTGTCATCTCATGGGTCATTGAAGTTCTAGACATCAACCGATTGTCGGTATTAACTGTGATTCTAAATCTCAATTTAGCTAAAACGCCGATTGGATGTTCCGCAATAGTTTTTGCAGCACCAGTTTGTAAATTTGAAGTTGGACAAAGTTCTAATGGAATTCGGCGGTCTCTTACATATGACGCTAACCGCCCTAACTTTGGTGTCGTGCCTGAAAAATCAATGTCATCAATAATTCGTACGCCATGTCCTAAACGTTCAGCGCCGCAATGTTGGATAGCTTCCCAAATCGAAGGTAGGCCATAAGCTTCGCCAGCATGAATTGTGAAGTGTGCATTTTCTTTCCGTAAATATTCGAATGTATCTAATTGATTTGTTGGTGGAAATCCATCTTCCGGGCCGGCAATATCAAAACCAACAACGCCTTGATCACGATATTTAACGACCGCTTCCGCTGTTTCTTGGGATCGGTTATTTTGACGCATGCCGCAGAGAATTGACTCAACTCGAATCGTATTTCCTTCGCGTTTTGCTTCAGCCATACCTTCTTTATAACCTGCAGTAGTGGCTTCGACGACTTGATTTAGCGTCAAACCTGCTTCGGTAAAAACTTCTGGTGCGCCGCGAACTTCAGCGTAAACCACGCCATCTCTAGCAAGATCGATGGCGCATTCGCGCGCTACTTGAATGATGCCATCACGGGTTTGCATGACTGCGATGGTATGGGCGAAGGTTTCTAAATATCTTACTAACGATCCCGAATCACATGATTCTTGAAACCAATCCGCTAGTTTTTCTGGATCGTTTGTGGGAAGTTTTTTATAACCAATCTTTTCGGCAAGTCCAATAATTGTTTCGGGGCGTAGCCCGCCATCTAAATGATCATGAAGTAGCACTTTAGGTACTTTCTTTACTTGTTCCTTAGTTGGAACACTTAACAATGACATTTACTTGCCCTCTTTAATTTATTCAATCCGTGCAACAATTAAAGGTAATCGTTCCACCTTTTCGTTGGAAGTTGAAATCGAAACGGCGCCATCAAGGGCCGCTAGTGAGCGGGTAAACCTTTCCGGTTCATCGGAATGGAGCGTAAATAGCGGTGCACCTTTTTTAACCATTTCATCTGGTTTTGCATGCATTTCGATGCCCGCAGCTGCTTGTACTTTTTCACCTTGGCGAGATCGGCCAGCGCCTAATAACCAAGCGGCTACGCCAACTTTCATGGCATCCATTTTTGTTAGCAAACCATCAGATTCTGCAAATACTTGTTGGGTGTCTTTTGCGGTAGGAAGTTTTGCATCTGGATCCCCACCTTGCGCCAAAATCATCCGACGCCAATGATCCATTGCGCTACCGTCTTTAAGTGCAGTAGCGGGATCTTTACCAGTTACACCAACTAATTCCAACATTTCACGCGCTAACAAGATAGTTAATTCAACAACATCAGCTGGTCCACCGCCAGCCAATACTTCGAGAGATTCTCTAACTTCTAACGCATTACCAGCAGTTAAGCCAAGCGGTACATCCATTGCGGTTACTAACGCTCTGGTTTTTACGCCAGACTTATTTCCTAAATCCACCATTGTGCGCGCTAATAATTTTGCTTGTTCTGGGTCGGAGATGAAAGCACCGCTTCCGGTTTTAACATCTAGTACTAATGCGCTAGTGCCTTCAGCAATTTTCTTACTCATGATGGATGATGCAATTAAAGGAATTGCGGGCACCGTCCCAGTTACATCTCGAAGTGCGTAAAGTTTTTTATCTGCTGGGGCTAAGCCAGCGCCTGCGGCACAAATAACTGCGCCACAATCTTGTAGAACTTTTAACATCTCTGCATTAGTTAATGATGCGCGCCATCCTGGAATGGATTCGAGTTTATCTAAGGTGCCACCAGTATGGCCCAGACCGCGACCCGAGAGTTGTGGGACTGCCGCTCCACATGCTGCAACTAATGGCGCAAGCGGTAACGTAATTTTGTCACCAACACCACCAGTTGAATGTTTATCAACGGTAGGAACTCTGAGTTTTGACCATGACATACGCTCGCCACTATTGACCATGGCATCAGTCCAACGTGAGATTTCATGGCCGTTCATGCCATTTAATAAAATTGCCATTAATAACGCAGACATCTGTTCATCTGCAACGATTCCGCGAGTGTAGGCATCGACGATCCAATCAATTTGTGGATCTGTTAATACGCAGTTATCTCGCTTAGCGCCAATAATCTCTACGGCAGCAAATGGTTCACTCACTTTGGTAAATCTTCTGGACCAAATCCCCATGGCAGCATAATCGACATAGGTTGCGGACCGGTTGGTGTCATTAATTGAAGATTCGGCCCACCATGCTCAAAAAGTAGTTGGCGGCAGCGGCCACATGGCGATAAATAATTTCCGTTGCCGTCGACGCAGAGCGCTGCAATTATTCGACCACCACCAGTCATAGCTAAATTAGAAATCATGCTGCATTCCGCGCAGAGAGTTAAGCCGTAACTAGCATTCTCGACATTACAACCGCTAATAATCCGACCATCGCTTACTAAGCCAGCAACCCCAACTGGAAATTTAGAATAAGGAGAGTACGAAAGTTTCATCACTCGGTTTGCTTCATCGTGCAGCATTTGCCAATTAATTTCCATTAATGTGATCCACCTCTGTTATATGGAATACCGTCTGCTGCTGGCGCACGTACCCGCCCAACAAATCCAGTCACCGCAATTATGGTAGCAATGTATGGCGCCATCAACATGAACTCACTTGGAATTGGGGTTCCAGTTATTGAAAGAATCCCTTGTAAATTATCGGCAAATCCAAATAAGAGCGCAGCCATCACAGCGCCAAGTGGGCTCCATCTTCCAAAAATTAGCGCCGCTAAAGCGATAAAACCTTTTCCAGCGGTCATCTCTTTACCGAATGCGCCAACCGCACCAACTGTAAAATAAGCACCACCAAGGCCAGCAACTAATCCAGCAAAGATTACATTTCGGAATCGCAAATTATTTACTTTTATGCCGACCGAGTCAGCTGCAGTTGGGTGCTCGCCTACGGCTCGAGTTCTAAGTCCCCAACGAGTTTTGAAAAGTGACAAGTGGATTACCGCAACAATTAAATACATCAGATAAACAATAATTGTTTGATTGAAGAAAATTGGACCAAGTAATGGAATTTTACTAAGGATCGGGATTTCGATTGGCGTGAGAATTGGGCCGGAATTCCAAGTATTTTGATAAGGAATCAATAGCTTCTTATACAAGAAATTAGTCATGCCAATTACTAGTACATTTATTACGAAACCAAGAATTACTTGATCGATTGAGAATTTGATCGCGAAGACCGCCAAAATTAACGAGATTAGCGCGCCGGCTAATGGGGCAACAATCAAGCCCCAAGTGGTGTTTTGAGTAAGGCTCGCGACCACGCCCGCGGCAAATGCGCCGGCTAGTAATTGGCCTTCGATTGCAATGTTAATTACCCCAGATCGTTCGCAAAGCACACCAGCCATGGCGCCGAAAATTAGCGGTACTGAAAGCAGTAACGCTCCTTGCAATAATCCAGTAAACGGAATCATTTTGCCGCTGGCCGCCCAACATAAAAATGCCATCAGGATTGCGAAACCACCGAGCGCGCTCTGTAGTTGGATTTTCTTATTTCTGCGGAATTGGATGAATGCCCAAATTGAAAAAAGTAGAGCCGCGATACTAAATCCATAAGATCCGGTTCGGGAATCTAAGGTCCACTCGTTAATTGCAATCCACTCTTTTTCTAATACAAATTTATAGGTAACCGGCGCGCTCTGTTTTTGGAGTGCGCCAAAACCAATTAAGGATCCAATCGATAAAATCAAAAGAGTAAAAGCACCGCGTTGGCGACGTTTTTGAATTGGCGTTAATTTAGAAACCTTACTCATCCGTTCCAACCTTTCGCGGCCATGTCGGAACTAGATTTAACGTTTTTCAATCTAAATATTGCACGGACCATCGCGGGGGCGGCGATGAAAAGAACTACCAACGCTTGAATTACCAAAACAATATCAATCGGAGTGGTTGTATTCGCTTGCATCGTTAAACCACCAGCTCTTAATGCGCCAAATAAAAGGGCTGCTAATACTGTTCCGAGCGGCTTAGCGCGACCTAATAAGGCAACTGTGATTGCATCAAAGCCAAAAGAGCCAGCCACCCCAGCCGTTAGCGCGTATTCACTTCCCAATACTTGTACCGCGCCGCCTAAACCAGCTAAGCCGCCACAAATAACCATTACCGATGTCATTACAAATGGAACTGACATCCCAGCAGTTTTAGCAGCGAGCGTATTTGCGCCAACCGATCTGAATTGGAATCCCCAGGTAGTTCGAGTTAGCAATATGTGAATTAAATAAGCTACGCCCAGTGCAATAAAAATTCCCAGGTTAATCCGATAGTCCATCCCAAATATCTTTGGTAGGCGTGCAGTTTCATTCACAGGTGGAGCGATTGGGTCTTGTCTGCCTTTACGTAAGAAAGTTTGGGTACTTAATAACCAGAGCAAGAAATATATCGAGATGTAATTCAACATGATTGTCACGATAACTTCGTGCGCACCGGTACGGGCTTTTAAGAAACCAACCAGGCCACCCCAAAGTCCCGCCAAAACTATTGCTCCGAGAATTGCAGCTAGCGCATGAATAACGGGCGGCAAGTTGTAATGGAAACCAACATATGAAGCTCCGATAGCGCCAAATATAAATTGACCTTGCGCTCCAATATTGAAAAGTCCGGCTCTAAAGGCAAGGGTTACGGAAAGCCCAGTCAAAATTAGCGGCGCTGCCACCACAAAAGTTTCGGAGAGCGGATAAAAACCAAGTAAGAAATTCTTTGAAGTTAAATTTCCATCAAAAATTGATCCTTGTATTAATGCCAAATATGCGTGTCCAGCTGAAGCGAACCCAGTTCCTAGAAACTCAAGTGGCGACTTCCAAAGTTTATAAATTTTTGGATCTGAAAAAGCTATTAAAAGACCGCCAGAGAGAATAGCTAAAAAGAAAGCTAACAACGGAAGCGTAATTGATTTTAAAGTGTCGTCTAAATAATTTTTCAATTTGCTCATGAATTTACCTTTGGCTTTATACCAGCCATTAATAACCCAAGATCGCTCCGTGAAATTGAAGCTGGAACTATGTCGATGATGGCGCCTCGATACATAACTGCTATTCGATCTGCTAGCGCAAAGACTTCATCAAGTTCGGTACTGAATAAAAGCACAGCTCGACCAGCATCGCGTTCTTGCACAATTTTTTCGTGAACAAATTCAATCGAGCCAACATCTAAGCCGCGAGTTGGTTGTGAAGCAACTACGACTTTCACCGGACGCGAGAGCTCGCGCGCCAACACAACTTTCTGTTTATTGCCGCCAGATAGCGATGAAACTAGTTCGCTGGCGCCTTGGCTTCGAATATCAAATTCAGCAATGCGTTTTTCGGCTTGGCTTTTTATCGTACTAGGACTCATTAGTAGCCCTTTTGCATTCGGCGCTAAGTCGTAGGTATCAAGAATCAAATTTTCCGCGATTGAAAACGATCCAATTAAACCATCTAGCTCTCTAGATTCTGGGATAAAAGCAACCCCTGAATGGAGTGAGCCTCGCACAGTTTCACCAACAATATTTTTTCCATCGACCAAAATCGAACCCGAAACATGTTCCTCTAAATTTAAGATCGCGCGGGCCAATTCGGTTTGACCATTACCTTGAACGCCAGCCACCGCAACAATTTCACCAGCTCGAACATCCAAGGAAATGTTATGTAATAGCTCGCGTCCGGTGCTATCAGTTACTACTAAATTAGATATCGAAAGTAGATCGGATCCGATTTTCGCTGGATTTTTATTCATAGTTAGATCTACCGGGCGGCCAACCATTTGTGAAGCTAACTCTTCTTGAGTAGCCGAAGGTAAGGCAGTACCGACAACTTTGCCTCGGCGAATTATCGTGATTCGATCCGCAGCTTCTTTCACTTCCCGCAATTTATGCGTGATAAATATAATTGAAGTACCTTGCTTTTTTAAGTTCTTCATTACTTGAAGAAGCTCATCAGTTTCTTGCGGAGTGAGAACCGCGGTTGGTTCATCTAAAATTAAAACTTTTGCCTTATAAATTAGCGCTCTAATAACCTCCACGCGCTGCTGGATTCCGACCGGTAAAGTTTCAACCACGGCATCTGGATCTACATCAAAATTAAATTCTTTAGAAATTCGAGCAATCTCTGACCGAGCTTGTTCTAGGTTAAGTACGCCAAGCCCATTGATTTTTTCATGTCCGAGCACGATATTTTCAGCAACTGTAAATACTGGAATCAACATAAAATGTTGGTGCACCATGCCAATTCCGGCAGCAAGTGCATCGCTCGGTTCGGAGATTGTGATGGGTTTTTCATCTACTAAAATCTGGCCACTATCAGGGGCTAATAGACCATAAAGAATGTTCATTAAAGTTGATTTACCGGCACCGTTTTCACCGAGGATTGCGTGGATTTCGCCGGTCTCAACCCGAAGATCAATGCCATCGTTAGCAATTAGCGCACCAAAACTCTTGGTAATACCACGCAATTCGACTGACACTTTTACCTTTCGTCCATTTCTTAATCCCTAACCTATACGAAAATAAGCTGGGCGAGTTAAAAACCCGCCCAGCTTAATTCTTACTGCTTAGTTACTACTGGTTTGTAGCTGATTTCGTTTAGGAAACCGCAACTTTTCCAGAAGTGATATCTGCACCAAGTTGTTCAACTTCTGCTGCCAATGCGGCATCAACTGTTGATTCCAAATCATGGTACGGAGCCAAGAATGTTCCTTGGTTTTCCAAAGTACCTAGATAGTTAGTTGCGGAGAAGTTGCCATCAATAACAGATTGAATAGCTGCTGTTACTGAGGTTCCGACACCCTTTACAACTGATGTAAGTAGGACTGAAGCAAATTGTGGAGCCTGTACGAAACCATCTGAGTCAACCCAGATAGTTACAGACTTCTTGCCAGTCATTGATTGGTTAGCTGTTGCAGCACCAAGGCCACCAGCTACTGGGAAAATCACATCTGCACCTTGTTGCTCAAAATTCTTTGAGATCTGAAGTGCTTTTGCTTGATCCGAGAAACCACCAACGAATGTTCCGTCTTTCTTAGCAACATCCCATCCGAGTACAACAACTTTTTTACCTTTTACAGTGTTGTAGTAAGCAACGCCGCGAGCAAAGCCGTCCATGAAGATGCTAACTGGTGGAATATTTAATCCGCCGTATGTTGCAACTTTTCCGGTCTTTGAATATCCAGCTGCAAGGTAGCCAGCTTGGAATGCTGCTTGGTTAGTTGCGAATTCAATTCCCTGTAGGTTGTCAATGACTGCACCTGGGTATTGATCTCCAGCTGGACCATGGTCTTTACCGTCTTGGTCAACGATTGCGAACTTGGTATCTGGATTAGCTTTTGCAGCATCTACAATTGCGCCATTAATTAAGAAACCAACACCAATAACGATGTTGCAACCCTCGTCTACAAGCTTCTTAATATTTGGTGCGTAATCTGCATCTGAAGTTGCAGCAAGATATTTAACTTCTGCGCCAGCTGCTTCTGCAGCTTGTGCGCCAGCCCATGCTGAAGCGTTGAATGACTTGTCATCAACACCACCAGTATCAAGAGCTAAACAAGCTTTTACTTTTGCAGCACTGTCTGATGATGAAGAACAACTTGCTAGCAGTGTTAAAGCAGCTACTGCAGCAATCGCCTTAATCGATCCGGTTAATAATGACTTCTTCAATGTATTCCTCCTGAGAATCCCATCGAAAACCGCTTCGAATACGGCTTCAATTACGGGATTAATTTGTTGGCATACCTTATCGCCCACGCCAAACCTTTAAGCGGGATGAGGTGCGATTTATTGTTACAACTTAGCAAACACTCAACCTATAGTTGAAACTTTACCGCTCTTGATCTGGGCGATCGCGCGACTTACCGTAGTTTTTGTGGCAGCGGTCACTGGGTTTAGATAACTCAAATTCAGACCAGAATTACTGAAGTTATATACCTTGCCATAAATTGATGTTGTTTCATCAACAAATCCTAGAATAGATCCACCAGTTAGTGCCAACGTTATTACATCGGTAATTGCATGATCAATTCGTTTATCAAGTGTTACTAAAATTTCCTTCTTAGCAGTAGGCAACTTTGCATAATATTGATCTGGAGATTGTGCAATTAACCAAACTTTGCGTTTCTTTAGATTAGCTTTAGCAACTAAATTCAGCACTTCGCCATCAATTAATCGGGTTGAGTAAATTAAATCAACACCATTAGCAATTGCGTTGTTCAAATCGATGGCAGAATCTGTGAACGAAACTAACGTGGTTCGCACTTTCTTATTTCCAAATGCGACACCGAGTTTAAAACTATTATATAAACGCAATTGACTTTCGCTGGTATCGCTTACATATGCAACTTTTCCAGAAGTGCTCGATGTGGCAGCAACAACTCCAGCGATAAACGCTGCCTCAGCTTCCGCAAAAACCAAACACGATACATTCATGCTTGCAACTGTGCTGCTATTTACTAAAGCGTATTGAACATCCGGGAATTCAATAGTGGCTCTTTTTATAGCTGGCGCATAATCGGCACCGATTGCAATTATTAATCCATATCCGGCTTTAGCTAAGAATTTTAATCGAGAAAAGCGATCGGCCGGAGTGCCATCGGTAGGAACTACTCGGATATAGGAATCGGAAATTTTATATTTCTGTTGGGCTGCTCGGAGTGCGGTCACCACCGCATCATTAAAGGAATTATCGCCTAAGCCACCAACCTCTAACGCAACTGCAATTTTTACTGGAATTTGAGCGGTGCTAGCTGCATAAGTTCTGGTTGGTGCAATCAGGAAAGCTAAAAGCGAAAATGCAATCACTACCCGAGCAAGTTTGGTTTGCATCTGGTTAAAACGCTTCGCTTGAACGGTATACGCCCCACACTTTTCGTAACGCGTCGCAAATTTCTCCCACAGTAGCTCCTGCTTTAATCGCAAATTTCAAGGCTGGCATCACATTCTCCGAGCCGCTAGCTACGCGGGTAATCTCAGCTAACGAATTTAATACTTCATCGTTCTTCCGGTTAGCGCGATGTTCTGCCAATCGCTTACGTTGTTCGTTGCCTACTTCTGGGTCTAATTTATGTAGGTTCGGAGCAAGATCATTTTGTGTGACAAAATCATTTACGCCGACAATTATCCGTTCTTTATTATCAATTTCTTGCGAAATTTTATAAGCGCTATTTTCGATTTCGCGTTTTTGAAAGCCGGTTTCAATTGCGGCTACTGCGCCACCTATTTTTTCAATTTTTCCAATTAGCGCTTCAATCTCTTTAACCAGATCAGCGGTTAAGTTCTCCACCACGTATGAGCCAGCGAATGGATCCACAACTTTTGTTATATCAGTTTCGTTAGCAATAACTTGTTGGGTTCGAAGCGCTAATCGCGCCGCTTTATCGCTTGGAAGCGCAAGTGCTTCATCAAATGAGTTTGTGTGAAGTGATTGGGTACCGCCTAATGTTGCAGCGAGGGCTTGAATTGTGACCCGAACCAAATTTACTTCAGGTTGTTGGGCGGTTAGTTGGACGCCCGCAGTCTGGGTATGAAATCTAAGTTGCATCGATTTTTCAGACTTAGCGCCAAATTTATCTTTCATAATTCGTGCCCAAACTTGGCGAGCGGCTCGGAATTTAGCTACTTCTTCGATCAGGGTGGTGCGGGATACAAAGAAAAACGAAAGCCTAGGTGCGAAATCATCTACATCTAACCCAGCAGCCACAGCTGCTTTTACATAAGCGATTGCATCGCTCAACGTAAAAGCTATTTCTTGCACCGGGGTCGCACCAGCTTCGCCAATGTGATAACCAGATATAGAAATTGTGTTCCATTTTGGTAATTCTTTTTGGCAATAGCTAAAAATGTCGGTGATCAATCGGAGCGATGGGCCGGGTGGAAAAATATACGTTCCACGGGCGATATATTCTTTTAACACATCATTTTGAATTGTGCCTTGTAGCGCCGAACTAGAGATGCCACGCTCTTCGGCAACTAATTGGTACATCAATAACAAAATTGCAGCCGGTGCATTTATCGTCATTGAAGTTGAAATTTTATCAAGCGGCAATCCATCAAAAAGTCGGCGCATGTCGGCAAGTGAATCAATTGCGACTCCAACTTTGCCAACTTCATCTAGCGCTAATGGCGCATCTGAATCCATCCCCATTTGGGTTGGTAGATCAAATGCAACTGATAGCCCACCGGTGCCAGCTTCGACCAATTCTTTATATCGCTTATTGGATTCTTCCGCGCTACCAAAGCCCGCGTATTGCCGCATCGTCCAAGGTTTATTTTTATACATGCTCTCGTAAATTCCGCGAGTATATGGAAAAGTTCCCGCAGTTTCATGTGGAATATCTCGCGGCGTATCGGAGAATGGAATATCTGATTCTGAATTGAAGTGCTTATTTGCCACGCGGCACAACTCCCATTGCGTCATAAACTTTAGTTAAGGTTTGGGCGGCCACGGCTTCAGCTTTTTCGCTTCCAGTTTTGAGTAATTTTAATAGACCAGCTTCATCTTCTAATAATTCTAAAGTTCGTTTTCGCACAGGTGCGAAATATTCAGTCACAACTTCAGCAACTCCGTTTTTGAAATCACCATATCCTTTGCCAGTAAAATCTGCTTCGCTCTCCGAAATAGATTTGCCAGTTAACGAAGCGTAAATCGTTAGTAGATTGGATATTCCAGCTTTATTCTTCTCGTCGAATCTAATTTCGCGCTCAGCATCGGTTACCGAGCTCTTAATCTTCTTAGCATTTATTTCCGGGGCATCCATTATATCTATTACACCTGCTACAGAATCTGATGATTTACTCATTTTGGAAGTTGGTTCTTGTAGATCATTTACTTTCGCGGACCCCTTAATGATGTAGGCCTCCGGCAATACAAAAGTTTCACCATAGCGAGAATTAAAACGTTGGCTTAGGTCTCGAGTTAGTTCAATATGTTGGCGTTGATCTTCTCCCACTGGAACAAAGTGCGCCTGATACAAAAGAATGTCAGCTGCCTGCAACATTGGATAGGTAAATAACCCAACGCGGGCACTATCGGCGCCGCCCTTTGCAGATTTATNNATATGTTGGCGTTGATCTTCGCCGACCGGAACATACTGAGGCTGATAGAGCAATATGTCCGCAGCTTGCAAAATTGGATATGTAAAAAGCCCCACAACAGTTCTATCCGAACCAGATTTTTGAGATTTATCTTTAAATTGGGTCATTCGACTAGCTTCCCCAAAGCCGGTTAGACATTCCATTACCCAAGCAAGTTGATTATGTTCATGTACATGAGATTGAATAAATAAAGTGCAACGGGCTGGATCTAAGCCAAGTGCAATTAATTGGGCTGCGGCAAGCAGAGTACGTTTTCTAAAAAGTTTTGGCTCGGTTTCAACAGTAAGCGCATGCAAATCAACAACGCAATAAAAAGCATCGTGGGTTTCTTGTAAAGCTACCCATTGTTTTACTGCACCTAAGTAATTTCCTAAGTGAAAAGAATCAGCGGTTGGTTGAATTCCAGAGAGAACTCGTTTTCGAGAGCTATTCATCTGCCCTATCTTTCCAGAGTTCTTTAGGATGGCTGCTCTCCCGCGAAATTAATAGATTCCCGGCTCGTTTACCAATCATTGTGAGGACGGTAATTCGCGCGCCATTTACCCGAACTACGTCATGCGCAACGGGCAAACGCCCTAAGAAATGCATGACAAAGCCGCTCAGAGTTTCGTAAGGACCTTCGGGCAAGTCGACATCGGTCTCGTCTTTGAAATCATCGAGGGTTATTAACCCATCTACTTCAAAATCGCCACTTCGGTTTAGATTTTGTGGGTCAGTTTCCGGTACATCATATTCATCATGAATATCACCAATTAAACACTCGACTAAATCTTCTAAAGTAACGATGCCATCGGTGCCGCCGTACTCGTCTAAAACAATGGCAATCTGCTGCCGAGCTGCACGCATCTCAGTAAGCGCTGGCAATACCCCTTTAGTTCCGGGTAAGAAAATTACATTTCTAATGCACTCTAAAATTGTTAAATCTTTTCCGCTAAGTGCTGGATCAAGTAAATCGCGTACATGGATAAAACCAATGACTTCATCGCTAGTACCGCGCACTACTGGGTAACGTGAATGTGACTTATCTACCGCAATTCGAATTGCTTGCGCAATTGAAAGGCTAGCATCAAGGAAATCAACTTCGATTCGGGGCACCATGATTTCATGGATCAAAGTTTCGCTTGCATTGAAAACTTCTTCAACAATATCGCGTTCCTCGTCAGTCAAAGCGGCGTGGCCAGAAACTAAATCCAATAGCTCTTCTTCGGAAATATCAGCGCGCTTTGCCTTTGGATCTAACCCAAATAATCGAACTACAAAGTCGGTTGAGTGCGAAAGCAGCCAAATAATCGGACGGAAAAATTTTGCCAACAAGTCAACGCTATTTGCGGAAGCGAGCGCCAAGAATTCAGTTCGATGGAGCGCTAACCGTTTAGGTACCAACTCGCCAAATATCAAGGATATGTATGCAATCACAATTGTTAAAAGTAAGAGCGAAAGCGTTGCGGAGTATTTTTCGGATACTCCAATATTCTGCAGCGCCGGTTCTACATATTTACCGATTCGTTCTGCACCTAACGCAGCTGAAAGAAAACCAGAGAAAGTTACGCCCACCTGTACTGCCGCTAAAAATCGATTTGGGTTCTTAGCTAGTTCAGCAACCTTCGCGCCACGTTTGCCTTTGGTAGCTAACTGTCGAACTTGGCTATCGCGTAAGGAGATCAGCGCGATCTCTGCCGCAACAAATATGCCACCTAGAACGATGAAGAAAAGGACAATTCCGATATCGAGAAAGAGCTCCCCAACTGAAAGGTCGGAAAGCTGAAGTATCGGTTGAGGGTTATCCACGGTGATAAGAGTAACGGTGCGCTTTCTTTTCCCGCTGTCGCTAGATAACCTTCGGCTATCACGGAGGCAAATGCCTACGTGGCCTAGTAATTGGCATCGTTGCCACTGCTAGACCTTCATCCAACGGACCGTCGGGCACGTACCTGCCCGGAGAAGGAGATCGCCTCATGGCATCTGTCGTATTTAAAGATGCAACTCGCATCTATCCCGGAACAACTGCACCAGCGGTAGACAAATTAAATCTCACTGTTAACGATGGTGAGTTTTTAGTTTTAGTCGGACCATCTGGTTGCGGAAAATCTACATCGCTTCGTATGCTCGCCGGATTAGAAGAAATTGATAACGGCGCAATTTTCATCGGTGATCGCGATGTTACAAACGTGGCACCAAAAGACCGCGACATCGCAATGGTCTTCCAGTCATACGCGCTATACCCACATATGACTGTTGCCGAAAACATGGGCTTCGCACTAAAAATTGCTGGCGTTGCAAAAGAAGAACGGGCACGTCGCGTTAGTGAAGCTGCAAAATTATTAGATTTAGAACCGTATTTAGAACGTAAACCAAAAGCACTTTCTGGTGGACAACGCCAGCGCGTGGCCATGGGTCGTGCCATTGTCCGTGAACCACAAGTGTTCTTAATGGATGAACCGCTTTCAAACCTTGATGCCAAACTTCGCGTTGCAACTCGTACTCAAATTGCCGCGCTACAACGTCGTCTTGGAATCACCACGGTTTATGTAACACATGACCAAGTTGAAGCGATGACCATGGGTGATCGCGTAGCCGTATTAAAAGATGGCTTGCTACAACAAGTTGATACTCCTCGAAATCTTTATGACAACCCAGCAAATGCATTCGTAGCTGGATTTATTGGATCTCCTGCAATGAACTTGTTAATCGCGCCAGTATCTGGCGGCAAAGCAAAGCTGGGTAATTACGAACTTAGCGTCCCGGCAAATGCTGGTAGCTCAGTAACTGTGGGTATTCGTCCCGAAGGCTTTACCCCAACAACTTCAAATGGCTTCGATGTACTTGTCGAAGTTGTGGAAGAGCTCGGTGCCGATGCTTACGTTTATGGAAAGCCGGTTGATCCAGCGCTGAAGTTTGCAAATAGTGGAGATGAAGGTGCCCAAGTTATTGTTCGTTGGGATCCAAAGAACCCACCAAAGCCTGGTTCAACTATCTCAGTAGCTGCAATTCCAACGGCGGTTCACCTATTCAATGCAGCAGATGGTGAGCGGTTAGTTAAGTAATAAGTATTAGTAAAAATCCCCGTCGTTAATAGCGGCGGGGTTTTTTCGCTTTACTTCATCGCTTTCTTAAGGTTATCGTCGATAGAAGCTAAGAATTCTTGGGTATTCTGCCAAGGCGCATCCTTACTTATTAATAGCGCAAGGTCCTTTGTCATCTTCCCGCTCTCAACAGTTTCGATACAAACTCTCTCTAGCGTCTTAGCAAATTCGCCAACTGCTGGAGTCTTATCTAACTTAGCGCGATGTTGCAGGCCTTGGGTCCAAGCAAAAATAGAAGCGATTGGATTAGTTGAAGTTGGCTTGCCTTTTTGGTGATCGCGATAATGGCGGGTAACCGTTCCATGAGCGGCTTCGGCTTCGACAGTGCGTCCATCTGGAGTCATAAGCACTGAGGTCATTAAGCCAAGTGAGCCATAACCTTGTGCGACGGTATCGGATTGCACATCGCCATCGTAATTCTTACATGCCCAGATGTAGCCACCTTCCCAACGAAGTGATGTTGCCACCATGTCGTCAATTAAACGGTGTTCATAAGTAAGCCCTTGCTTATCGAATTCAGCTTTAAACTCGGAGTTAAAAATTTCTTCGAATAAATCTTTAAAGCGACCATCATAAGCTTTAAGAATTGTGTTCTTTGTTGAGAGAAATACTGGGTATTTCCGAGATAAGCCGTAATTGAATGACGCCCGCGCAAAATCTCGAATTGAGCCATCTAAGTTGTACATTGTCATTGCAATACCAGAACTTGGGAAATCAAATACGTTGAATTCCATCGGTTTGGAACCATCTTCTGGCGTGAACGTTACGGTCAACTTTCCTTTACTTGGTACTAAGAAATCTGTCGCGCGATACTGATCACCAAATGCATGGCGACCAATCACGATTGGTTTGCTCCAATGTGGAACTAACCTTGG
>DKNC01000003.1:0-203 GCA_002470135.1 Actinobacteria bacterium UBA7398 | reverse complement strand
CTATCAATAGTTACTTGATCGTCGGTTGCATCACGATGTTCAATGCCCAAGTCGTAGTAATCAATGTTGAGATCTAAATAAGGGAGGATCAGCTGGTCTTTAATGAAGTGCCAGATAATTCTGGTCATCTCATCGCCATCTAATTCAACAATGGTTCCTTCAACTTTGAGCTTGGACATCAGCTATCTCCCTTTGATTTCCGT
>DKNC01000032.1:3523-5649 GCA_002470135.1 Actinobacteria bacterium UBA7398 | reverse complement strand
TGGTAAAGCGCAGGTCAGGAGCTTAAAGGCCTGTGGGTAAAACTTTTTTTCGAAATCTCATAATATGAACTGCAGAATATTTTAGTCAGAATTAAAAAAGCCCACCGTTTCCAGTGGGCTTATTAATTTAATTCGGTTAATTAAGCAGGAACCACATCAACAGTTACTTCAGCAACAACGCTGCCTTGCAATGAAACTTTGGCAACATACTTACCAACTAACTTGATGTGCTTATCCATCTTGATGCGATGACGATCAACATCTACACCGACTGCGGCTTTGATTGATGCGGCAACATCTTTATCAGTTACAGAACCGAATAGACGTCCTTCGCTACCAACCTTCACCTTTACGGTGATCTCATTTGCTTCGAGTGAGGATTTGATCTGCTTCGCATGATCGAGATCGCGGATTTCACGAGCGGTACGCGCACGACGAATTCCTTGAATCTGCTTTTCGCCACCTTGGGACCATGCAATTGCATTTCCGTTTGGTAGTAGAAAGTTCCGGGCATAGCCATCAGCAACAGTTACAACGTCGCCAGGTTGTCCAAGTCCGTTTACTTCACGAGTAAGGATGAGTTTCATTATTAACTCCCCTTATCTTGCTGAAGACGAATAAGGCAGAAGTCCCATTTCGCGTGCGTTTTTAATCGCAGCAGAAATTTGACGTTGCTGTTGGACGGTTACACCTGTGATGCGGCTGGAACGAATCTTGCCGCGATCAGAAATGAATCGACGAAGTAGTGCGATGTCTTTGTAATCGATGTACTCGACGCCTTTAAGGGGGTTCGCTTTCTTTTTGAACTTCTTAGCTGCAGCTGCTTTTGACAACTTTGGCTTTACCTTAAAGGTCTTATTAGACCGTGCTCCCATTGTGGTGCTCCTTTTCGGGTGCCTCGAAAGTTATTTCGAGAATGGATTGTTGTGGTTAAAAGGGTGGTTGTTCATCTGCAGCTGCTGGTGAAGACCAACCGCCTGCGTTAGATGAAGTAGTAGATGATGCCCAAGGATCTTCAGATGCTGGGGCAGCGGAGAAGCCGCCGGCGCTACTTTGGCCGCCGTTTGGACGGGCAGTCTTAGTAACTTTTGCGGAGGCGTTACGTAGTGATGGACCAACTTCGTCAACTTCTACTTCAAAGACAGTGCGCTTTTCGCCTTCTTTGGTTTCGTAAGAGCGTTGCTTCAAACGACCAGAAACAATAACGCGCATTCCGCGAGTTAAAGATTCTGCAACGTTCTCAGCAGCTTGACGCCAAATTTGGCATTGCAGGAAAAGAGTGTCGCCATCTTTCCATTCATTAGTTGCTCTATCCATGTAACGTGGTGTTGACGCAACAGTGAACTTAGCGACTGCAGCACCAGATGGTGTGAATCGAAGTTCAGGGTCGTTAACGAGATTACCAATCATTGTGATTTGTGTATCGCCTGCTGCCATTTTCTGCTTCTCTCTACTTTTCTATATCTCTAAGTTGGATGCTTGTTTTAGTTTGTTTGTAAAAGTTATTCTGGACGGACAACTTTTGTGCGAAGCACTGCTTCATTCAAATTAAGTTGACGATCCAACTCTTTGATTGCGGCAGGTTCACAGTGCATATCAACAACGGCGTAGATGCCTTCTGATTTCTTTTTCATTTCGAAAGTCATACGGCGCTTGCCCCAAATATCGAGCTTGTCTACTTTTCCGCCGGATTCCTTGATGATCTTGAGATAAGTCTCAAGACTTGGTGCGACTGTGCGTTCTTCGAGTTCTGGATCTAGGATGACCATTAATTCATATCGACGCATGCGTTAACCCAACCTCCTTTGGACTAATCGGTTACGGCATTTCCGTAACAGGAGGGCTTACACGTTCTTCTGTGAAGAAGAGGGCTAAGCGTAACCGTCAGTTGCTTTAGAGAGAAATTCAAGGAGTGAACCTCGGGATAACCGCTGGGTTGTGGAGCGTGCTGCAAGTGCCGTACGGGCCAGAGTCAGGCAGAAATAGAGGAGCGCGGCGATTCTGATGAAAATCGTCAGGGCATACCAATTCTCGGGAAGTCCGAATTTTCCTCCTAAAAATCCCGCAAAGTACTGCCAGATTGCAAAATGATAAATCAATTCTGCGCCTTGCCAAACCCAGAATGC
>DKNC01000032.1:701-3488 GCA_002470135.1 Actinobacteria bacterium UBA7398 | reverse complement strand
GGTGAATAAACTTTATTAACCGAGGTAAATGCGGCCATCGTTAAGAAAATCATTAGCGTTAAGTTTTGGTGATGGGTGCGAGTTTCTGAAATATCAATATAGAAAATTGCTAGCGCGGCAATTAGAATTAAAGTTATTAAGATAGAGAGATAATTTAGCGCGGAAACTTTCCCACCTAACGCAGTGATGCCGTACCATATCGATCCCCAATCAGCGGTGCGGGTGAAGTTCATTTTGTAGAAGCGCGACCAACCTTGATAATTTGTAAGCGCAATTGGGAGATTAATTGCTAGCCAAGTAATTACTGTGATTGCGAAGTAACGCAGAAAATATTTTAATCGGCCGCACTTAATGGAAATTAAAAGAATTGGAAATAGAAAAACTATCGGGAAGAATTTGGTTACAATTGAAATCCCAAGAAAGAGCGCTGATAAATCGGGTTTCTCTTTCTTGTAGAAATAGATCGAAAGCGCAGCTGTAATAACCGCCCACAAATCCCAATTTATAAATAGCGAAGCGATTACAGCTGGCGCTACTGGAAGTAAATATGCAAACTCTGGATTTATCTTAAATATGGTAATTACTAAACCGATAAAGAGTAGAACTAGTAAAGCAATATTTATATCAAAGTAATTTCGGTATGGATTTTTCTCGTCACTAACTAAATAAGAAGTTCCCCACATAACTAAACCGGTAATTACCGGGTATTCAACGGCGTTTGTGGCGGATGAATAAGGAAATACGTGTTTATCCATGCCGCGGTCGCTATAAAGCGCGGTGATGTCGGAATAACAAGCGTGCACATATACATCAGGCGCGCCCCACCCAACATCGCGACAATGATTAAATTTCACAAAAGAAAGCAATGACGCAAGTACCGCTAATAAAATCAGCGATTTACTTACAGTTTTCACGGAAATTAAGGCTTCTTAGTTGGCTTTGCTGTTGGTTTAGGTGATGGCGTTGGTGATGGCGTTGGCTCTAATGGCGGCAAGGTAGGAACTGGATCAGCGATTGGTGCTGGTGTAGTTCCGCCGATGTAAGCCGGTTCTGGAAAAGCTTCTTCTGGAATATCTTTTAGAACGGCTTTCATGTACGCAGTCCAAATTCGCGCGGGGAATGAACCGCCAGTAAGTGAAGTTAAGCCACCGATACCGTTTAACGATTGGGTTGCATCATCGCGGAAGAAAGCAATTGATGTTGCAAGTTGTGGCACATAGCCAGAGAACCATGCCGATGCATTGTTCTGGCTAGTTCCAGTCTTACCTGCACTAACTCGACCAAGTTTTGAAACTGCGGCGGTTGCGGTACCAGCTCGAGTTACTTCACTTAGCGCGTAAGTTAAATCCGCCATTACTGATTTATCAAAAACTTCTTGGGGTTGAATCGTAGCTTCATATAAAACGCCTTTATTAGAACCTTGTACCTCTTTAACCAAAAATGGTTTTGCATAAACACCTTGTGCTGCAAAAGTTGCAAATGCAGAGGCAACGTCAATTACATGGGGGCTCGCAACGCCAAGCACGATCGAAGGAGTTGGCATCAAGGCAACGCTTTGTGGGATGCCAGCAGCTCGAGCCGCGTTTACTACGCTATCTAAACCAGCTTTTATTCCTAGCGGCACATAAATAGTGTTAACCGAACTTGCAGTTGCTTTCAACAACGGCAAATCACCAAAAGATTTATCGCCATAATTAGAAACTTCATATGGTTTTCCAGCGTCATCAAATACTTTTGGTGAGTCGCCATTCCAAATACTAGAAAGTGAGATTCCGGCTTGTAGCGCGGCAATTAGCGCGAATGGTTTAAAGGTAGATCCTGCTTGAGCTATTGATTGCGTTGCATCATTTAATTGGCGAACTAAATAATCTTTGCCACCATACATTGCGACAATTTCACCAGTTCCGGGGCGAATTGAAACCATCCCAATATGAAGATTATCTGGGGCTTTTGCAGGTGATTCTTTATCAACTGCATCTACCGCAGCTTGTTGCGCCAATTTTTCAAGGGTGGTTTTAACGACTAGCCCACCAATCATCAATTGATCGTCGGTAAATCCGAGCGCATTCAATTCAGATTGTACGGCTTGCATTAAATAACCTTTAGGACCAGCAAGCGCACCGGATCGAACTCGGCCTTTTACTTCTGGAAATTTAATATTTGCATATCTTTTATCGCTAATCCAACCTTCGTTATGCATATTGTCGATCACATATTTAAATCGTGCTTGTAACCGCTCAAGGTTGCCCTCTCGGTAATCTGGATCGTAATAACCAGGAGAGCGCAAAATGCTAGCCAAGATTGCTGATTGTTCTAGTGTTAATTGATTAGCGCTTCTTCCAAAGTAGAGTTGTGCACCAGTTTCTACTCCATACGCACCGCGGCCAAAATAAATAGTATTTAAATAATTTTCTAGAATTTGGTCCTTTGAGAATTGATTTTCTAATTTAATTGCAATGATTAACTCTTTGAGTTTACGTTTAATGTCGCGGTTAGGAGTTAAGAAAGCGGTCTTTGCATATTGTTGGGTGATTGTCGATCCACCTTGTAACGATCCACCGCGCAAATTATTAAACGCAGCTCGCACAATTCCAGTAATACTAAAAGCTCGGTTAGAATAAAAATTTTTATCTTCAGCTGCAAGTACCGCTCGCCGTAATTGCATCGGGATATTTGCCAACGGAACAATGGTTCGATTTTGGGCACCGATTCGACCAATCTCGCTACCGTCGGCATATTGAATAATTGTGGCTTGGCTATTTACATAAGAATTTGGGTCTGGAATAT
>DKNC01000032.1:0-653 GCA_002470135.1 Actinobacteria bacterium UBA7398 | reverse complement strand
GTCTTCCGCGGTGGCTTACGAGTTGTGCCATCGCCCAGTAGATATGAGGTCGAGAGGTGATTCCATCCGCACTCCAAGCAGACTTCCACTACATAAACACGGAATTCACCAAACTCAGATTGCATTTCATTTAACTCTTCAATTGATTTAAGGCGACCCGAGTATTGCCCGAGTTGATCACCAAATGTGTAACAAAGTTCTTTCATTTTTAAACCTTTACAGACCGGACATTTTCTATCGGCCGGCATCCCATGAAATTTGGCAGCTCGTCTTAAATAAGGATCGGCATCACAAGCATCGGATGCAGTATTCAATCCGCGAAATAGCGCGGATAGGGTCGCACGCTTTTTCAGCGCGAAATCAACATAAGCCCGTTGCGACCACATGGGTAAAGAATAATCATTACTCAATCACTACGCTTCTCGATGTGGTAAAAAAATTATTTGCCGTTCGGTGGATGGGGCAATTTACCGATGGACTCTTCCAATCTGCGCTGGCTTCCTTTGTTTTATTCTCGCCAGAACGCCAACCAAGTGCGGGTACCGCTGCTTTAGCTTTTAGCGTGGTTTTATTGCCGTACTCACTTATTGGACCATTTGTGGGAACCCTATTAGATCGATTCTCAAGGCAACGCATTATTTTTGCTTCTAACT
>DKNC01000066.1:71986-74018 GCA_002470135.1 Actinobacteria bacterium UBA7398 | reverse complement strand
GTTTAGTTGCATAAATGGCTATAAGATTTAGCAATCGCTTTAATAGGGAAAAGGTCAAATAGAAATGTGCCGCTTGCTTGGCTTTGTTTCGGATCAGAAGCGCAATTTTCCGGAACTTTTCGGCAACGATTTTCAAGAGTTTGTTGAGTTATCCAAAGTTCATTCTGACGGTTGGGGAATTTCTAATATCGGTAGCGATGAAAAAGTAGCGCAAATGACCCGCGAGCCAATAATGGCTGCCACTAGTGACAAATTTAAAGATAAAATTGCAAATCTTTCTACTGATGGTGCCCTACTTCATATTAGGTGGGCAACTCCTGGGTTGCCGATTAGAGAAGAAAATTCCCATCCATTTATTTATAAAGATATTACTTTCACTCATAACGGAGCAATCCGACCAGCTACTGCACTAAATGATGAGATTGATCCAAAGTATCTTGCGTTATGCCAAGGTGATACGGATAGCGAGCGATATTTCTATTTCATATTAACGGAAATTGATAAGTCTGATTTCATTACGGGAATTAAGAACGCCGTTAACTACGTAAGAAAGAATAGAGATTATTCAAGCATTAATGGCATGATTATGAACGAAGATTATTATGTTGTAATCGCTGAATACGACCTAGCTAAAATTCCACCAATATTTACTGAAGATTATTATGAACTTAGATTTAAAAAGAGCCAAAAAAGCGTGATGGTTGGCTCAAGTGGTTGGAATCAGGATGGATGGGAAATTTTGCCAAACCATCACCTTTTAGTGGTTAACCGAAAAACTTTTGCAACTGAAATTATTAAGTTGGATGCATGAGCAATATAAAAGTTCGTGAATTGAAATCACTTCCTGAACAGAGCGCCGGTCGTGAAATATTCGATATAACTTGGCCAGTAATCGGCGGTACTGAAATCACGCCAAATCTTATGCAAGCATTTGTCCATAACGGAGCCTATTTTGTTGGTGCTTACGATGGCGAGAAAATTGTCGGAGCCACATTTGGCTTCATCGGCACCGCTGGCGGCATTCATTTACATTCACATATGTCCGCTGTTCTTCTTGATTATCGAGATCGTGGAATTGGTGCGTTAATGAAGCGCCATCAATTAACTTGGGCTTACGAACATAAAATTCCTTTTATTACTTGGACTTTTGACCCACTAGTAAAGCGAAATGCAAAGTTAAACATCCTCAAGTTAGGGGTAGAAGTTGCGAGTTATCATCCAAATTTTTACGGGGTAATGCCAGATTTAATTAATGCTGGCGATGATTCAGATCGTTTGATGGCGAAATGGGTGGTTGGGCCAACCTCGCCAAGTGAAAAATCACTCACAACTACTATCCCCGATAGCGCAATCACTATTTCAGTTCCGGAGGATATTGTGAAGTTACGCGAAACGAATTTGGCAGAAGCGAAATCTGCACGAGTTAGAGTCAGAGAAGAATTTCTTGCTGCTTTCAAAGATGGCTATAAAGTTATGGGTTTTTCAGATGAAGCCGGATATGTATTAACGAAAGGGACAAAATGAAGATAGCCGAATATGAGTTCCGCGTAATTCATTTGCCGCTAGTTCGGCCATTCCGCACTTCATTTGGAACTCAAACTAGTCGAGAAGTTTTGATGGTGAAGGTAACTACCTCAGAAGGCGTGGTCGGATGGGCTGAATGTGTTGCAATGTCTGTGCCGCTCTACTCCCCTGAATATGTTGCTGGATGTTTAGAGACTATGCAGAAATTCTTAATCCCAGCGTTAAATAAAGTTGGAGATTTTCGCGCTGAAGATGTTGCGACAATATTGAAACCATATCTCGGTGCGCAAATGGCTAAAGCCGCCTTGGAAACTGCAATTTTGGATGCTCAACTCCGCATCAAAGGAATTTCACTTGCGAAATATCTAGGTGCAACTAAGACCAAGGTTGAATGTGGAGTTTCGGTTGGTATTGCATCATCTATTGGAGCGCTAATTGAGGAAGTTACTTCATATGTTGATAGCGGGTATCGCCGAATAAAATTAAAAATCGAACCTGGTTGGGATAT
>DKNC01000066.1:18732-71904 GCA_002470135.1 Actinobacteria bacterium UBA7398 | reverse complement strand
TTGGCAAAAGTTGTGAGAACGCCGATTTGTTTAGATGAATCGATAACTTCACTGCGCTCCGCTGAAGATGCGTTGGCGCTTAAAGCAACCACGATAATTAATGTCAAACCGGGTCGAGTTGGTGGTTATTTAGAATCAGTGAAAATACATGATCTTTGCGTTAGAGAATCAATTCCAGTTTGGTGCGGTGGCATGTTGGAAACCGGCATTGGTCGTGCGGCAAATCTTGCGCTAGCTGCGCTACCTGGATTTACATTGCCAGGTGATACCTCTGCTTCATCTCGCTATTTCAAGCAAGACATTACGACGCCATTTGAAATGAGCGATGGTTATCTAGATGTACCTAATACTCCAGGAATTGGCGTAACCCCAGATATGGATTTCTTAGATTCAATTACAACTTCTAAGGAATTAGCTAAAAATTAGCTTAAGACTTACTAGGAGTAGCAATACTCCGAAACCTCGTGTAACCCAAACATTACCTAGTGATAGACCAAGTTTTGCGCCAAAAAAAGCAGTTACAAATATTCCGGCAGCAATAGCAAGCCCAACTTTTAGATCAACATCGCCAGATTTGTAATACTTCATTACTGCCAAGATTCCAACAGGCAGGAGCATCGAAGTAAGAGATGTGCCGATAGCTTTTGAAGAAGAGAACTTTAAGAAGAAAATTAACATCGGAACGATGATAATTCCGCCGCCAATTCCAAATAATCCAGAAGCAATTCCTGCCGTACCGCCAATTAGCAGAGCTGTTAAGATCACCATCAAATCTGGCACGCTAACTCCTCAATCTTTGAAAACTTTAATACTGGTGGCGGGTGAAGGATTTGCCCGCCAGGCCGCTTCTATATTCAATCCTGCCATCGAATTTAGTTCTAAGGCGAGGTTTCATTCATTTTTTCACGCTTATGTTTGAGCGCGGATTCACTAAATAAATTGGCCAATCAATCTTCAAATGTGGGTTTTATAACGAAACGTAACATTATTTTGCATCTAATTATCAAAACATAACAAAAAGCATTGTATTTGCCTGCCCCTCTCTTTATAGTGAAGGCGTTGGAATCGGACTCGGGGGCGTCACTCCGGCTACGAGAAAAAAGAGATGAGTAGGCCAAAGCAAAAATGTCATTAGTGGTCGGAATTGATTCATCAACTCAATCATGCACGGTTGAAATTAGAGACCAAATTTCTGGAGAATTGATCGGACGTGGTCAAGCTCCCCATCCAGCAACACACCCTCCGATAAGTGAACAGAATCCAATCGCTTGGTGGGATGCCTTGGTGCTAGCTTTTGATGAAGCTTGTAAACAAAAAACCGTCAACAAAAATTTGATAACGGCATTAGCAGTGGACTCGCAATGCCACGGACTTGTTACTTTAGATATAAATTGCAATCCAGTCCGCCCAGCAAAATTATGGAATGACACATCCTCGGCAAAGCAATCGGAAGAGTTAGTTGCCAATAAAAGTTCAGCCTTCTGGATTGATTCCGTAGGATCAAATCTCGGCCCTTCTTTCACAATAACTAAAATAGCTTGGCTCAAAGAAAACGAGCCAGAGAATTTTGAGAAAACTAAAAAATTTCTTTTACCTCATGATTATCTAACGTTTCGGCTAACAGGAAATTTTGTTACCGATAGAGCAGGTGCCTCATGTACCGGCTACTACTCACCGCAAAAATCTAAATGGAATTTTGACCTACTTAGTCTTGTAGATAAAGATAGAAACTGGACTAATCAATTACCTGTTGTAAAAAATCCAAACGAGATCGGTGGTGTAATTACCAGCGAAGCGGCAAAAGTTTTGGGGCTTTCAGATAGCGTAATTGTTGGTCCTGGTACTGGCGATCAGTTTGCATCAAGTTTGGGCTTGGGAATAAGCGAAGGTGATGTGGTATTTGGGCTTGGTACATCTGGAGTTATATTTACAGTAACCAATACGCATACTACGGATAAACTTGGCTGGTTTAATGGAATGGCAGATGCCAGCGGTCGCTTTATGCCAATAGCTGTAACACTTAACGCTACTAAAATTACTGATTGGGCAGCTCGAATCCTTAATTGTGATTTACATGAGCTTGATAAATTGGCGTTAGATTCAGAGGTAAAGAGCAATAATATGACTTTAGTTTCATATTTTGATGGTGAAAGAACTCCGAATTACCCATACGCCCGTGGGGTTCTGGCAGGAATAGATAATGATCAGTCAAGAGAGAATTTTGCTCGCATGTCTTACGAGGGAGTTTTGTTAGGACTAATTAAAGCTTTCAAGCATTTAACAAATCTTGGAATCACTACCAATAAGAGGATTATCGTGACTGGCGGTGGGGCTAGAGGAAGCGCCTATCCACAAATACTTTCAGATTTACTTGGGCGCGAAGTTATAACTTTAGATGTTGAAGAATCATCAGCTCGTGGCGCTTGTGTTTTAGCTGCGGCGATTGCAACTAAAACTCCGGTAGCAGATGTTGCTTATAAATGGAGTCCAAAAGAAAAATCTATTTTCAAGCCAAAACAAAAAGTAAATCTTGCTTTACTTTTACAAAAATATGAAAAACTTTCCAACTTCAGAGAAATGGACAGAGTGAATAATTAGATGAATATAAAAAAATTCTTAAACGAAGCCAGCATCCTAATTGTTTGGCTGATTTTGGTGGGAATATTTTCTCTACTCTCTCCGAATTTTTTCCAAACTACAAATGCTGTTGTGTTATTACTTAATGGCGCCATTATTGCATTGATAACCTTGAGTCAAAGTTTTGTGCTGCTCACGGGTGGAATCGACCTATCAACAGGAGCAGTTATATCAATGACTGGAATTGTTGCAGCAGTATTTATGAGATCTGGTGCACCATGGTATGTCGCAGCTATTGGAGCCTCATTATTAGGTGTTTTTGCTGGTGTTTTAAATGGTTTAGTAATTCATTATGCTGGAATTCCACCTTTCATCGTCACTTTTGCTGCTATGGGTGTTGCTTCGGCCATTCCGATGATAATTACCCGCGCTGAATCTATAAAAATTGCAGATCCTGGATTTTTATGGGTCGGACAAGGAAAAATATTAAGTATTCCCGTGCCAATTATTTTGGTTGTGATTTGTGCAATTTTATCTACCATTTTACTTAAATCCACGATTATCGGCACGCATATTTATGCCCTTGGCGGTAATCGATTGGCAGCCCGTTTATCAGGGGTGAATATTATGCGAACAACCATTTTTGTTTATGGATTGAGTGGACTCTTTGCTGGAATGGCTGGCGTGGTTGCGACTTCTAGACTCGGTGTTGCATATCCACAAACTGGAACTGGAAATCAATTATTTTATTCAATAGCTGCAGCGGTTGTTGGTGGCGTTAGTTTATTCGGCGGCATAGGAAAGATTCGTGGCGCAATGAGTGGTGCGCTTTTGATTGCAACCATAAGCAATGGAATGAATGTTGTAAATATTAGTTCTTATTGGCAACCTCTCGTAATTGGTTTGATTATTTTAGCGGGAGTGGGTTTTGACAGCGCGCGTACCTTAACAAGAAATAAGAGCAAGAAGAGCCGTAGCGCCATCATCACAACAAAAATAAAAGGTCTAGTAGGCAGAGCGTCAACTAGAGAGGGGAAAAAATGAAAAAATCATGGTTGCAGAGCAACAGAATTAGTGGGGTGCTCGTTGTCGCGGGAGCTCTAATTCTCTCTGGTTGTTCTTCAAGTTCAGATAGCGCTGGAGGTTCAGCAGCGGGAATCCGTAAAGGGCTTCCAGCAAACTGCAGTGAAGCAACGCCTAAAATAGGTGTTGCACTACCTAATCTATCAAATCCTTATTATGTTGAAATGAAGAAAGGTGTCGAAGAAGCAGCGACAGCTGCAGGCTTTGAGGCCATAATTTCAATTGCAGATGATGACATTGCTCAGCAACAGAGCCAAATTGATAGCTTTATTCAAAGTGGCGTTTGTGCTGTTTACTTAAATGCAATCGGAGGCGAGCCAGGAGCTCAATTCGCTATCGCACTTTCAAAGGCTGGAATCCCAGTATTTGCAGTGAATGTTTTCGTTGATGTTGCAGCAGTTGAAGCAGCAGGCGGAAGCGTTATACAGCAATTGGGAGCTGATCAAGCTGGTGGCGGAACTTTAAGTGGAGAGCAAGCACTAAAAGTACTTGGTGCTGACGCTAAATTGGTAGCTGGCATTGTTGGAGTACCAGGAAACCTAACTACGCAATTGCGCGATGATTCTTTTGCTGCGGCTTTGATGAAGAATCCAAATGCCAAAGTAATGCAAACTGTTGATAGTCAAGTTAAACCAGATGTTGCTCAAAAAGTTACAGCTGAAATGCTACTTGGCAATCCAAAGATGAACGTTATATTTGCAGACACTGGACCTGGTGTAGTTGGTGCGTTGTTGGCAATCAAAGAACTAAAGAGAGAGAAAACGGTTGCACTCTTTGGATTCTGCGCAGCTATTTCTGCAGTGCCAGAAATTTCTGGTGCTTATAAAGGTTGCGTTGGACAAGAACCAAAAGTTTATGGTTCGAAAACGATTGAACAGATTAAGTTATACATAACTGGCACAGACGTTGAGAAGACACTGCTAGTCGCCACTCCTGTATTTAATCAGGGCGATTCAGTTCCAGCGAACGTAATCGGTTAAACAAATAAATGAAGAAGGATGTCAGCCGAGAAGTCGGTTTTGAAATGACGAGGGAATGGACTCTCTCGGCTGAACATCTTTCGCAAGAATTCGGAAGTACTAAAGCTTTAGATGACGTAACTCTTATTTTTACATCAGGAGAAATTCACGGAATTGTTGGACATAATGGCGCCGGAAAATCGACTTTATTACAAATATTTTCAGGTGCGCTATCTCCGACTTCAGGCGGTATAAATTTAGACAGCAGTCCTGTCTCTTTTATTGAACCTTACCAAGCGTATGCCGCAGGAATTGCATGTGTTTATCAGGAACTTTCATTACCTATAAATCTTACTATCTGGCAATCACTATTTTTAGGACATGAATTGCGAAAAAATGGGTTGTTAGATAAAAAAGAGATGCGGAGAATTTCTACTGCTGTCTGTAAAGATATTGAAGTTGATGCTGACGCGGACACTATTCTCAGCAATCTATCTGTGTCACAACGGCAATTATTGGAGATAGGAGCGGCAATCAATAGAAAAGCCAAAGTGATTTTATTTGACGAACCAACTACAGCTTTAGAGCCGACTCAAATTTCACTTCTATTCTCAATAATGCGTAAATTAGCACATGAGCAAAACTTAATAGTTGTTTTAGTCGATCATAGACTCGACGAAGTGCTCTCAGTATGTGATCGCGTGACTGCTCTTGCGGATGGAAAAATTAGGTTATCTGGAAAAAAGAACGAGATTTCAATTGGAAGCCTTACCAATGCGGTCATCGGAAATAGAGAAAGGAGTGCTGGCGAAGTTATTACACCGGACCAAACTCTAAAAAAAGAGCAGCGTAAAAAATCCCTTCTTTTAGAAGTAAAGCATTTGGGCTCTGAAAGATTACATGACATTTCACTGGTCCTAGAAGAAGGAGAAATTTTAGGAATTTATGGATTGAATGGTTCTGGAAGATCTAGATTCTTGCGGACTCTCTACGGAGATTTATCTTTCACAAATGGAGAAATAACGTTAGTAGGATCAAATTATTTACCCTCAAGTCCACATTATGCTTTATCTAAAGGAGTTGCCTATTTATCAGAGGAGCGAAAAAAAGACGGTTTCATTCCGTTACTGACACCAACTGAAAACATGACTTTGCCAATTTTGCATTTGTATAGAAGGTTGCGTATTTTTCTTAATCATAATTTGAAAAACAGTAGTGCGTTAGCTATTCTAAAAAAATTAAATGTTCGTGGGGATATAAGCGGGTTGATTATGCGTCTTTCTGGTGGGAACCAGCAAAAAGTTCTTTTCGCTAGATCAATAATGCAAAAACCAATTCTATTATTGTTAGATGAACCAACAAAGGGTATTGATATTGGGGCGAAGATTGAAATTTATGACCTTATAAAATCATTAGTGAAGTCAGAGAACATTGGCGTAATTTTGGTTTCCAGCGAAGAGGAAGAAATCCTTTCTATAACAGACACAGTAATGATTTTTCGGAATGGAACTTCTTCTGGAATTAAAAACAAAACTTCTGAGTTAGACATCGCAAATTTACGTTTGTTGGCTTTGCAAGGAAAGAATTAATGGCTGTTCATAATGTTGTAACGCCTAGTTTGGGTAATGCGGATGGAGAGGCAATACTTTCCTCCTGGTTAGTTAATATCGGAGATAAGGTAACTTTGAATTCACCAGTTGCTCTCGTTGAGACCAATAAAGCTCAAATTGAAATCGAGGCAGGGTTTGAGGGATGGGTAAAAGCGTTCTTAATCCCGGTAGGTAGTGAATTAACTGATTTTCAGGCTATCTTAGAAATAACTTCGGATCAACCATAAAATGTCGAAGGAAATTTTAGTAGATCCGGAAATTGTACAGGTTAAAAGAAAAATTGAACTTGGTGATATTCTTGTAAACTCATTTGACAAAAAAATTGCGGAATCACTTTCTATAATTGAAAAAAGCAAGGCAATTAATATTTTTTATCATATGCAGGTCATTAGGGTATTTGAATTAATGCTTGACGAAATCAAAAAAACTGGTAAATATTTGGATTTAAATTACCAATATGCTGGGCCAGCACACCTATCCATTGGGCAAGAAGCTGCCGCAGTTGGACAGTCATTAGCTCTAGGGCTTGATGATTTTATTTTAGGTAGCCATCGGAGTCATGGTGAAGTTATTGCCAAAGGTTTAGCCACAATTGATCTTCTACAAGAATCAGAATTGGAATCAATCTATATTTCTGATAAATATAATCATATTAGAAAGGGTTTCCGATCACCCACAACTGATATTCGTAAAAAACTGAGAGAATTTTTTATTTATGGTTTCATAGCCGAAATTTTTGGAAAAGAGTCTGGTTTTAACCGCGGATTAGGTGGAAGTATGCACGCGTTTTTCCCAGACTTTGGCATTTACCCTAACAATGCGATTGTGGGGGGCTCCGCACCAATAGCCACCGGAATGGCGCTATTTAAGCGAATCAATAATTGCAAGGGCATAGTGGTAGCAAATATAGGAGATGCATCAAGTTCTTGCGGTCCTGTTTGGGAGTCTATGAATTTTGCATCAATGCGCCAATTTGAAACTCTTTTTGAGAAGCCATATTCAGGAGGGTTGCCAATAATTTTTTCTTTTGTAAATAATTTTTACGGAATGGGTGGCCAACCTATTGGCGAAACTATGGGATATGAAAATCTAGCAAGGATTGGGGCAGGAGTTAATGTCCATAAAATGCATGCATCAGTGGTAAATGGGAATGATCCGTTTGCGGTGGCTGATGCTTTCAATCAGGCAAAAGAATTTATAGCCAAAGGATCGGGCCCCGTTCTCATTGACATGCAAACTTATAGATTTTCCGGCCATTCGCCAAGTGATGCTTCAACATATCGGACTAGAGATGAGATTGAGCTCTGGCGTGCAGTTGACCCAGTAAAGAAATATCGAGATGCAATTATCAAGCAAGGTCTTGCAAGCGAAGAGTTTATTAAGAACTTAGAATCTCAAGCACAGGAATTAGTAGGATCTGCCTTCAAGCTAGCTTACGATGATGCGATTTCGCCGCGATTGGATTTACAATCTCATCCTGATCTAATCGGTAATTTTATGTTTAACAATACTGAGCGAGACACTAGAACGGATGATGCTAAGGATTTATTAATTCCTGAAAAAGATATGTCGCGGATACAAGCGTTAGAAAAGAAAGAGAGAAGCGCACTTACATCTGAAAAGCCACTCTCTGGCGCAAAAGCAATTACATTTCGAGATGCAATTTTTGAAGCGATTTTTTTTCACATCAAACATGATCCAAAATTGGTTTTGTTTGGCGAGGAAAATCGCGATTGGGATGGCGCTTTCGGTGTTTATAAAGGTTTGACCGAGATTTTACCGCGACATAGATTATTCAATACGGCAATTGCCGAAGCTGCAATTGTAGGAGCAGGAGTTGGGTATGCAATGGCTGGAGGCCGCGCCCTTGTTGAACTTATGTATGCGGACTTCATTGGCCGTGCCGGCGATGAAATATTTAATCAGATGTCCAAGTGGCAGGCTATGTCTGGTGGTTTATTGCAAATTCCATTAGTTGTTCGGGTTTCGGTAGGGAGTAAATATGGAGCGCAACACTCACAGGACTGGTCCTCTCTTCTTACCAATATACCTGGATTAAAAATTGTTTATCCCGCGACTGCTTTTGATGCCAAAGGCTTAATGTCAGCTGCGTTAGCAGGGAATGATCCAGTAATCTTTTTCGAGAATCAGCGATTATATGATGCAGTCGAAACTTTACAAAGCAAAGGAGTTCCAAAAAATGATTATCGCATTGAAATTGGAAAATCCTTTAGAGTTAAAGAAGGCAAGCATCTTACAATTTTCACTGTTGGCGCTACTTTAATCAGGGCTTTAGAAGTTAGAAATTTATTGTTAGAAAATTGGAATATTGAAGCTGAGATTATTGATGCCCGGAGTATGGTGCCTTTTGATCCTGATTTATTAATCGAATCAGTAAAGAAGACAAAAAATCTCATTTGCCTTTCCGACTCGGTTGACCGAGGTAATTGGATGCATTATGTTTCAAGTTTAATCTATTCATCATGTTTTAAAGATCTTGCAAAGCCAATAACGGTTTTAGCCGCTCCTAATTGGATCACTCCTGGTGCGGATCAGGAGTGGAATTATTTATTGACTGCGCTAGATGTGCTCGCTACCATAAACTCAAAAATAATAGCGCTAGAAGGTTTCAAAAATAATCGAAAAATTGCTGAATTTGAAGGCATTTTACGAGCAAAATTAGGAATATAGAATGAGCAAGAACAATAGAAAGGTTAATTTTCAATGGGGACGTTAGAAGACAAAACACTAGTGATCGCCCATCTGCAATCCGCTTTAAAGGCATTGAGCGAAATTGAGAAGCATGATTTCCAAAGCGTCCTTGATGTGGCGAAGATAATAGAAACTAAGAACGGAAAAGTTTTTGTATCTGGAATCGGCACTTCTGGCACTACAGCGCGCAGAATGGCGCACCTACTTTCGGTTACAGGCACCCCTGCAATCTATTTACACCCAGCAGATGGTTTACATGGATCTGTTGCAGCAATCGAAAAGAACGATGTGCTAATCGCATTGAGTAAGGGTGGAAAAAGTGCTGAGTTAATTAAATTTACGCAATTGGCTAAAGATTATGGTGCTTCGATAATTGTGCTCACTGAATCTTCAAACTCTCCATTGGCAAAGCTTGCTGATGTTGTGGTTTCACTTCCGGAGGTTGCACATCCTGCCGATCCAGCAAGCATGATAGCAATGACATCTACACTAGCAATTAGTTTGTGGGGAGATTGTTTATCACTACTTCTAATGAGTCATAGCGGGTATGGATGGGATCAAATTTTGAAGTCGCATCCAGCGGGTGCAGTAGGTGAAGCTGGCTTAACTGAATCTGCCAAATGGGAAAAGAATAAATGAAAACAGTATTAGGAATCGATTGTTCAACTCAGTCATCAACCGTTGTCGAGCGAAACCTGGATACCGGAGAGACTATTAGTGTTTCTAAATCACCTCATCCAGTAACTCATCCACCTGACAGTGAGCAGCATCCCGAATCATGGTGGAGTGCATTTAAAGAGAATTTGAAAGACATAGATAGGTCACGAGTTACGGCTATGTCAGTTGCTGGACAAGGCCATGGACTTGTGGTTTTGGACTCGGAAAACCAAATCATTCGGCCAGCAAAACTTTGGAATGACACCACCTCAACAAAACAATCTGAAGAATTAATAAATTCAATTGGAGTAGAAAAATTAGTAAAGAAATATGGCAGTGTGCCTTTAGCGGCATTTACGATTACAAAACTTGCTTGGCTTCGTGAGAACGAGCTTGAAAATTTTAATAAAATAGCTAAAGTTATGCTGCCTCATGATTATTTTAATTATAAATTCACAAATATAGCTACTACTGATCGAAGTGATGCAACTGGTACAGGTTATTTTGATATAAATACTGATGCTTGGGATTTAGATGGATTGAACCGTATTGATAAAAAAGAGAATTGGGCTTCTTTTTTGCCTAAAGTTTTAAAACCAGATGAAATAGCAGGAAGAATTACCCAAAAAATTGCAAAGGAATTAGAGTTAAACGAAGATGTAATTATTGGATCGGGAAGTAATGATAATCAAGCGAGCGCACTTGCTTATGGTGTTATAAATCCTGGTGACTTGATGATTTCATTAGGTACATCTGGCACTGCTTTCTCTCCAAGTCTTAAATCCGTCGTAGATGAATCCGGCATCATTTCTTGCATGGCACATACTGTTTCTGGATTTTTACCATTAATATGCACATTAAATGCCACCAAGGTCACGGACTTAACTGCAGCTTTGCTTGGTGTGTCCGTTACCGATTTAAGCTCAATGGCTTTAGAAGGTAGCTCGAAATCTGATAGACCAGTGATGCGCCCCTGGATAGATGGTGAACGAACGCCAAATAGACCCAATTCACGGGCACTTCTAACAAATATTGATAATCAGATAACTCGAAATGATTTAGCCCGTGCCGCCTTCGAAGGTGTAATTTTTGGGATTTTAAATGGAGTAAATAAGTTAAAAAGTTTCGGAATTCAAACTAATCGAATAATAGTTACTGGAGGAGGATCCAAATCTAATGCGTATTTACAATTTTTAGCTGATGCGCTGGATATGCCGATATATACCGCTCCATTTGAAGATGCCGCCGGATCTGGTGCAGCCGTTCCTNNCCGCAGCCGTCTTGAATTTAAGTTTACGTGATTTGGTCCCAGAGTGGATGCCAAAGCTTCAACAAAGTGCAGAGCCGCGCAAGAATCAAAATATGAATCATGTTATGGAGAGATTTAGCGAACTACTAGAAATTTCTTAAAGACTGTTATAAAATATGGACATTCAAGTTTCTAATAAATCAGAAAGGAATCATGAAAATTGATGAGCGTCTAGAAAAATATTGTTTAATTCCAGCACTCTCTGGTTTTGAAGAACCAATGATGCAAGCGCTCCTTAAAGATTTAAAAGAATTTTCTGATGAATTGAGAACAGATACTCTCGGAAACGTAATTGCCACTATAAAATCTAAGAAGCCAACAAAAAATAGTTTGATGATTTTTGCTCATATGGATCAAATTGGGATGGTTGTTAAGAGCATTAACGCTGCTGGTTTTTTGACAGTGGAACGAGTTGGCGGAGTACCGGAACGTATTCTCGCCGGAAAAGCTGTTGTTATTCAAACGGAAAATAAAGAAATAGTTAATGGAGTAATTGGGACATTTCCACATCACTTTACCCCTGATGATAAAAAATATGTTGTGCAACCAGTAGGTAATATTTATATAGATATCGGAGCTAAGAACCAGAGCGAAGTTTTGAAAATGGGTGTAAATATCGGTGCTCCGGTTATGTATGAACCGGCTTTTAGAAAATTAGCTAACAAAAGAGTAGCTGCAACCAGTATGGATGATCGTGGAGGCTGCGCGGTAATAGTGGAAGTTGCCAAAGCTCTTTTCAAGTCGAGGCCCAATGTAGATGTTTATATAGTAGGAAGTGTGCAAGAAGAATTTAATTTACGCGGTGCAATGGTCGCTGCTCAACAATTGTTGCCGACCGCGGCAATTAGTATAGATCTTGCAGTTGCTTGCGATACTCCAGATATGAATGGTAAAAATTCTTTGACCTTAGGGGCAGGTCCAGTGATGGGAATGTACTCATTTCATGGCAGAGGCACTTTAAATGGTCTAATACCGCATCCAAAAATGGTTTCTTTAGTTGTAAGTGCTGCAAATAGTTTAGGAATATCTTTGCAACGGCATGCAAGCGTGGGTGCTCTTACCGATGCTTCATACGTCCAGCTAGTAGGAAACGGTGTGGCATGCATAGATTTAGCCTGGCCAACTCGTTATACACATACTGGAATCGAAACATCGCAGATTTCTGATCTAGAAGAATTAGCAAAGTTAGTTACGAATGTGGCTCAAATTTTTCCAGCAAATTTTGAACCTGCTCGCGGAAAGTAATTTAATTACAAATTACGAATACGGTTTGCTTCCAGAATAAATTCTTTTACACGCAGCGGATCCACGGGGTTAAAAGTTTTTCCGTCTATTTTTAGACTACTTCCCACGATTGCTCCATTAGAAATTGCAAGAGTTTCAGCTAGGTTTTCCATCTTAACTCCAGTATTAGCGAGAATTGGAGTGTTCTTTACAACTTTTTGTGCTTCCTTTAAATGCTCTGCGTCAAAAGCCACCCCAGCAACTGGTCCCGAAATTAAAATTGCATCAAAACCAAAATATTCCGCAGCTGTTGCGAGTTGAGCTACCGAACGACCTGCCAACGCCGTTGCAAATTCTGGAACTATATTTGTGAATAAGGCAATGTGTTCCGCCTTTAGTCGAGTACGTGTTTGCGTAACAAGAGCAGGGTCTGGAGATAAAAGGCCCATGTCCGTTGCGAACGATCCACACATCACCTCCCTTACAAAGTTCGCGCCTGTTGCAGCAGCGGTTTCAATTGAGGCAATTGGATCCCAAAGTAAGTTAACGCCAAATGGCATCTTGATTGAGTCATAAAGTGAACCAATTAAAAAACCCGCCCAAGCAGATACTTCCGAACTTAGTTTTGTGGTGTACGGAAGGTCACTTTCATTGCAGAAGAGTAATCCGTCAACTCCACCTGATTGCAGGGCAAGCACATCTTGCTTTACTGATTGAATAAATTGAATTAAGTCAACCCTATGTTGCGCTTGTGGCTGTCCAGGTGAAGCAGGCAAGTGCACCATGCCAATAATTGGTTTGTCTGTACTAAAAATCTTTTTGAATTTATTATTCATCTTATTCCCTTATTTAGTAGGTTTATTTTTAACATTATGGTTTAGAGACCTTCTGCAACGTTTGCATTTAGTTCACTTCTCTTAGCCAAAAGATCCAAGTCATCATCTTTTGGAACTAAAGATTTTCCGTATGCATAAAAAATTTCTTTTTTAAGGCGATTAGCATCAATTGCGTAATATTTAAGGAGATACTCAAAACTACCACCATGAGTAAAGGTGTCTTGAATCCCAATTGTAATTAGAGTTGGCCCCGGAAACTTAGCAAGTCGCATCGCAGTCGCACTCGCCAACCCGCTTTCGACTAAATGATTTTCTAGAGTGATTACAACTTTTGCTTTTGCGATAGCCGCGAAAAGTGCCTGGTCTCCAAAAGGCTTTAAAGTATTTATACAAATTAATCCAAGGTCATTAAATTCCGCGCGCAGGCTTTCAACTGTTTCAATCGCCATTGCAGTTAGGGAGCCAGTAACTAGTACTAGCACTCTATCTCCGGCAAAAATTTCTCTAGACTTTCCCACTTCAAATGGTTCTTTGAATAACCTTGGCACCATTCCCCTAAGACTTCTGATGTATACCGGACCAGGCATGTCAAATACTCCATCAATAACTGTCTCCATATCAGTGGCATCAGCTGCTTCAATAACAGTCATATTTGGTAACTGTTTCATTAGGCCAATGTCATCAGTGGCTTGATGTGAAACACCGCCTGGAGTGGTTAACCCAGGCAGAAAACCAAATAAACGCACCGGTAGATTCGGGTAAGCAATTGTTAGCGCTATCTGTTCGTATGGGCGCCTGGTAGTGAAAACCGCAAAGCTTGGAAAGATTGGAATAAGGCCCTCTCGAGCTAGGCCAGATANNCCTGCGGAAATAAATCTATCCGGAAATGTGCTTGCAAATTCATCTGCTTCACAACTAGCAGTTAGATCATTGGTAACTACCACGACATTTTCATGTGCCATTCCGTGCTTTACTAATGCGGACGCAAATGGTTTAACAATTATTTTATTCATAAGGATTTTATTTCTGAAATCAAGTCTTGGCGTTCAACATCTGTTAAGCGAATAAAATGTAATTTGTTATTGTCCCAGCGGTTTTTTAGAAATGAAAATCCTAACCACGGTTTTGTTCTGCAAATAATTGCTGTTGGCAAATTTGAGTTTTTAGCCGCTAAACATGCAATTCTAATTGCTTCTAGATTATTTCCATCTATTTCAATTGCATTCCATCCGAAAGCTTCGAATTTGTCTACAATCGGTTCAATTGGCATAAGTTGCGCCATTTGACCATCTACTTGCATGCCATTTACATCAACGATGATATTTATATTTTTTAACCTTTGAGAACTGGCAAGTTGTAATGATTCCCAAGTGACACCTTCTTGCAACTCGCCATCACTCAAAAAGACCCAGATGTTTCCAGGGATATTTTTTATTTTTCTAGCTATGGCTCGACCAACACTGACTCCTAAAGCTGTTGCTAGAGAACCACTAGAGACCACTATTCCGGGAGAATGCTCTGCCGCAATTAACTCAAGTAATCCGCCATCGCCGCTTNNTAAGTTAAGGCTTTTTTATCAAGCCTCCCGATTGCAACTAAAGCGCAATATTGAGTAGTTCCGTAATGAGCGGGTGATAAGACGAAAAGATCTGGACCTTCACCGAGCCAGGACTCCCCCCGGATCTCGTTTCGGAAATTATTTGGAACTGATTCGAATTTTGGTGGAATCAGCGGAGCAGTACTGGGGGATAAATCAAGAACGTCGCAATATAAGGTGGCAAATATTTCGGCAGAACCACAGGCCTGTGCTAAGTAGCCACCGTTTGCTCTTATTGTCCACTCAGCAGCTAATAATCTGATCTCACTTGCAACCGAACCCGAATTCATTGAACTCCTAGAAACCCGCTAATAAACAAAACATAACATGAAAATGTTAAGAAATGTTAATTTAGGGGGATAAAATTTCTGCTTCCGAGCCAACAATCTGTGCAATCAAGGCACGACCTTCGGTAGTGGTAATAAATTCATCAACAGCCTCGGCACCACATACTTGAAATGGAGCGGAGAGGTTTATCTTGGATGAATCCAGCAAAACCATAAGCGATTCACAGCGCGCAACCATCGCACGATTTAAATCCGCGATCTCTTGATCGCGCTCGGTTAAGCCAATTTTTTTAGATAACCCACCAGTACCTATCACTGTTCGAGTAGCAAAAAAGCGATCGATGGTTTCAAGGGCGATGATCCCCGAAGCAGCCATGTCAAGTGTGCTAATAATCCCACCAATGCTAATTACCTTTATTCCCCTCGAAACCAAAATGGATGCATGGGGCAGGGATGCTGTAATAACAGTTAGGTTTAAATTATTCGGTAGGAATTGGGCAAAAGCTGCGGTGGTGGAGCCTGGACCTAAAAATATTGTCTCACCATCTTCGATCAATGAAGCAGCAAATTGGCCAATTTTTGACTTCGCAATACTTTGATCCATCGATCTTGGGTTTAAGAGAATATCCCGATTAATTATTTTTGCGGATGCACCGCCTCTAGTAACCTTCATATAACCCTGGCTTACTAAATCTTGAACATCTCGGCGAACTGTCATTTTTGAAACGTTTAATTCGATAGCTAAACTTTCATAGTCAACGGCAGTCTTGGCAGAAACCCTTTCTAGAATAATATTTAATCGTTCCGCAGAGAGCAACCTCTTTTTATTCATTACTAAATCCTTAGAGTAGAGACTTAATGTGTTCGCTAGTGAGAACCGGATCACCTTCGAAAACTTGCGAGGTACCATCCGTCAACCCATCAAGTGCTGCAACTATTTCCTTCACATGGTTAGTATTTAAATGCGAATTAAAGGCTTCTCTGGAATCAAATACCGCGACTAGAAGAAATCTCCCGGCTCGATCTGGAACTTCATTCACTGAGTATTTGCTTATTCCTGATTCTTTCCAGGACTCTCTAGCAGTTGCGTAAATGATTTTGCGAAGCGCTGCTTCGTTGCCCGGTTTTGCTGTATAAATTGCGGTAACAACCAATGTGCTTGCCTCCCTAACCCCATTTTAAAAAATCGTACTACTAAGCTGACTCAAGCACAATAATTACTTTCCTAAAAGAAAAGCAACTTTATTAATTTAGTGCTACTAGATACAAACCCGTTTGCTCTCTTCCAGATAAAGAGCATCACCTTTTTGAACCTTGAACGCTTTATATGTAGATCAACTACATGGTGGCGGGTGAAGGATTTGAACCTTCGAAGGCATTGCCGGGGGATTTACAGTCCCCTCCCATTGGCCGCTCGGGCAACCCGCCGTGAAACTATTCAACGCTGAAGTCTAAAGGTATGACCAATGTTTGGCAAAAAAGTTCTTATTTACCAATCATTTACCGAGGATTGCCATTGCGGCATTGTGACCACCGATACCACTTACACCGCCGCCGCGAATGGCGCCAGCGCCACAAATAAAGATTTGTTTATCATCGGTCTCTACTCCCCAACGGTTTGTATGTGTTATTTCAACTGCTTCGCTAAATGGAAATTGCAAATCTATGTGAAAAATATTGCCGCCCGGCAATGAAACATCTTTCTCTAAATCTTGTGGTGATTTGACTTCGATACATAACGCTCCGTTAGCGCTTACCGCTAAGCATTCTTCAATTGGATCAAGTAAATATTGATTTAGCTGATGCAAGATTTGACTAAGCATCTTTGCCTTTACGCCTTCGTTATCATTTTCAAATAGCGCTGCTGGTGTGTGAATCGCAAATAAAGTAAGGGTTTGATAGCCCTCCTTATTTAATTCATCGCTAAGAATGCTGTTATCAGTAAGAGTGTGGCAATACATCTCTGCTGGAATAATGTTTGGAATTTTTCCGGATTCAGCTTCTTGGAAAGCTTTTTCAAACTGAATATAGCTCTCATCGATATGAAAAGTTCCAGCAAATGCTGCTTTTGGATCGGTACCACTTTTAAGCCTTGGTAGCTTCTTCAGTAACATATTAATTTTTAATTGTGAACCTTTTGTATATTTAGGTGGCGTAGCGCCACGAATCTCTGCTAATACTTGCGGTGCACAGTTGGCTGCAATAAATTCGGTTGTAATTATTTCCTTCTTATTTACTTCAACTGTTTTAAGCAAACCTTCATTACCAATTTTTGTCACTTTAGAATCAGTGCGGATTTCAACGCCTAATTCCAGCGCTCTTGCAGTTAATTTCTTAACTAGAGCTCCCATGCCACCGCGCGGTACTTTCCATTCTCCGGTGCCATTGCCGATTAAATGATAAAGAAAACAGATGTTAGCCATCAAATTATCGGCTGGGGTAAATGTTCCAATAAGGGCATCAGTCAAGACCACGCCTCTTACTAAGTCATCGTTAAATTCACGGCGAATCACTTCGCCAAGTGGTCGTTCGATAAAGTCGTTCCAAGCTTGAGATAACCCATTATCGATGGCTAATTGCTTCATCTCGGCTCGCGTTAAGAGCGGTGAAAGCATCGTAGGTGCAATTACTTGGGCTAATTTAAAGAGCTCATTATAAAAAGTATTCCATTTTTCATATTCAGCGCTGCTCCCAGTTAATGCAGAGAATGAATCTTTGCTCTCGTTATCTAATTGCCTATTTACCAGCAATCCAATGTTTCGATTACCTCTAGTTGTTGGTGTGAACGAAGAAACTTTTCGACTTATAGTTTCAAAATCTATAGCTAAATCTTTAAGGATTTGGTCTGGCAGTAAAGAAACTAAGTATGAGTATCTCGAAAGATTGGCATCAAAATCTGGGAATGCATGTACGCTAGTTGAAGCGCCACCTAATTCAGATTTAGCTTCCAGGATCAAGGTTTTCTTATTAGATAGGGCTAAGTAGCAGGCTGCGACGAGTCCGTTATGACCGCCTCCGATAATTACAACGTCAAATTTCTCGTTCACCGCGAAAGGTTATACCGTAGGGGCTTGGTAAGTATAGAAATCTGAAAANNGATAATGCGCTAAACCAAGCGTCGCGGGAAATCGCTACTCGATTTGATTTTAAAAACACCGGTACCAAAATTGAGATGTCTGGCGAGAAAATATTGGTGGAATCCGAGACTGAAGAACGAGCCAAAGCTGCACTTGATGTGTTGAAGGAAAAGATGGTGAAGCGAACAGTTTCGTTAAAGTATTTGGATACAGCCGAACCAATGCTTAGTGGCAAAGTTTATCGAATTTTCTCCGCAATTAAAGAGGGCATATCTCAGGAAAATGCTAAGAAGATTGCAAAATTACTTAAAGATGAAGGATCTAAGAACTTAAAAACTCAAATCCAGGGCGATGAATTGCGAGTTTCTAGCAAGAGTAAAGATGACTTACAGGAAGCGATCGCAATGATAAAGAGCGCTCCATTAGATTTCGCAGTGCAATTCCAGAATTTCAGATAACCCAATTGACTCGTAATAAAGCTGGTTTATTGCTTGGACTAGGTGCGTACCTCTTATGGGGAGCCTTGCCGTTCTATTGGAAAGCACTTAATGATGCTTCGCCTAGTGAAATTTTGGCGAACCGAGGTATTTGGTCGCTAGTGATTTGTGTTTCTGCACTTAAATTTCGTAAGCAACTTGTGAATGGTTTTGCGCTTTTAAAAAATAGAAGAAGTGCAGTTATATTGCTCTCTACTTCCGGCTTTCTAACTATTAATTGGTTTGTTTATATCTGGTCAGTTTCAGTGGATCGAGTCGTTGAATCTGCGCTTGGTTATTACATGACACCGTTAATTACCGTTGCTTTTGGTGTCACTTTTCTGCATGAAAAACTAAGGAGAGCTCAAAAAATTGCAGTCGGATTAGCTGCGGTTGGCGTAGTTATTCTCACTGTTGGATACGGATCGTTTCCGTGGATCGCACTTTCGCTAGCAGTTACTTGGGGTTCTTATAGTTTGTTAAAAAAGACGCTAAATGCCGGGGCTTTGGAAGCACTTTCAGTAGAAACGCTTTTTGCCTTAATTCCAAATGTTGGCTACTTGATTTATTTAGAATCAAAAGGAAGTGCGCAGTTTGGTCACAGTTTCCCTAATACATTACTTTTAATCGGAGCTGGATTTGCCACGATTGCACCGTTATTAATGTTCAATGGCGCAACACTTAGGTTGCCACTTACAACAGTTGGATTACTGCAATACATAACCCCAACTATCATGTTCTTTATCGGAATTTTAGTAAATCACGAAGATATGGTCGCTACTAAATTATTTGGTTTTGTTTTTATTTGGGTTGCACTAATATTTCTCGGAACTGACCTGGTCAAATCAAACCGATCGATCGACAATAGCGGAGCATAGATTTTCTAATGCGGTTCGTGCTGGACTGACTGGTAATCCCTCTAATAGTTTTTTAGCGTTATTTGCAACTTCATGCAATTGCATTTTTGATTCCAATAGCGCCGGATGGGCACGCAATTTCAAAATAACTTCCGCTACCATTTTCTCGTCATGAATTGGTTTGGCGAGTAGAGCTTTTAGTTCAGAATCTTTAGGATCGTTCGATTGCATAACCCGAATTGTGACGAGCGTTGGAACGCCTTCTTTTAGATCAGTTCCAGGAGTCTTTCCTGATTGATTTGAATCACTTGCGATATCAATTACATCATCAGCTAATTGAAAAGCTACACCAATTTTCTCGCCGAACTTGGTAACAATTTCGATCGCTTCTTTGGATGCGCCGGAAAGCATTGCACCAAAACGCGCGCTAGCCGAGATTAGCGATCCAGTTTTATCTGCAACTACGCGGAGATAGTGGCTCAATGGATCCTCGCCATTTTTCGGACCTTGGGTTTCCAAGATCTGTCCGATCACAAGCCGTTCAAAAGTTACTGCTTGTAATCTGACTGCTTCCGGACCCACTTCGGAGAGCAGGTTTGAAGTCTTTGCGAATAGATAATCGCCGGTAAGAATTGCAACGCTATTTCCCCAACGATTATTTGCGCTTTCTACTCCTCGACGCAGTGGAGCTTCATCCATAACGTCATCGTGATACAAGGTCCCAAGATGAGTAAGTTCACAAGCGGTAGCCGCTTTAATTACATTACCGTTCATTGTTCCTAAATGACCAGTAATTAACGCAAGTAACGGTCGAAGTCGTTTTCCGCCAGCTTCAACTAAGTGGCGTGAAGTTTCAATTACAAGTGGGTAATCCCCTTGAATGCGAAGTCTTAATAATTCTTCTACTTCGTTTAACTGGTTAAGTAGTTCAGTTTCGAAAGCAGGATCTAGATTTGGGATTCCGGTTCCGCTTACTTGAGACATCTAAATAAATTCGTTAGCGAATAAAGATCGCGAGAGTATTAATGACATTAAGCACTGGTGTTGGATATACCCCAAGTACTAATGTCACAGCCCCAGAAACCCAAATTGCGATTGAGGTAAGTGGCGATGGGATTACTACAGTTAGCGAATCTTCATGGCTTTCTGCAAAATACATCATCACAATTACCCGAATGTAAAAGAATGCGGCGATTGCGCTAGAAAGGACGCCGACTACAACTACTCCAATATTTCCAGATTCATATGCTGCAGTGAAGATTGCGAACTTTCCGATAAAACCACTTGTAAGGGGAATTCCGGCGAATGCTAGTAAGAAGAATGAAAATAACGCCGCAATTTTTGGAGAGCGTCGACCTAGGCCAGCCCAACGATTTAAATCGGTAATTTCACCCGATGAATCCCGCACTAAAGTGATAACTCCGAAAGCGCCAATCGTGATGAAACCGTAAGCAAGTAGGTAGTAAAGCGTGGCTGCTAATCCAGCTCGGTTAAGCGCAATAACACCGGTTAACAAGAAGCCAGCATGAGCGATTGATGAATAGGCCAACATCCGCTTGATATCGCGTTGGGTAATCGCAACTATCGATCCAACCAGCATTGTTAAAATCGCAATTACGGTAAGGATTGGCCGCCAATTCCAGATTGCATCCCCGAAGGTTACGTAGAAAATTCGAAGCAGTGCGCCAAAAGCCGCGACCTTTGTTGCGGCCGCCATGAAACCAGTAATTGGGGTTGGTGCACCTTGATAAACATNNCATTGGAGATCAAGAACTTTCATAGATCTATTATGACAAAGTGCTCAAACCTACGAAGACTGCCAATTTAATGGCCATGCGCCTGATATATGATTTTGTAGCCACATCATGCCGACCAGGGTTTTGCAGTCGGTGATCTGCCCATCACGACACCAATCCATGGCTTGATCAAAAGCCACAGTGATGAGGTCCAAATGTTCGCCCTCGTCTAGTTGACGCGCACCCTCTTGCAAATCTTTGGCCAACCAAATGTCAATGTATTCTGTGGAGTAACTGATTACAGGGTGAAGCATCCCCGCCCTCGCCCAATAGCGTGCGGTGTAACCTGTTTCTTCTTTGAACTCTCTTTGCGCGCACAGCAAAGATGATTCGCCAGCATTGAGCTTACCAGCAGGGAACTCAATCATCACTTGTTGCAAAGGGTATCGGTATTGACGCTCCATCAATAAATCACCATTTGAAAAAATGGGAACAATCATTGCGGCACCTGGATGCACCACGTATTCGCGCGTGGCCTCTAAACCGTTGGGTAATGCAACCGTATCTCTAAACGTGTGCAAAAAATCGCTCTTGAGAATTTCCTCACTGCGAATTTTTGTTTCGACGAGATGCTCATCCATGTAGATAAACGATTTAAGTGCCTAAGGCTTTAACAATTGATTGTGCGCACAATGTCATTAGTCCACCAGGCACCAATCCCAAAATTAAAATAAGTGCGCCGTTGAGTGTGAGAACGACTTTGACGTCTTGAGGTGCAGACACCGTAGTTGCAGTAAGCGGTTGATCAAAATACATCACCTTGACGATGCGCAAATAATAAAACGCACCGATGAGCGACATCATCACCGCGAAGATCGCCAAAATCAAACCGCCCGTTTGGCCCGGTGCCAACAAGGCTTGCAACACCGATAGCTTGGCGTAGAAACCAACCAAGGGAGGCACACCTGCCAGCGAAAACAAACACACCGCCATCACACCCGCGTACAAAGGACTGCGTTGATTGAGGCCAGCCAAATCGGTGATTTCTTCGCTCTCGAAACCAGCGCGCGCAAGCAACAAAATAACTCCAAAAGAAGCCAATGTGGTTAACACATAAGTGATGACGTAAAACATGGCTGAGCTGTAGGCGTTAGCCGCGAGCAAAGTGTTTCCATTAGAAACACCAGACAACAATCCTATAAGCATGAATCCCATTTGTGCAATGGTTGAAAAAGCCAACATGCGCTTGAGATTGGTTTGTGCAATGGCTGCTAAATTTCCGATGAACAAAGAGCCAACCGACAACACCACCAACATTTGTTGCCAATCGATGGCCAATGGCAACAAGCCATCGACCAACAAACGCATCGTCATTGCAAATGCGGCCAATTTAGGTGCGCCACCAATCATGAGCGTAACTGCTGTTGGTGCACCTTGATAAACATCGGGAGTCCAAGCATGGAATGGGACTGCGCCAACTTTGAAAAGCAATCCAAGCGAAACAAAAAGTAATCCAATTAATAAGAATACGTTATTCGCGGTACCACCGATTACTGCTGCGTGGATTCCGGCGAGTGTAACTGAGTAAGAGAAACCGTATAAAAATGCGGCACCAAATAAGAAAAATGCTGATGAGTAAGCGCCAAGTAAGAAATACTTTAGGGCTGCTTCTTGTGAAAATAAGCGGCGGCGGCGCGAGAGTCCAGCCATGAGATATAGCGGTAGCGATAAAACTTCTAAAGCTACGAAAAGTGTGATCAAATCACTAGCAGCCGGGAAGAGCAACATCCCAGCTACTGCAAATAAAGTTAACGGGAAAACTTCAGTTTGTTGGCGACCGGTTTGTACTGCGCTTTTCTCTTCTTCTGATCCTGGCACCGCAGATGCTTGCGCAGTGAAATGATCAACGTCGCCGATAATCATTACCGCGAAGAATGCAATTAAAAGAATTGTTCCTTGCATGAAAATTGCTGGGCCATCAATCATGACTGAGTTAAATGCAGCTTTAGCTGAAGTTAAGTTGCGAATTCTTAGCAACGAAATAAATGATACAAAAATTGTAAAGAGCGCAATAGAAAGTTGGATAGAAGCGCGACGTTTAGTTGCGACAAAAGCCTCGACTAAAACCCCAATGACAGCACCGCCTAGCACGATCAATATTGGTGCCAGGAATGAATATTGCAGAATTGGGGTATCAGTCATGGCTACTTCCCTCCCGTTGCCGGAACTGGATCGCTAAATCCAGCAGCAGTTAAAGTTGCTACGGAAGCTGGGTTTATAACATCCAACAATGGCTTCGGATAGAAACCTAAGAAAATAATGACTGCGATAACTGGTGCAATCGCAATTCGCTCACGTCTAGTTATATCGGGCAAGTTTTCATTACCTGGAGTAATTGGACCATGAAGCGCTTTTTGTACTGGAATTAAAATGTATAGCGCAGCAAGCACAATTCCGAGCGTTCCAATTACTGCTGCAACCGGATAACGAGTATATGTTCCAACAAGTACTAAGAACTCGCTGACGAAGCTAGAAAGACCAGGTAGCGCCAAGCTGGAAAGCCCTGCAATAAAGAATGTCCAAGCAAGTACCGGTGTAACGCGTTGTAAACCACCAAAATCAGCAATTGTGGAAGAGCCGCGTCGCGCAGAGATCCACCCAGCTATTAAAAAGAGTGCAGCGGTGGAGAATCCGTGGTTCACCATATAAAGCGTGGCGCCGGAATGACCTTGGGTGGTCATCGCAAAAATTCCCATTGTGATAAAACCAAAGTGAGAAATCGAAGTAAATGCGATTAAGCCTTTAATATCTTTCTGACCAATGGCCAAGAAAGCGCCATAGAGAATTGAGATCAGCGCCAGGACAATAATTACTGGAGTAAAAGTTTTCGATGATTCTGGGAAAAGCTTGATGCAATAGCGAATCATTCCGAACGTTCCAACTTTATCCAGTACACCCAACAAGAGAACTGATGTTCCTGGCGTTGCAGATTTTGCGGCATCCGGCAACCAAGTGTGCAGCGGCCATAGCGGCGCTTTAATTGCGAACGCGATAAAGAATCCTAGGAATAAGAAGTTTTGGGTTGTGGAATCGATCGTTAATTGTGAAAGTTTTTCAATATCAAAAGTATGTCCGCCTTGATGGCCAGAAATAACATAAATGCCAATGATGGCTGCGAGCATTAAAAGCCCGCCAAATAAGCTGTATAGCAAGAACTTCACCGCAGCTGCAGCACGTTCGCCAACGCCGTAGCCACCGATTAAAAAGTAAACCGGGATCAACATAGCTTCAAAGAAAACGTAGAAGAGGAAGACATCGGTAGCTGCGAAAACACCAATCATCATGGTTTCTAGAATCAGGATCAGAACATAGAAACTCTTACTTCCCCAACGTCCACCTTCAGATTCGTGCCAGCCGGCAACAATCACGATTGGAACCAATATGACCGACATTAGAATTAAAACTAGCGCGATGCCATCAATACCAAGACTGTAATTAATTCCAAATGATGGAATCCAAGAATAATTCTCAACAAACTGGAAACCAGGGCGATCAATTTCAAAACGAAGCGCAATTAATAAACCTAAGAGAGCTACCGAAATCGAAGTAAGAAGTGCAACCCATTTTGCATAATTGGATTTGTTTTTTGGTAAAGTTGAAACTAATATCGCACCAAGAAGTGGTAGCAACATAAGCGAAGTTAAATAGTTCATAGAGTTACCACCCAGATAGTTGCGAGTAGCGCAAATGCGCCTAGCAAAATTAACAGCGCATAGCTACGGACAAAACCGGTTTGGGTCTTTCGAATTCCTTTTGAACTTCCAATAACCGCTGCACCAACAGTTCTAACTGCACCATCGATAGCTTTTTCGTCGGTTGCTACTAGGAATTTAGTTAGCGCTTGACCGGGGCGCATTAATACCGCTTCGTTAAAGTCATCTTGTAACAAATCACGACGAGCTATCTTGGTAAAGAATCTGACATTGGTAGGTGCTACTCGAGGAACTTCGCTTCGATATTTAACTATTGCAATTGCAACACCAATTACCACGGCAACTAGCGCCATTGAAGTAACTACTACTGGTTGGAATCGTTCTACATGTTCGGCGTGATCTGCTTCATGGCTATTTACAACTGGAGCTAGCCAAGAAACAAAGCGATTTCCGCTGGAAAGTAGGAATCCGGAAGCAACTGATCCGATTGCCAGGATTGCCATCGGTCCCCACATTAAGAATGGCGATTCATGTGGATGGGCTTTTTCATCCCAACGCTTTGTGCCAGTAAAAGTAAGAATAATTACGCGAGTCATATAAAAAGCGGTGACTAATGCACCAAGTAAAGCAGCGCCGCCAATAAATAAACCCTTGATTCCTTCGGCGTTAAACGCGGTTTCAATAATTTTATCTTTGGAATAGAAGCCGGCAAATGGCGGAACTCCAATAATCGCGAGATAACCCAATCCGAAAGTAATTGCGGTAATTGGCATGAATTTTCCAAGGCCGCCATATTTCCGCATGTTTACTTCATCATCCATGCCATGCATTACTGACCCTGCCCCTAAGAACATACCGGCTTTGAAGAATCCATGAGTCAGAAGGTGCATGATTGCAAACGCGTAACCAACAGGTCCAAGCCCAGTCGCAAGAATCATGTATCCGATTTGCGACATGGTTGAAGCAGCAAGTGCTTTCTTAATGTCATCTTTAGCAGTACCGATTAACGCACCAAACATCAAAGTGATTGCGCCGATAATTACCACGCATAGTTGCGCGGTTGGGGCGTTATCGAAAATAAAATTTGAACGAGTAATTAAGTAAACGCCAGCGGTCACCATCGTCGCGGCGTGGATTAACGCTGAAACTGGGGTTGGGCCCGCCATCGCATCTCCGAGCCATGATTGCAATGGGAATTGTGCCGACTTGCCGGTAGCTGCGAGTAACAACATCAGACCAATACCGGTTAGGGCGGCAGTCGATGCACCAGAAACTTTTTCTTCGACCCCAGAAAATGAAACTGTGCCAAATGTTGCAAAAGCAATCATTATTGCTAATGAAAGTCCGACATCGCCAACCCGGTTCGCCACGAAAGCTTTCTTTGCAGCGGTCGCATATTCGGGCTTTTGGTTCCAGAAGCCGATAAGTAGGTATGAAGCAAGGCCCACACCCTCCCAGCCCACGTAAAGATTTAAGTAGGAATCGCCGAGAACCAATAACAACATGGCCGCAATGAAGAAGTTCAGGAATGCGAAGAAACGGCGGCGATCCATGTCGTGCGACATATAAGCAATTGAATAGATATGAATCAATGTGCCCACACCGGTTATAAGTAGTACAAATGAAATTGAAAGTTGATCGAGTAAAAGCGAGGCATCGACTTGAAAGGTTCCGACTGAAATCCAAGAAAAAAGTTTCTGGGTAAGAGCGCGAGATTCTGATGGCCGAGCCAACATCTGCAAAAATTCAAATGCCCCAATACCAAATGCGGATGCCGAAATTAAAGTCGCAAAAATGTGGCCCCACTTATCGGCCCTGCGGCCAAGTATCATTAAAAAGCCAGAACTAAATAGTGGGAGTGCGATTAGATAAACCAAGTTATTTGATGTCATTTCATCACCGCTTCAACAAGCTGGCATCATCAACTGATGTTGAACGACGCGATCGGAAGATGGTCACAATTATTGCTAAGCCAACAACAACTTCGCAGGCGGCAACCACCATGGTGAAGAAGGCAATAACTTGCCCGTCAAGAGTTCCATTAATGCGAGCAAAAGTTACAAAAGCTAAGTTCGCGGCATTTAGCATCAACTCGATACACATGAAAACTACAATTGCATTACGGCGGATTACGACACCAACCGCGCCAATTGTGAAAAGCATTGCGGATAGATATAAGTAATTAGCAGAGTTCATTACTTATCACCACCTTCATCATCAACTTTAGGTAGCGAGCCAAGTGCGTATTGCGTTGGATCTTGGATATCTCCACGCGCGCTTAATACTCCAGAAATTGAATTTTTAGCTGGGGTGCCATCTGGCAATAGCGCTGGTACATCTACCGCGTTGTGACGAGCAAAAACTCCGGAACTAGGTAGCCCCGCTGCGTTTGCTAACGAATCCCCGCGGAAACGAGCGCTCGATAACGCACGCTGACTAAGGCGCGCACCCGCACTCTTTTGACTATGCGCTAAAACCATTGCGCCTAAAGCTGCGGTGATAAGTAGCGCCGATACAACTTCAAATGGAAAGACATATTGCGTGAAAATAAGCGATGCTAAACCTTGAACGTTACCGGGTTCGTTTGCCATCGCTAATCCGACCGAGACGTGATTTAAAGTGGCTCGACCAATTAACGAAATTAACAAACCGCCAAATCCGAGTGCTGCCGCAATCGCAACGACGCGATGTCCCTTAATATTCTCAGTAAGTGAATCTGGAGCATCTACGCCGACTAACATCAAAATAAATAAGAAGAGCATCATGACCGCGCCGGTATAAACCACAATCTGCACTATTCCTAAAAATGCCGCATCAAGTGCGATGTAGAAAATTGCTAAAGTAATCATTACCCAGGCAAGTAAGAGCGCAGCATGAACTGCTTTTCTAACTACTAACATTCCAAGCGAAGCTAAGACCGACAACGGTGCCAAAATATAAAATAAAATTGCCTCTGGTTTTTGAGTTTGGCCAATTTCAAGTGATAGCCGAATCATTGTTGAACACCTTTTACTTCGCCTCGGTAGTAACTACCGTCATCAGCGCCGGGCGCCATTGGATGTGGCGGCATGATCATTCCTTGATGAATTGGGGCTAACAAATCTTGCTTCTCATAAATTAACTTCTCGCGAGAGTCATCGGCTAATTCATATTCATTAGTCATAGTTAAAGCCCTGGTTGGGCAAGCTTCAATACAAAGCCCGCAGAAAATGCAGCGCAAGTAGTTAATTTGGTAAACCTTGCCGTAACGCTCTCCTGGTGAGAATCGAGCTTCCTCAGTATTGCTTTCGCCTTCAACATAAATTGCATCTGCTGGACAAGCCCAGGCGCAAAGTTCGCAACCAATACATTTTTCGAGGCCATCTGGATGGCGGTTTAGTTGGTGGCGACCCTTGAATCGTGGCGCCGTTGGCTCTTTAACTTCGGGATATTGCACTGTATTTGGCTTCTTAAACATGGTTCTGAAGGTGACCCAGAATCCAAGTAATTGAGTCAAGAAAGTGCTTGGACCGTTATCTACAACTGGAGTTGATTCCAATGCAGCTTTTTCAATGGCATCGTTTTTAAAAGGCTCAATGTTGTATAGCTCAGACATGATCTTCCAATCTCGCTTTTGTGGCAGGAAGTGCCGGAACCGGGAATGAAGGTTCAGATACTTCGCCAATATCTCGCGCAGCAATTTCATTCTTATCGCGAGCTCGATCAAATAGCGATGAAACAGCTAACACGATTAATACGATTCCACCAGTAAATGCAACCACTACCGATTGCGGTGCGCCTTCTAGTGAAAGCGTGCGCAACGTTGCAACTACCAGAATCCATGCAAGTGAAACTGGAATCAAAACCTTCCAACCAAATTTCATAAATTGGTCATAGCGAAGTCGCGGCAAAGTTCCGCGTAACCAAACAAAGACAAAGAAGAAGCCGAGAACTTTTATAGCAAACCAAAATAGCGTGAACCAACCACCAAGCCAGCTTTCAGTAAACCCAAGTCCTGGGAGCGCACGATAACCACCGAGGAAAAGTGTGGTGGCAAGTGCAGAGACCGCAATAATGTTTACATATTCAGCAAGGAAGAAGAGCGCAAACTTAAGCGATGAATATTCAGTGTGGAATCCACCTACGAGCTCACCTTCAGCTTCTGCTAAATCAAATGGCGCTCGATTAGTTTCACCAACCATTGAGATTGCATAAATTACAAAAGATGGGAAAAGTACAACTGAGTACCACCATTTATCTTGCGCGGCAACGATATCTGAGGTGGACATTGATCCGGCATAAATAAATACCGCAACTAGCGAAAGCCCCATTGCTACTTCATAGGAAATTACTTGAGCGCTAGAGCGAAGTCCACCAAGAAGTGGATAGGTAGATCCAGATGACCAACCGGCTAACACAATTCCATAAACACCTACGGAAGCGATTGAAAGTACATATAAAACGCCTACTGGAAGGTCAGTTAGCTGCATCGCAGTTTCATGGCCGAAGAAATTAACTTTTCCAGTGAATGGAATTACCGCAAACGACATAAAGCAAGTTGTTGCACTAATAATTGGTGCGATTATGAAAACAATTCGATCGGCTGCTTTTGGAATCAAATCTTCTTTCAAGGCTAACTTAACGCCATCGGCTAGCGCTTGGAGAAGTCCAAACTTACCGACACGGTTTGGTCCAATTCGCATCTGCATAATTGAAACGATGCGGCGTTCGCCCCACACTGACATCAAAGTTAACAAAATGCATACTGCAAAAACTATTAAACCTTTTAGGGCGATGATCCAGCCTGGATCTTGTCCGATTAATTCCGCAGTTGTCTCCATCACGCCTTCACCACCGATACCGATGCGCCACTTGCAACTCCGAGGGTTGCAATCGTTTTTGAGGTATGGGAATTTCTAGGAATCCAAACTGAGTTGTTTTCAATATCTCTGATTTCACAAGACAAAGTAATGGCACCACGCTCATTGAAAACTCGAACTGAATCGCCGGTTTTAACACCTAGCTTTTCAGCGCGCTCTGCTGAAATAATTGCAACTGATGGGTGCGCAGTATTTGCTAAGTTAGCTTCGCCATCTTGTAGCGAACCTGCATCTAGCAATAACCGCCAACTTGCCAATATTGTGTCGCCAGAAATTAGCGTTGCGGATGTTGGTGTGAATGGTGCGCGAGCGCCATCCCAATTCCCAAGTGCCGAAAATTCGTTCGCTGCTGACGCGACTGTTGGTAGATTTATAGGTTTACCCATTTGATCTGCAATCATTGAAAGAATTCGGACATCACTACGAAGATCAGGCACATCGACAGCGGCTTCAAAGGCGCGAGCGCGGCCTTCCCAATCTAGGAATGAGCCACTCTTCTCTACTACTGCTGCTATCGGCAGGATTACGTTAGCAATTTCAGTGATTGCGCTATGGCGCATTTCTAAGCTGACAACAAATGCTTTTTCGAGCCCTGCTATGGCATCGGCTGAGATATCGAGTGGGTCAACGCCACCAACTAATAACGAATCAATATCTCCGTTATGCAAACCTTCAATAATTTCCGAAGTGGTTCGACCGATATTTTCCGGAAGCGACTTAACGCCCCAAGCGCTTTGCAGATCAACCCGCGCACTTGCATCGCTAACCGATCGACCACCAGGAAGCAGGGTTCCAATTGCGCCAACTTCTAGAGCGCCGCGTTCGCCAGCGCGACGTGGAATCCAAGCCAGCTTCGCACCTGAAGATTGTGAAAGTGCAAGCGTTGCTGAAAGTCCGCCTGAAGATTCACATAACCGTTCGCCTACCAAAATTACTGATTTGGAAGTTAATCCAGAAATCTTTGCGATTAAGTGAGCTTCGTTACCGGCAATAGATTTAACTACTTCTGCTTTGAGTTTTTTGCTGCCACGGGAAGTAAATGGTGCAATGGTTGTTACTTTTAACCCACGTTTACGCACTTGCTTAAACGCGCGAAGAAAAACTATTGGTGATTCATCTTCTGGTTCAAAACCAATTAAAACTAAATGATCGGCTCGGTCAATTGCGGAGTAATTAACTTGAACTCCAACAATTGCACTCGCTAAGAAATCGCGCTCTTCATCGGTATGAACCCGAGCTCGGAAGTCAATATCATTGGTATTTAAAGCCACTCGAGCAAACTTGCTATAACCATAAGCATCTTCAACTGTGGCACGACCACCAACAAGTACAGCTGCGCGATTTACGCTAAGTCCAGCCGCCGCTGTTGCTAACGCTTCTGGCCATGATGCTTCATGTAATTGGCCATCAGCGCCTCGAACCATCGGAGTTTTAATACGGTCACTTGCGGTTGCATATTTAAATGCCCAACGACCTTTATCGCAGTTCCACTCTTCATTTACTTGAGAGTCATCTCCAGCAAGGCGGCGGAGCGTTTTCCCACGGCGAACATCGGTGCGCATGTCGCAACCACTTGCGCAATGCTCACAAGCTGAAGGCGTTGAAACTAAGTCGAATGGACGGGCACGGAATCGATATGACGCTCCAGTTAGCGCACCGACTGGGCAAATCTGGACTGTGTTTCCAGAGAAATATGAATCGAACGGTTTCTCTTCATAAATGCCAACTTGTTGGAGCGCACCTCGTTCATTCAAAGTTATAAATGGATCGCCGGCGATTTCCTCGGAGAAGCGTGTGCAACGTGCGCAGAGAATGCAACGTTCGCGATCTAGAAGTACTTGGGATGAAATGTTAATTGGTTTTTCAAATGTACGTTTATAGCCATCAAAACGAGATTCACCATTTCCGTTGCTCATCGCTTGATTCTGTAATGGACATTCGCCACCTTTATCGCAAACTGGGCAATCTAATGGGTGGTTAACTAAAAGGAATTCCATAATTCCTTTTTGCGCTTTATCTGCAACGTTAGAAGTTAGTTGAGTATTTACCACCATTCCAGTTTCAACTGGGATTGTGCAGGATGCTTGAGGTTTAGGAAATTTACGACCGTTAATTTCAATATCAACTAAGCATTGGCGGCAAGCTCCAACGGGGTCTAGTAATGGGTGGTCGCAAAACCTAGGAATTTGAATTCCAAGTTTCTCAGCTGCACGAATTACTAAAGTTCCTTTTGGAACTGTAACTTCAAAACCGTCGATGGTTAAAGTTATTAACTCGAGCGTTACATCAGAAGAAACTTCTTGAGTACTCATTACTTCACACCTCCAACATTTGAAGTGACAAATTTTGTTGAAGCCTCAGCATCAAATGGGCATCCGCCAGTTGCGAGGTGCTGTAAGTATTCATCTTTAAAGTACTGGATTGAAGAAATGATTGGGCTGGCAGCGCCATCAGCAAGAGCGCAAAATGAGCGTCCCATAATGTTGTCGCATAGGTCGAGCAACTTATCTAGATCTTCTGGAGTGCCCTTACCATGCTCTAAATCTTTCAAAATTTGGACTAACCACCAAGTGCCTTCACGACATGGAGTGCACTTTCCACAAGATTCATGTTTATAAAATTCAGTCCAACGCAATACTGCACGGACTATGCAAGTTGTTTCATCGAAAATTTGTAACGCTTTAGTGCCGAGCATCGAACCCGCAGCTGATACGCCTTCGTAATCTAACGGGGTATCTAAATGTGCGTCGGTAAATAGCGGTGTCGAAGATCCACCTGGAGTCCAAAATTTCAATTTATGTCCGTCTCGAATTCCGCCAGCCAGCTCTAATATTTCGCGAAGCGTAATTCCAAGTGGCGCTTCGAATTGGCCAGGATTATTTACATGGCCAGAAAGTGAGTACAAGGTGTAGCCCTTTGACTTCTCGGTTCCGATTGCGGCGAACCATTCGGGTCCATTCTCAATAATAGAAGGCACCGATGCTACGGTTTCAACGTTATTTACAATGGTTGGTCGAGCATATAAACCAGCGATTGCTGGAAATGGTGGCCGAAGTCTTGGTTGACCACGGAAACCTTCGAGTGAATCAAGTAGCGCGGTTTCTTCACCGCAGATATATGCGCCAGCACCAACATGTAAAACTAATTCTAAATCGAAACCTTTTCCTAAAATATTTTTGCCAAGATAGCCAGCTTTGTACGCATCTTCGATTGCTTGTTGAACTCTACGAATTACATGCGCGACTTCGCCGCGGATATAAATGAATGCATGATTAGCTCGGATTGCGTAGGAACCAATAATTATTCCTTCAATTAACACATGTGGGTTTGCCATCATAAGCGGCGTATCTTTACAAGTACCTGGCTCCGATTCGTCAGCATTAACTACGAAGTAATGTTCTTTGTTATCACCTTGTGGAATAAAGCCCCACTTCATTCCAGTTGGGAAACCAGCGCCACCTCGGCCGCGTAAACCTGAATCTTTTACGCTCTGAATTACGGCATCTGGCTCCATGGCGAGCGCTTTTTCGAGCGCCTTGTAGCCACCATTGCCTTTATATCCTGAAAACGTAAATGAATCTTTTTGATCCCAATGTGCGGAAAGGACGGGCGTTAATTTAGACATTACTTACCCTCCTTTGAAAGTTTCAATCCAAGCAGCGAAGGTTCGCCAGCCGAAACACCTTCACCAAAGCGGCCATCACTAATACCGGCAAGCACCGCCGAATTTTCCCGCCAAGTTGGTAACTTATTTGGTCCACGAGTTGGCGCTGGTGGGTTTCCATTACGCATCCCATCAACTAAATCTTTTGCAGACTGCACAGTTTGATTGTCATAAAATTCCCAGTTCGTCATAACTACTGGGGCATAATCACAAGCTGCGTTACATTCAATCCGTTCTAGCGAAACTTTGCCATCTTTAGTTGTGCAATTATTTTCAATTCCAAGATGTTCTTTCAAGCCTTCGTAAATTGCGTCGCCACCCATGACTGCACACAGCGTGTTTATGCAGACACCAACATGGTACTCACCGACTGGTTCTCGTTTGTATTGGGTGTAGAAACTCGCAACCGCAGTTACTTCAGCGGTTTCTAAATCTAATTTCTGGGCAATGGTTTCGATAGATTCTTTAGTCACATATCCATCGCGTGCTTGAGCAAAGTGTAATAACGGCATGATTGCTGAGCGCTTCCGTGGATAACGCGAGATTATTGAATCAATTATGGTGGCGTCTTCATTTGTAAATGGCATTAGCGATCAACCCCTCCCATTACTGGATCAATCGAAGCAACCGCACCAACGATGTCCGCAATTTGCGAACCTTCACACATCGCAGCTGTTGATTGCAGGTTATTAAATGACGGCTCTCGGAAGTGCACGCGGTATGGACGAGTCCCGCCATCTGAAATTAAATGTACGCCAAGCTCACCTCTAGGTGATTCTACGGTGCTATAAACCTGGCCAGCTGGAACTCGGAACCCTTCAGTTACTAACTTAAAGTGATGAATCAATGATTCCATTGAAGTTCCCATGATCTCGCGGATGTGATTTAGAGAATTACCAAGTCCATCCCCACCAAGTGCAAGTTGTGATGGCCATGCGATTTTCTTATCCGCAACCATTACTGGTTGACCCTTAAGCACGTCTAACTTGTCACACGCTTGTTCGATAATTCTTAGCGATTGCTCTAGTTCGTTCATACGGATCAAGAATCGGCCATAAACATCGGAAGTGTCAGCCGTAATTACATCAAAATTATAATTTTCGTAACCGCAATATGGTTGGGTTTTACGTAAATCCCAAGGCATCCCAGTGGCGCGAAGGACTGGGCCAGTTATGCCCAAAGTTGTGCAACCAGCTAAATCTAATATTCCAATATCTTTTGTGCGCTTTAGCCAAATAGTATTTCCGATTAAAATTTTGGCATTATCTTTGAAATTAATCCGTAATTCTTTTACGGTTTCGCGAATTTTTGAAGTTGCGTGTTCTGGCAAATCTTGCGCAACGCCACCTGGTCGAATGTAGGCCATGTTCATACGAAGTCCAGAAACCATCTCGAAAATATCGAGGACTAATTCGCGCTCTCTAAATGCAAAAATCATTGGGGAAAGTGCACCAAGTTCTAGCGCGCCAGTTCCTAGCGCGACCATGTGTGAAGAAATCCGGTTTAGCTCCATCATTAATACTCGAATTACGCTCGCACGTTCGGTTACATCGTTGGTAATCCCGAGTAATTTCTCAACACCAATACAATAGGCCGCTTCATTAAATAGTGGCGCCAAATAATCCATGCGGGTTACGAAAGTTACCCCTTGGGTCCAAGTTCGGTATTCGCAATTCTTCTCAATACCAGTGTGCAAATATCCGATTCCACACCGAGTTTCCGTGACGGTTTCGCCTTCAAGTTCCAAAATCAAACGAAGTACGCCATGAGTTGATGGGTGTTGTGGTCCCATGTTCACAACAACTCGTTCTTCTTTAGTTGCGCCAATTTCAGTTACGACTGAATCCCAATCGCCACCAGTTACTGAATAGACAGTTCCTTCGGTGGTTTCACGTGCGGATGCATATGGATCTGGCGTCATTGGTACTCCCTCCGATCGCTAGGAGGTGGTACGACCGCACCTATATATTCGACGTCAATTCCGCCAAGTGGATAATCTTTTCGTTGCGGGTGTCCTGGCCAATCATCTGGCATCAAGATGCGAGTTAGAGCTGGGTGCCCATCAAAAATTATTCCGAACATATCGAATGTTTCACGTTCATTCCAATTGCATCCCGCCCAAACTTCAACAAGTGAAGGCAGGTGTGGGTTTGCATCTGGGATAGAGACTTCAATTCGAATTCTTCGATTGTGCGTCATGGAAAGTAAATGGTAAATCGCATGGAGTTCACGATTTTTTTCTTCTGGGTAATGCGCGCCACTTACACCCATACATTGTTCGAATCTCAAAGTTTCAGTGTCGCGAAGTTTCGTTGCGGTTTCAAACAGGTGTGCAGCTTTTACATGCAACGTTAACTCATCACGATCAACAATCACCTTTTCGATTGCGTCGTTAAATTCTGGAAACGCGCGTTCTAGCTCGTCTGCAACTTCATCAAAATAACTTCCAAATGGTCGCTCTGAAGATCCAGGTTTTGCATTGCTTCTAACGAGTCCGCCGTAACCTGAGGTGTCACCAGTTCCGGATACGCCAAAAGCGCCTTTATTCAAGGTTTTATCGTGGCTCATGCATGCGATCCAAATAGTGGAAGTTCGTGAGTAGGCACTGCAGCGAGCGCGGCAGCTTCAACTTCACGAATTACTTTTTCGCGGTTAACGCCGAGCTTTGAATCTCCAATGTGATCATGTAACTTCAAAATCGCATCCATCAACATCTCTGGACGTGGTGGGCAACCTGGCAGATAAATATCTACTGGAACGATGTGATCTACACCCTGCACAATCGCATAATTATTAAACATTCCGCCTGATGATGCGCAAGCACCCATTGCAATTACCCATTTTGGTGCAGCCATTTGATCATAAATTTGTCGAAGTACTGGAGCCATCTTGTTAGAAACTCGGCCAGCGACAATCATCAAGTCGGCTTGTCTTGGTGAAGCGCGAAAAACTTCCATGCCAAAACGAGCTAAGTCATAACGGCCCGCTCCAGCTGCCATCATTTCAATTGCGCAGCAAGCTAACCCGAATGTTGCTGGCCAAAGTGAGTTCTTGCGCATGTAACCCGCAAGTTTTTCAACTGACGTTAAAAGAAATCCGCTTGGTAATTTTTCTTCTAAACCCACAATTAATCCCATTCCAGTCCGCCGCGTCGCCATACATATGCGTATGCAACGAAGACGGTGCCGATAAATAGCACCATTTCAACAAGTCCAAATAGTCCGAGTTGGTCAAATGAAACTGCCCATGGATATAAGAAAACTATTTCTATATCAAAAATAATAAAGAGCATTGCCGTTAAGAAATATTTGACGGGAAACCGTCCGCCGCCTTGTGCTTGTGGGCTTGGCTCAATGCCGCATTCATATGCTGCAGCCTTAGCGCGGTTATAACGTTTTGGGCCAGTTAAAGCGGCCGCCACGATTGAAAATACTCCGAACCCGAACCCGAAGGCTCCGATAACTAGAATTGGAATATATGGGTTCACAGTTCATAATCCTAGGCGAGCCGCCAAATATGGCGAAATTAACGAGCCTTAGTACCTATGTGAACTGCGACAACCCCGCCCGTCATGTTCTTAAAATGCACGTCAGACCAGCCCGCTGCCACCACTCGCCGCGCTAAATCGCGCTGATTCGGCCAAGCTCTGATCGATTCTGCAAGATAGATATATGCCTCTGGATTTGAAGTCGCGCGCTTGGCTATCCAAGGGAGCGCTCGCATTAAATATTCCAGATAGATATACCGAAATGGCTTGAAGGTTGGCTCCGAAAATTCCACAATAAATAACCGGCCGCCCGGTTTAGTTACGCGAAGCGCTTCAGAGAGCGCTTTATCAAAATTATTTGTATTTCTTAATCCAAACGAAATAGTTGTTACATCAAATGAATTTTTTTCAAACGGTAACGAAAGTGCATCGCCTAAAACAAAATTAATATAAGGGCGACGTTTTCTACCAGCAGCCAACATGCCTTCTGAAAAATCTAGCGCAGTTACCGATGCGCCAGCTTTCGCCAACGATTCACTTGAGGAACCAGTCCCGGCAGCTAAATCAAGAATCTGCATTCCGGTAGTTGGTGATATTAAATTCTTAACTTTCTTTCGCCAAGCACGAGTTCTGCCTAAACTCAGAATGTCATTAGCAATGTCATAGCGCCGTGCGACACCATCGAACATGGCAGCTACCTCATCAGGGTTTTTATTGAGATCCGCCCGTTTACCATTTTCCTTAGCCACCCGCCTATCTTTGCGCGTAGTACGCTGACCTACAAATTCAAGTGTGCGCTATTGGCCTATTAGGGAGATTTTCGTGAATCAAAGATTCACCACCGAACTTCTCGGTGATCACCCTGCCCTACTTGAAATCAGTATTGAAAACGAGAGTGCGATTTCTGCTTGGGTACGCGGCGGCGAAGGCTTAATAGGTTTTGGTGAATATAAAAGGTTCGTACTCTCGGGCCCAGAGCGTTTTGAGAAGGCTCGCGCATGGTGGCGGAATGAATTACAGAATTTTGATATTGAAAACAACGTATTGGGTAGCGGAACTGGCCCAATACTCTTTTCCTCGTTTGCATTCTCGGAAACTGAAGACTCAGTATTAATAATTCCAAACGTGGTAATTGGGGAGAGAAAAGGTAAATCATGGATAAGTTGGATTGGAAATAAGCCACAACCAAGACTCTCCCAAATAAGTACCGTTAAAAAGCCATTGGAATTGCGGTGGAGCGGTAGCAACGGCGTCGAGTGGCAAGCGCGAGTTTCGCAAGCGATTGCAGAAATCAAAGATAATTCGCTAGAGAAAGTTGTGCTCGCCAGATTTATAGATTGCGAAGTAACGCCACAAATTAGCGCGCAGCGAATCCTGCAAAATTTAGCTGCGGAGTATCCAGCAACCTGGATTTTTTCAAATAACGGTCTAGTTGGTGCAACGCCAGAACTACTGGTGCGGCTTAGCAAATCTTTAGTTACATCCCGAATTTTAGCTGGCACAATTCGCAAAACTGGAAATGATGAAAAAGACTTAGCGTTGGCTGGTTCGTTAGCCCGTTCATCAAAAGATTTAGAAGAACACGAATATGCGGTGAGATCTGTCGCGGATGTGTTGGCCCCAATTTGTACCTCAACCAACGTTCCGGAAACTCCATTTGTATTGCACTTGGCAAATGTCATGCACCTTGCAACTGATGTGACTGGTGTACTTGCAGATTCGACCAGCCCTACAGATATCTTCGAATTAGCTCACAAACTTCATCCATCCGCCGCCGTATGTGGAACGCCAACACCGTTAGCAAAGAAAGCCATCAACGATATCGAAGGTATCTCTCGAGGTAGATATGCCGGACCAATTGGCTGGATAGATGCACGCGGAGATGGCGAATTAGGAATTGCGCTTCGATGTGGCCAAATAAGTAATGATGCAAAAAGTATCCGATTGTTTGCCGGCTGCGGAATCGTAAATGGCTCCAACCCTGAAAGTGAATACGCAGAAAGCCAAGCTAAATTATTACCAATGCGAAGTGCGCTAGAGCGCCACTAAATCACGATATTTTTTTAGCACGTTTGTGATCGAGTCTGCATTCGTATCGCGATCTGGAACTTTAACTACTACTACCCGAATGCCTTCTTGGTGGTGTGCTATTTCATGGTTTAAGTCAGAAACACTCTTTACGATAACATTTGAGATTCCATAACTGGCGGCAACTTTTGCAATATCAATCCCATGAGGAGTTCCAAAAATACTTTCAAAACCAGCGATACCTCGTTGTGGCAAAGTTGAGAAAATTCCACCACCATCGTTGTCGATAACTATCAAAAGTAAATTAACGGCTACGGCATTGGTCAGTGCTGCCACATCATGCAAGAAACCTAGATCTCCAATTACAGCAACAGCTTCTTGATATCGGGTTGCGATTCCCATCGCGACCGAGATGTTCCCGTCGATCCCAGCTAATCCACGATTTGCGTAGGTGGTAATTCCAACCCTTGGAGTTGCGAAACTCTCTAGATCTCGAATTGGTCTAGATGATGAAATGAATAACGCGGAACCATCTTTAATTTCTGCTGCGATAAATTTTGCAATTGAACCTTCAGACCAATCTGGTAACTCACTAATCGATTTTGCAGCCAGCAATTCAAATTTCTGCCAGAGCGCAAACCAAGCCTCATCGCGCGCGATATTGCTTTCAATTTTTGGAATATTAAAGTGTTTTTCATCAGCAGTTCTCTCAGTATCTACGCTCTCCATGCGCGGATCGATTACCACTAACCGTTTTGCTCCTAAAATAAAGCTATTTATTGATCGTGAAAGCGTGGTTCTGCCAATCACAAACGTTACATCTGGATTGAGTTGGGATCTCACATTTTCATCAGAAAGCAATATTGGTGCGTGCGCTATCGCGTCTTTAAAGGCTAGTGGGTCCTCGGTAATAATCGGTGCACTTATAGATTTTGCAAAAGCAACTATTTCGCTTACTGCAAACCCAGCTCGATCATGCCCGACGATTAAAACGTTGCGGAGACCGATATTTTTTAAGGCGCTTGTGGCTCGTAATTTTTCTTTTGGTTCTGAAATATGAATCCCTGCAAGCCAGTCATTTGAATCGGTAGTTAGTAACGGTTCATCAAACTGTAAATTAAAGTGAATTGGCCCAGAACCATCCAACAATTTCTTTGCATCAAATGCGGTAGCAGTATCTATGCTGGCTCTCACAAAGTTATTAAATATTTCACTCTGATTTGTAGTTTGATTTGCACCAGTTTTACGTAACCGCGCTGGCCGATCTGCGGAAAGTATTAAAAGTTTATGATCGCTATGGTGCGCTTCTAAAACTGCGGGATAATAATTAGCGACAGCGGTTCCGCTGGTACAAATTACTGGAACATAACGGTTCGTGGCTTTAGCAATTCCGAGGGCAAAGAAAGCCGCACTCCGTTCGTCAATTCGGACATGTAATTCAATTAAACCGCGTTGATGCGCTTCGTAAAGTGCAATTGATAGCGGCGCATTGCGTGATCCCGGCGAGAGCACGAAATCGCTTATGCCAAGTTCGATGAGTTGGCGGATTGTGTGGCGAGCTAAATTGGTAGCGAAATTCAACGTTTCCACCCTTCGCTCTCCAGCCAAACATCAGCGCCACTCGCCCATGTTTTTCTTATCCGATCTTGCCACCAAGTTTTCCGCTCGGGAAGCGCTGCAAAATTGGAAAGCGATTTCGCGCTTGGAATGAGTGGTTGCAGCGAAATGCTGCCATTACTAATTTCGTTACTTCCAACATCGCTCACAAATAGCGCACCAGTTCCTAGCCCTGAGTCATAACGCAATTCTGGAAGTGCTGCTGCCAACCGAAGTTCATGGGCGATACCAACTGCAGATTCAAGCGCGCTCGAAATTACTGCAGGCAATCCGTGATGTTCTGCTAATGCGAGTGACCGACGGATTCCACCCAAAGGTGCAGCTTTTAAGATCATGATGTCGATAGCGCCAGCTATTTCTATTCCAAATGGATCTGAAGTTTTGCGAAAGAGTTCATCGCCAGCAATTTTTATCGGAACTGATAATTTGCGTTTTAATTCACGAAGTTCCGTAATTGATCCGCAAGGTTGTTCTACATATTCAAAAAATTCCCCAGTAATTTCAAATATTGCTTGCAACGCTGATTGTGCATAATTGACATCCCAATTCCCATTTACATCAACTCGAATTTTTGCAGTTGGCGCCAATGAGCGCACGATTTCTATTCGAGCTAAATCTCGAGGTAAGTCGCTTCCTATTTTTATTTTTATAGTTTTGCATCCTGGATACCAAGAAAGTATTTCGGCAATTCTAATTTTGGAATCTATCTCTGGAAGTGTGGCATTTATGGAAATATTTTGGCGGATTGGATCCATGGTTGGTGCAAATGCCGCTTCTATTCCGCTCATTAACCATGGCAATGATTCAACTTCGTCATACTCTAAAAATGGCGAGAACTCGCCCCAGCCAAAAGGCCCTTCGAATAGCGCTATTTCGCGGCTTTCAATGCCGCGAAATTTTACTTTCATCGGCAGCGTTATCACGTGTAATGAAGTTAATACTTCTTCCAGAATTGCTGCGCTCATAAAAATTACGGACGTTTAGGGAATTTATCAAAGTCGGGTTCGCGCTTTTCTTTATACGCGTCGCGACCTTCTTGGCCTTCTTCTGTTAAATAGAAAAGCAGGGTCGCATCACCAGCAAGTTGTTGCACGCCAGCCAATCCATCATCGGCAGCGTTAAGCCCAGCTTTAAGAAGTCGAATTGCCATTGGAGAATGACGCAACATTTCACGACACCAGGAAACTGTTTCGGCTTCTAGCTCTTTAACTGGAACCACGGTATTTACCAATCCCATGTCAAGTGCTTCTTGGGCATCGTATTGGCGACACATAAACCAAATTTCGCGCGCTTTTTTCTGACCAACATGTCGCGCTAACAATCCAGCTCCATAACCACCGTCAAATGATCCAACCATCGGGCCAGTTTGACCAAACTTTGCATTATCTGCTGCGATAGTTAAATCACAGACAACATGAAGTACATGACCGCCACCAATTGCCCAACCAGCAACCATAGCTACAACCGGTTTAGGCGTACGTCGGATTTGTACCTGCAAATCCAAAACGTTTAATCGACCGATTCCTTTTTTCCCAAGCGCATCATTACCAATATATCCATCATCACCGCGAACGTTTATATCGCCACCAGAACAGAATGCGTCATCGCCAGCACCAGTAAAAATAATTACGCCAACTTTTTCATCATCACGTGCAAACGAGAAAGCTTTCTCTAGCTCTGTGAGAGTTTCTGGTCGGAAAGCATTACGAACTTCTGGCCGATTTATTGTTATTTTTGCCATGCCTTCAGCAATTTCGTAGCGAACATCCGTGAAGTTTTCCGAACCAGCGCCGCGCTCCCACTTAGGGATGGCTCGACTACCTGGTTCTCGCTTAATCGGTTTGCTCACGAACTTGCCTCCATTTACTTCTAATAATTCAATATATCCGTGCCAGCGTTATATGGAATAGCCTAAGCGAATTATGGTGCCAACTGCTAAACGAGAATTAGTTCACGCGCAAGATCAGTGGTCGATTACACAATTTTCTGCCGCGCTCACAAATGCTTTAGCTGGTTCCGGTCCTGCGCTTGGAATCGGCAATATTTTGAGTACTAGCGTGTCGACCGATGTGGCGTTAGTAGTGACTACTAGCGGCTCTACTGGAACACCGAAAGAAATTCACTTATCTGCAGCCGCAGTTACCGCTTCTGCAAAAGCCACAAATACTTTCTTAAAAGCAGATGCGGGAAATAGTTGGTCGCTATTACTTCCGCTAACGCATATTGCTGGCATTAATGTTTTAGTTAGAGCGCTTCTGCTCAAGAGTGAAGTATTAGATTTTAGAAATAACTCGCAATACACAAAAGCAGATTTCACTGCAATTGTGCCAACCCAATTACATCGGGCGTTGACTGCTGATCATCTATTACTTAAACATTTACAAGACGCTAAAGCGGTCCTAGTTGGTGGCGCACCATTGGCAGAAAGTGATAAACAGCGCGCGCACGCTAACGGGATAAATGTAATTACTACTTATGGAATGTCTGAAACTTCCGGCGGTTGCATTTATAACGGGACCCCACTTGATGGCGTTGCGGTAAAAATTGTCGAAAATATTATTTATCTGCGTGGCCCAATGTTGGCCCAAGTTCCACTGGTAGACGGCTGGTTAAAAACTACCGATATTGGTCGATTAGAAAATGGAAAATTAGCAGTATTTGGTCGAGCCGATGATCAAATCATTTCTGGCGGCGAGAAAATTTCGTTGAGCGTAATCGAGCAAGCCCTCTCTGAAAACTTTGAAAGTATTTTCTTGGCTTTCGCCAAACCCGATCAAGAATGGGGCGAGCGCCTTTGTATTGCCACGACTTTAGAGCTCTCACAAGATACGATTTCGCACTTCTTGAAGAATAGATTTGGTGGGTACGCAACACCTAAAGAAATTCACAAGGTCGATGAGATTCCATTAATAGGAATTGGTAAGCCAGATCGAGCAAAACTAATTGAGAGATTGGCTAAATGACAGCGCTTAACGAATGGGTTGGTGGGGCAAGACCGAAAACATTGCTCGCCGCTATTGCGCCAGTATTGGTTGGCACATCACTAGCTGGAGTTAGTTTTAATCCAGTTCGCGCACTCTTAGCTTTAATTGTTAGCCTCGCCCTGCAAATTGCAGTTAATTATGCGAACGACTATTCCGATGGCATTAAAGGAATTGATGAAGATCGGATCGGCCCAATTAGATTAGTCGGGCAAAAACTTGCGACACCAAGAGCGGTAAAAAACGCCGCCTACATTTTCTTTCTAATTGCTGCGGTTGCCGGCTTAACTTTGGCGCTACAAACTTCACTTTGGTTAATTCTGGTTGGCGCTATCGCAATCTTGGCTGCATGGACCTACACCGGCGGACCAAAGCCTTACGGTTACTCCGCTCTTGGCGAAGTTTCAGTCTTTCTCTTTTTTGGCTTAGTCGCGACGGCCGGAAGTTACTACGTGCAAAGTCAAGAAATTACCTTCGCAAGTTTGATGCTATCGGTTCCAATTGGCGCGCTAGCTTGTGCCATTCTTGGTTTAAATAACTTGAGAGATTTAGAAAAAGATAAAATCTCCAAGAAAAATACATTAGCAGTTATTTTAGGTGATCGCTCTGCCCGTATTTTTTATGTACTTCTACTAATGATTGCTCATGTCGCGTCGATAATTGCTACTTTTGCATCGCCTTACATTTTATTTACTTTGGTATTGCTCCCAGTATCTGGAAGGCTAAGTAGAACGGTCCTAGATGGCGCAAAAGGTAAAGCGCTCATCCCACTGTTAGGTAACACCGGAAAGCTACAAATGGGTTTCGCTTTTTTCATTTCAATCGCGCTCTTTGCATCTTCGCGCTAAACTCTCCATATGCGCTATCTGCCAGTTATTTTAATATTTGCGTTCACTATTTATACGCTCGCAGATTGTGCTCGCACGCCGCAAGAATTGATTAGAAATCTTCCAAAATGGGCGTGGGTTTTAATTATTTTGTTGATCGGAACTATCGGCGCTGTGGCTTGGTATGTGGCTGGCCGACCAAAGCGGCCGCGTAATGGCGGCGGTTTCAAAAAAGGAAAAATGATTCCACCAGATGACAACCCGGATTTCTTGCGCGGTCTCTAATTAAAGACCGGAGTAAGTGTGTCTTCCGGTTCCCCAAACATTTACATATACATAATTAAAAAGAAATGTTGAGCCAGCAAATAGACAGAGCCAAGCTGCCTTCTTACCTTTCCAACCAGCAGTAACACGAGCATGTAAATAAGCGGCGTAAGCAACCCAAGTTATAAATGCCCACGTTTCTTTTGGATCCCATCCCCAATAACGACCCCAAGCAGATTCGGCCCAAATTGCGCCGGCAATAACTGCGAAGGTCCAAAGTGGAAAAACAAATGCAACTAGGCGGTAGGTAAGTTGGTCAAGTGCTTCAAGAGTTGGCAACCGTTTCGCCCAAACATTTCTACCACCACGTGATTCCATTCGGTCCAGAATTAAATAGGTAGCTGCGATGGTGTTTGCTAATAGAAATACGCCACCCGAAATAATTGCGGCAGAAACATGTACAACTAACCAGGTTGATTTAAGGGCTGGAACTAATGGTGCACTTGGACGATAAAGCAGAGTAATCGCTGTCCCAAGAACTAACAGAACTGCAATTGAAATTGGTAGCCCCAACCAACGTAATTCAAATTTCTTTAGCGCTGCGAGATAAGCGCCGGTAAATGCGAGCGCTCCGGTAATGGAGAACTCATACATGTTTCCCCACGGAACTCGATGCGCCGATAGTCCACGAACTATTACGCCCGCAAGAAGTAATAAGAACCCGAGAATCATTAGCGCAGTAGCTATGCGCGCCACCTTTTCGGTCTTAGATCGATCAAAAACGTTGGTGCGAGTGGCGGATTCATCGCCCCGAACAGACCAAGCTGTTTCAATCGCATGCATAAAAAAAGTTATTGTGAATACAAAAAGTGATGAATAAATTAGGTTGTTAGAGAGATAGGCTAGCGAAGTAGAACTCATCTATCTCTCCTTAATCCAAGTAGTTAAATCTATGATTTCTTTTTCTAGTCCTTCGATATTGTTTTTAGAAAGTCCAGCAACTTCTACAACTTCACCGATTTTAATCCAAATTCGGCGGCGTCGAGTGAAGAGCGAAATTAGTAAGCCCAATATGGCGAGGATACTTCCAACTAGTGCATATTGCTTTCCGGGATCTCTAACGATTTGTAAATTTACCCAAGGGGTATAACCATCAAATGTGATGGTGCCCACGTCGTTAAAGGAATAGCTTTCGCCAATTGCTAACTCTTTCAATCCAATTCGTTCCATCTTTGACGTATCAAGTCGATAAACCGATTGCGGAATGCCATCATCCATTCCAAGATCACCTTGAAAAACCGATAGTAAAAGTCGTGGGTCTAGCGCTTCTGGGAAAGATGAAAACGCACCGCGGCTTGCACTCCGATCAGCTGTCGGAATGAATGATCCAACAAATCCAATCTGTGGCTCCATATCTGGAATCTTGATGGTGCCAGCAGACGTTAAGTTTGCATCTTGTGGCAAAAATGGGACTGCGCCTTGAAAAATTACTGCGTTAGATTTATCTCTAACTGTTACCAATGGCGAATAACCATTAGCTTGTAGATATACCCGAGTACTACTAAAAGTGAGTGGGCTATTAACTTTTACTATTTTTGTAGTAGTTGCACCACCAACCACATCAGATACTGAAGCGGTAAGTGTGTAATCAATCGGTGCATTTGTGCCTAAGTCATATTCGGCTTTAAAGTTCGTTAAAGTAAGAGAAAATGGATTTAGATTTTCCACTTTGAAAAATCTTCCAGCCGCCAAATTGTCATAACTTGTTGGGGTATTTATAAAGCGTTCGCCAATATTTACGATCGCCTCGCCACGCATTCCAAGAACCGAACTCATGCCGATTCCAATTAAAACAACAATTAATGAAAGGTGAAAGAGTAAATTTCCAGTTTCGCGGGCATACCCTTTTTCAGCTGAAATCGAATTTAGATTATGGCGAATTCGAAAACGATTTTTCTTCAACCAAGTCTCGGCGTTAGCTAGCGCTGTGGTGGAGTCACAATCAACAACTCGATAGAACTCTAATCGGTTTAAATTTTTAGGAGTGAGTGGTGGCTTTGCGCCGATTGCTTTGAAATGTTCCCAAGATCTAGGTAACACACACCCAATGAGTGAGATAAAAAGCAGCAAATAGATTGCGGAAAACCATGGTGATCCGTAAACATCAAATAGTTTTAGTCGATCCATCCATTCGGCAACGTCCGAGTTGTTAATGAAATACTCTCGAACTTTCATTGGATTTTGGGTGCGTTGCGGAAATATTGATCCTGGGATTGCGCCGATACCAAGCAATAGGAGCAAAATCAAAGCTGTGCGCATGCTGGTGAGTTGGCGCCATAAATATCGGAAGAAGCCAACTCCGGTTAATTCAAGGGTGTTATCTGACATTAAATCACCGGCGTAAAATTAGAGATTATTGATCGTAGATTAATCATGGCATCGTTCCAGAATCCGAATACTTGCATTACCCCAATAATAATAAGGAAAATTCCACCAATATTTGTAATGTAATTGCCGCGTTTAATTAAAAATGAACGTAGTTTGCGCGACTTTTCTAGCGCTACTCCGAAAAGCAAAAATGGTGCACCTAACCCAAAACAGTAAGCAAGTGATAACAACGCGCCTCGGAGCGCGCTACCTTCTTGGAAAGCTAAAGTTTCAACAGCGCCAAGTGTTGGTCCAATACATGGTGTCCAACCTAAGCCAAATAAAAATCCTAAAATTGGTGCACTTGCTATGCCAGAGAAGTTTTGTAGCGAAGGCCGCCAGCTCCAAGAAAATCTTTCACTATTTATAAACATGAAACCAAATCCAATGGTTAATACACCCAAAACCCTCGTTAACCAATCTGAATTATTTGAAATTGTGGCTCCCAGCGAACCAAATAGCGCTCCGTAAATTGCGAATAGAAAAGCAAAACCAGAAATGAATAGCAGTGTGCCAAGCACAATTCGAGATTTTGAATTACTTACGCCAGCTATGTACCCAAGAAAACCAGGCAATAGTGGCAATACGCAGGGTGAAATAAAAGAAATTAAACCAGCAATAGCAGCAACTACCAATGCAAAAATAAGGTTTCCATCAAAGATTTGGTTTACGAAGAAATCGCTCATGTTATTCCGCCAACAATTTCTTAATTATGTTCTCTAAAGCCAGCACGGTAATTTCGCCACTTATCCGCGCAGCAATTCGGTTCTTCTTATCTAAAACTAAAGTAGTTGGAATTGCATTCGGCGATAATTGACCCCGAAATTTAACCAAAATTGCGTCGTCAGTCAGCGTTGGATAAGAAATTGCGAATCGCTTCACAAACGCTCGTGCCGAAGAGAGGTTATCCCTAGTCAAAATCCCAACAAATTGAATTTCGGGATATTTCTGCGCGAGCGATTCAAGAGCTGGAGCTTCAGCTCGACACGGTGAGCACCAAGAAGCCCAAACATTAATTACTGCGACGCTATTGCCCTTGCCTTGGAATGTGTTGCCATCTAGCGTCGGACCCGAAATTACTGGCGCAATTTTTCGATCAGTTTCAGAAATCATAATCACAGCACCGTTGCCTGATACGAACTTATCCTCATTTAGCGATGAAGTTCCGCCGCCAGAACAACTGGTCAGAATCAACGCTAATAAAATACTAAATATGGCACGTTTCATTTTAAGATTTTTTTGGGAGTAAGTGCGCCGCTGGTTCACTGTAACTCAGTCCAGAAATCATTCCGTCTTTATCAAAGCGCACGCTAGTAATTGACGCTAACGTGCATTGGCGTTTTCTTGGATCATGTAAGAAGTTTCGATGCTCAATCGCTAATCTCATTATCCAAATTGGTAATTGATGCGAAACACAAATTGCATCTTTGCCATTCGCGGCTTTGTTCGCCGCAAATATTGCCGCAAACATCCGATTAACTTGTTCGATGTATGGCTCGCCCCATGAAGGGCGCCATGGATTCCACAAATGTCGCCAAGCGCTTGGTCGACGCAAAACACCATCACCAACTCCAAAAGGTTTTCCTTCAAATATATTTGCAGCTTCGATCAAGCGATCGTCCGTTGTAATTTTGATGTCATGCGCTTTTGCAATTGGTGCTGCAGTTTCTTGGGCCCGTTGTAGTGGCGAGACATGGAGCGCACCGATATCTAAACTTTTAGACCAATTCGCAACAGATTCCGCCATTGCAACACCGCGTTCGGATAATCGCCATCCCGGTTGTCTTCCGTAAAGAATCTTTCCTGGGTTTTCGACTTCACCATGGCGAAGTACATGAACGGTTGTGAAGCTCTCCATGCCTTAAGCATAAAGCAGTAATTCGCGCCGAGTTCCGCGCTATTCGCTAAGGTATGGATATGGCAATCAATGAGAAGCGGGTTGCCTTTTTTGATGTAGATAACACCCTAATTAAAGGTTCAACAATTTTCTTTCTTGGCCGTGGGATGTATCAAAGAGGGTTTTTCTCTAAGAAAGATATCGGTGCATTCGTGCTTGCGAACTTGAGATACCGAATGACCGGTACCGAAAAGCCAGAAGAAATTGCGCGGTTTCAAAAAGCTGCAACCGATTTCATTGGAGGTCATGATGTTTCGGAAATTAAAGCCACTGGTAGTGAAATTTATGATGAATTCGTTTCGCCAGCGATTTGGCAAGGCACTATTGATATTGCAAATCAACATCTAAACAATGGTGAAGGCGTCTGGTTAGTTACTGCCGCTCCGGAAGATATGGCTAATTTAATCGCCGAAAAATTAGGGTTGACTGGCGCTATCGGCACTAAAGCAGAAGTCAAAGATGGCAAGTACACCGGAAATTTAGTTGGCAATTTATTACATGGCCGTGAAAAAGCTAATGCAATTAAAGCGCTAGCAGCTGAAAAGGAATTTGCCTTAAAAGATTGTTTTGCATATTCCGATAGCCATCACGACTTACCTTTATTAAATGCCGTTGGAAATCCGTGTGTAATAAATCCTGATGCAAAACTTAGAATTATCGCCTACGCAAACGGATGGCCAGTTCATGATTTTCGAAGAATGCGTTGGGTGAACCGATTTATTGGACCCGTGATAAGTCGTTTCGCGGGCCTCTTCGCTTTTATAAAGCCAAGGCTCCGATAAGCGCTCAGTAAATTCTCGAATAGGCAGAATCGATACTTCTTCGGTAATGTAAGCCAGTTATGTCTGAATTAAAAGTAGTCCGTTCAATCATGCGATCTGCACCATCGTTTGCCGATGAGTTGCGCGCCCGCAGCGATTCCGAACTGCAGCTGCTTTTTAAATTGCGAGCCGACTTAATTGCACCAGTTCCATCAGATATGACTGCACTTTCAATTCGAGCTACATCTGGGCCCAGCCTGGTTCGAGCAATCGAATCGTTAAATCAATGGCAATTTGAAGTTTTAGAAGCTTGTGTAGCGCTTGAAGAACCACTCTCAATTAAGTCAATCATTGCAGCCACCGATAAAGTGGCGACGTCGATAATAAGTGAACTAATAGATCGCGCGCTTTTATATAAAGATGGTGAAGATCTACGCGCACCAAGAGCGCTGCGCGACATGATCGGAACCCAACCTGCCGGCCTTGGTCCCGTTGGTCCAGCAAAAGTTAAGTTTAAAGATTTAGATGAAGCACCAAAAGCCGCACATGAAATATTAGAACGTTTAACTTGGGGACCACCGCGTGGTCAAGTTGGTGATGTAAGAAAAAAAGGTACTGCAGTTGCTTGGTTAATCGAACATCATTTCTTAATTCCGATGGATCAAACCACAGTTGCAATGCCGCGCGAAGTTGGACTTTTCTTAAGAAAAGGAAAAGTACATAAAAATATCACAACTACTGCGCCTGAATTAGTTGGCGAAAAACGAAAACAGAGTGAAATTGACCGAGCTGCAATCGCCGGCATAAGTAATATTTTGCGTTGGTGCAATGAGTTAATGAACTATTGGGCTGAAGAAACTCCCTCGACTTTGCAAGCCGGTGGCTTAGGAATTAGAGACCTAAGAAAAGCTGCAGAACATTTAGGAGTGACCGAAAATTGTGCAGCATTTGTTGCAGAACTTTGTTACTTATCTGGGATTGTGGTCGCAGACCCAGACGGCCGAGTTTTGCCAACAAGCGCTTTTGATATGTGGCAATTAAAAACTCCAGAAGAACAATGGGTCGAGATTGCAACGCTCTGGTCTTTGACATCAAGAGTTGCTGGGCTAGTTGGTAAAGTAGATTCAAAGAATGTTAATGCGCTCGGTGCCGAATTAGACCGAGCAAATGCTGCGGTCATTAGAACTCACATTTTAAAGATGTTACTTGAAAGAGCTGAATTAGCGCCGTCGCTCGATAGCGCACAATCCTTTATCCAATGGGTTTACCCCAATCGCCGTGGTGGCACACTCCACTCCGATTTAGTTGAGTGGACGTTACGAGAATCGGAGTGGCTCGGTATTACCGGGCAAGGCGCACTTTCTTCTTTTGGAAATAGATTTATTGAAGATGCTGACTCATTAAAAATTAATGAAGCGTTACCTAAACCAGTCGATCACATTTTGATTCAAGCCGATAACACTGCAATCGCACCCGGTCCGCTTACGATTGAGATTGCACGTCACCTATCTACTTTTGCTGATATTGAAAGTCGTGGTGGCGCCACAGTTTATCGCTTCAGTGAAAGTTCGATTCGTCGCGGATTAGATCATGGCCACTCTGGCGATGAAATTCGGACTTTCTTAACAAAAACTTCTAAGACCCCAATGCCACAACCACTTGAATATTTAATCTCTGATGTGGCACGCAAACATGGACGCCTTAAAGTTGGATATGCAAATACTTATTTGAGATGTGAAGATGAAGCCACAATCAACCAAATACTTGGTGATAAACGATTAGAGCATTTACGACTAAGACAAATTGCGCCACAAGTAATTATTTCTGATACTGAATCACGCGAAACAATTGAAGAACTCCGGAGCGCTGGCTATTTCCCGGCTGGCGAAAGCAATACTGGTTCGGTAATTACTGCGGCCGGACAAACTCGTGCAAAATCTCGACCTAAACCACCGCGGATTATTGGCGAAGCAATGGAACCTTCGCAAACCATTTTAAATTCTGCAGTCCGAGCTCTACGCGCTGGCGAAAAAGCTTCAGCACGCCAACCCCAACGCGGCGCTGAAGTCCCAAGAAGTACCGCAAATGAAACTATGGATATGTTAAATAAATATATTGGCGAAGAAGTTTCGCTAATAATTGGGTATGCCGACACAAATGGTGGCGTAACCCAACGAATTATTGATCCGCTATCAATTTCACTCGGCACCTTAGTTGCTCGAGATCATGGCTCCGGCGAAGTCCAACACTTCCGAATTCCGCGGATTACCGGCGTGACTCCCGCATGAGCACCGATTACGGCAGACTTAGCGCCATGATTCTTGATGACCTCAAATTATTGGTTGAAACCGAATCGCCAACTGAAGATTTAGCCGCTTGTCAAAAAGTTATGGAAGTGGCCAACCAAATAACTAAAAAATTACATGGTGAAGCTGGCGAAATTATTACCGAGAACGGGCGACCAGTATTTTGGTTCGGCGCAAAGAACCCAAAAATTGTTTTGTTATGTCATTTAGATACAGTCTGGCCCCATGGTTCGTTTCAACCATTATGGAGCGTTGTAGGTGATGTAGTTCGCGGTCCAGGTGCTTACGATATGAAAGCTGGGTTCTTGCAAGCTCTTTATGCAATGAAAGATTTATCGCGTGACAAGATTGCAATTATTGCAACTTCAGATGAAGAAACCGGTAGTGCAACCTCCCGTGGATTAATTGAGCGTGTTGCAAAAGATGCCGAAGCTGTTTTGGTCTTCGAATCTGCGATAGATGGCAAAGTTAAAACTGGGCGTAAAGGTACTTCGATGTACAAAATTATTGTGCATGGTCGCGCAGCTCATGCCGGATTAGAACCTGAAAAGGGGATTAACGCCACTGTTGAAATTGCTGAAGTTGTTAGGAAAGTTGTAGCACTCCAAGATTTAAATAGCGGCACAACCGTTGTGCCAACTGCAATGGCTTCTGGGACCACCACAAATACAGTTCCGGCACTTGCTGCGCTAGATATCGATGCTCGTTCATTTAAAATGGCTGAACTCGAACGTGTTGATGCGGCAATTCGAAAATTAACACCAACAAACCCAGAGTGCCGAATCGAAATTCAAGGTGGCATCAATCGTCCGCCACTAGAACTCTCTGCCACAACTGCGTTATATGAGCGGTTAGAAAAAGTTGCTGCAGCAAATGGATTCGCACCAGTAGGTTCGGCCCAAGTCGGCGGGGCTAGCGATGGCAACTTCGCTGCAGCAGTCGGAGCGCCTACTCTGGATGGACTTGGAGCGCTTGGGTCAGGTGCGCATGCCCTAACTGAATGGGTACAAATCTCAGCGATGACCGAACGTTCTCAATTAATCCATGAATTTATTAAGGATTTAATTAAATGAGTGATGGGCCGTTAATTGTTCAGAGTGACAAAACACTTCTCCTAGATATTGATCATCCGCTTTCAACCGATTGCCGGCGTGCGATTGCACCATTTGCAGAACTAGAAAAATCTCCAGAACATATTCACACCTATCGCCTGACTTCGTTAGGGCTTTGGAATGCGCGTGCGGCTGGACATGATGCTGAAAAAGTTATAGATGTTCTAATTAAGTATTCTAGATTCGCAATTCCGCACGCGCTATTGGTTGATGTTGCAGAAACTATGGGGCG